>NZ_PSUE01000040.1:0-17163 GCF_002931645.1 Rathayibacter sp. AY2B5 | reverse complement strand
GGACAATGGGAGTCATGACGAACACGGAGGAGCGGACCGCCGCTCAGACGCCCGACCCCGCCGCCGCCCCGCGCCCCCGCGCCACCGCGAACCGCTCGACGACCCCCGCCTCCGACCGCTTCCGCGACTTCATCGCGTCCGGCTGGGCCGAGCGGGAGGAGCCGCTGCCCGCTCCGCGCGAGCAGGCGTCCTTCGCCGCCTCCCGCCGCGAGCGCCTCTCCGCGCTGCACACCGGCGTGCGCATCGTCGTCCCGGCGGGCCGCCTCAAGCAGCGCGCGAACGACACCGACTACCCGTTCCGTGCGCATTCGGCCTTCACCTGGCTCACCGGCTGGGGCTCCGACTCCGAGCCCGGCGCGGTCCTCGTCCTCGAGCCCGCCGGGTCCGGCCACAGCGCGACGCTCTACTTCCGCGAGCGCGCGGGCCGCGACTCCGACGAGTTCTACGCCAACCCCGAGATCGGCGAGTTCTGGATCGGGCCGCGTCCGTCGCTCGCGCAGGTCGCGAGCGATCTCGGCCTCGCCACCCGCGGGATCGCCGAGCTCGACGCGGTCCTCGACGCGCACGACGGCGTCCCCCTCGCCGTGCTCCGCGAGGCCGACCCGGCGGTGACCGGCCGTCTCGACGCGGTCGAGGCCGACGAGCGGGCGGACCGCGACGCGGCGCTCGAGCGCGACATCGCCGAGCTCCGCCTGGTCAAGGACGCCTACGAGATCGCCGAGCTGCGCGCCGCCGTCGACGCGACGGGCCGCGGCTTCGAGGACGTCCTCTCCGACCTGCCGCGCATCATCGCCCACGAGAAGGGCGAGCGCCTGATCGAGGGCGTCTTCAACGGACGCGCGCGCGCCGACGGCAACGCGGTCGGCTACGACACCATCGCCGCGGCGGGCCCCCACGCCTGCATCCTGCACTGGACGCGCAACGACGGGCCGGTGCGCCCCGGCCAGCTGGTGCTGCTGGACGCCGGCGTCGAGCAGGACAGCTACTACACCGCCGACATCACGCGCACCTTCCCGGTGGACGGCCGCTACACGGACGCCCAGCGCCAGGTTCACGAGACGGTGCGGGAGGCGGCCGACGCCGCGTTCGCGATCGTCCGACCCGGCATCCGCTTCCGCGAGGTTCACGCCGCGGCGATGGCCGTCATCGCGCGGCGCACCGCCGAGTGGGGCCTGCTGCCGTTCAGCGCCGAGGAGGCGCTCGAGGCCGACAACCAGCAGCACCGCCGCTACATGGTCCACGGCACCAGCCACCACCTCGGACTCGACGTGCACGACTGCGCCCGCGCACGGCGCGAGATGTACCTCGACGGACTGGTCGAGGAGGGCATGGTCTTCACGATCGAGCCCGGCCTCTACTTCCAGCCCGACGACCTCACTGTCCCGGAGGAGCTGCGCGGCATCGGCGTCCGGATCGAGGACGACGTGCTCGTCACCTCCGACGGCGCCGAGAACCTCTCGGCCGGCATCCCGCGCTCGGCCGATGACATCGAGGCGTGGATGGCCCGACTGGCCCGCTGAGGCCGGTCGCCCGCGGGGAGCCCCGGCCGCTCAGGCGGCGACGGGCAGCGCGAACTCCCCGCGGGCGGCGGCGAGCGCCAGCCCGTCGAGCAGCGTCGCCAGCTGACCGGCGGGAGCGTCCGGGTCCTCGGGATGCCACTGCACACCCACGAGGGGGGCCGCGACGTGCTCGACGGCCTCGATCACGCCGTCCTCCGCCCGGGCGACGACCCGCAGCCCCGGAGCGAGCAGGTCGACCGCCTGGTGGTGCGCGCTCTGCACCGCGAGCGCCTCGGATCCGAAGAGCCCGCCGAGCACGGAGCCCGCCGCGAGCCCGACCTCGTGCCGGTGCATGCGCTGGTGAGCGGGAGCCGCCGCGTTGACGTGCTCCGCCTCCGGACCCAGGTCCTGCACCAGCGTGCCGCCGAGCGCGACGTTGACGATCTGCAGGCCGCGGCAGATGCCCAGCAGCGGGGTCCGGCGGGCCAGTGCCCGGTGCACCAGCGCGATCTGGGCGGCGTCGGCGCGCTCCGCGTGGGGGCCCTCGGCCGGGTAGCCGCGGTCGGCGCCGTACTGCTCGGGAGCGATGTCCTCGCCGCCCGCGAGGACGAGGGCGTCCGCCCCCGCCGTGCGCGCCAGCAGCTCCTCCGTGCCCAGCTCCTCGGCGGCGAAGCGCTCCGCCCGCCAGCCGCGCTCGTGCGCGAGGGCGAGGATGCGGCCGTTCAGGATCTGCACGTAGGCGTGGTACTCCTCGCGGCCCGGTCGCACGCGGGCGACCTCGACGATGGCGAGTGAGCGGGTCATGACTCCATCCTGGGCACGCCGCCGCCGCCGGTCGAACCGCCGTGTCACGCGGTGTCACACTCCGGCCGTACGATCACGGAGTGACCTCGCCGAGCCCGTCCCTCCCGGAGCGCGTGCAGCAGGCGCGCTCCGAGGTCTCCGTCCTCGCCGGGACCACTCCCGAGCGCCGGGTCCGACCGCTGCGCGAGGCCGTCGAGCACGTCGCCGCCGGCGGCTCCCCCGATCCCGACGCCCTGCTCGACGCGGTCGACTCGCTGGTCGGGCTCGTGACCCGCGCCGAGGTGCAGCTGAGCGGCGTCGAGCGCTCCGTGCGGGACGACCTGGAGCGGGCCGCCACCCTCTCCGACCTGCGCACCTCGGCGCAGCTCGCCTCCGCCGCCGACGTGGCCGTCGCGTGCGCCGCGGCACGGTCGCTCCTCCTCGACGCCGACGACGCCCGGTCGGCCGGAGCCCGCCACGATCCGGCCGCGCTGCTGGTCCTGCTGCTCGACGCCGACTCCGCTCTGGACGCCGTCGTCTCCGGGTACCGCGAGCCGCGGGCCCAGGCCGAGCGCCAGCTCCTCCTGTTCGAGGCGGCGCGCACCGCGGCCCGGCTCGGCGCCGAGTCGGTGCTGCTCCTGGCCGCCGTGCACGGCGAGCGCATCACCGCGGCACCCCGGATCCTCGCGGTGGAGACGCTCGGGCAGCTGGACACCGCGGTGCGCCGTGCGGCAGGCGATCCGGCCGGCGCTCTGGACGAGGCCCGCGCCGCCGCCGACCGCGCCCGCTCCGCGCTCGACGAGGCCCTGGTCGACCTCGACGGCGCACCCCCGTCGCTCCGCCCAGCAGCCGTTCCCGGAGGCCTGCCCGCGGCCTGAGCACGCAGGCACCCGGCACCGGCGCGCGTGCCATAGTGAGGGACATGGCCTCCTTCCTCGTCGTCCCCCAGTGGCAGGGCTCGGCGTCGACGCGCGCGATGCGCCTCGTCGACGGAGCCGAGGCGATCCGGGGCGATCTGCCCTCCTCCGCCACCACGACCCTCGACATCCCCGCCGAGGCGGGCGACGCCCAGGACACCGGCATCCGCCGCTACGCCTCGGTCGCCACCGTCGCCGAGCGGGTGCGCGAGGCCCTCTCGGGCCGCACCGGTCCCGTGATCACGATCGGCGGCGACTGCGGCGTCGAGTTCGCGGCGATCGGGCACGCCGTGCGCTCGGCACCGGGCCCGGTCGCGCTGGTCTGGCTCGACGCCCACCCGGACGCGCACACTCCCGAGTCCTCCCCCAGCGGCGCCTTCTGCGGCATGGTCCTCTCGGCCGCGCTGGGACGCGGCGTCGGCCTCCTGAGCGCGGGCGCCGAGGAGCGGGTGGCCGACGAGCGCGTCGTCCTCGGAGGTGTCCGCTCCGCCGACGACGGCGAGCTCGAGCGGCTGGTCGAGCGGGGCGCCGCGGTGCTGCCCGCGGACGCCCTCGACCCGGAGTCGCTCGTCGCGGCGGTCGAGGCGACCGGTGCCGCCTCCGTCTACGTGCACCTCGATCTGGACGTGCTCGACCCCGCCGATCTCGCCGGGCTGTTCGACCCGGTGCCCTTCGGCGTTCCCGCCTCGCGCCTCGTCGCGAGCCTCGACGCCCTCCGGTCCCGCTTCCCGCTCGCGGGCGCCGGCGTCACCTCGTTCGCCCCGTCGTCGCCGACCGCGGCCGAGGACGACCTGCCCACGATCCTCCGCCTCCTCGGCGCTCTGTCCCGCGGGGCCTGAGAGAGCCCTGCCATCGGCGCGCAAGCCCGAGCGCGTGTCGGCGGCACCCGGCAAGATGGTCGGACGGGACCGAGCGGAGGAACGATGAGCGACGAGAGACCGCGCGTGCGCACCGAGCGGCGCGGGACCGTGCTCGCGATCGTGCTGGACCGGCCCGAGAAGCGCAACGCCGCCGATCTGCGGCTGCTCGCGGAGCTGGCGTCCGCGTACGGCGAGCTCGACCGCGACCCGGAGCTGCGCGCCGGCGTCGTCCTCGCCGAGGGCGGGCACTTCACGGCCGGGCTCGACCTCGCCGACATCGGGCCCCGCCTGGGCTCCGACGGCCTCGACTTCGTGCCCGAGGGCGGTCTCGACCCCTGGGGCCTGCGCACCCGCCCCGTGAGCAAGCCGGTGGTCATCGGCCTCCAGGGCACCTGCCTCACGCTCGGCATCGAGCTCGCGCTCGCGAGCGACGTCGTCCTCGCCGAGCGGTCCACCCGCTTCGGCCAGATCGAGGTCGCCCGCGGCATCCTGCCCTTCGGCGGAGCGACGCTGCGCTTCCCCCGCGCCGTCGGCTGGGGCGACGCGATGCGCTGGATCCTCACCGGCGACCTCTTCGACGCCGAGGAGGCCCACCGCATCGGCCTCGTGCAGCAGGTCGTCCCCGACGGGACGGTCGCCGAGGCGGCCTGGGCGCTGGCCGCCCGGATCGCCGCGCAGGCGCCGCTCGCCGTGCAGGCCGCCCTGGCCAGTGCCCGGCTCGCGGTCGCCGCGTCCGACGCCGAGGCCGCGGCCGCGCTCCCCGGGGTGCTCGCGCGTCTCGCGGCGTCCGAGGATGCGCGCATCGGCACCGAGGCCTTCCTCCAGCGCACGACGGCGGAGTTCACCGGACGATGAGCGACGAGAGCACCACCGTCACGGCGCCCGGCGGCTCCTCCCTCGAGGCGCAGCAGGAGCGCGCCGCGCAGCAGCTCGAGATCCGGCTCCGCTACGGCGACCAGGTGTGGGAGCTGCGCGAGGTCGACCACTTCGCCGTCTTCTCCCGCCGCAGCACCGCACGACGGGCCGGGCGCGTCCTCGTGGCCTCCGGCTTCCAGATCGCGATCTCGCGGCTGAGGCTAAGGCAGGTCCTCGTCGCGAGCCACCACGCCGCGGTCGACGAGGAGTCGACCACCGCGTTCCTCCGCCAGGTGATCGAGGCGGTCGAGAGCCACGGCGGCCGCTACGACGGCTGGCGGGCCGAGATCGTGCCGGCGCATTGAGCGCCGGGCACCCACCGACGACGGGGCTCGACGCCTCCGAGAACCCCAGGGAGACAGCATGAGCAGCACGACGGACGAGTTCGACGTCATCGTCATCGGAGCAGGGCCGGTGGGCGAGAACCTCGCGGACCGCGCGGTCCAGGGCGGCCTCACCGCGGCCGTCGTCGAGAGCGAGCTCGTCGGGGGCGAGTGCTCCTACTGGGCGTGCATGCCCTCGAAGGCGCTGCTGCGGCCGCCGATGGCGCTCCGCGCCGCCCGTGATCTCCCCGGCGCGGCGCAGGCGGTGAGCGGAGGAGTCGACGTGCCCGCGCTCCTGGCCCGCCGCGACTCCTTCACCAGCCACTTCGACGACCACGGCCAGGTGCAGTGGCTCGAGGGCGCCGGCATCGAGCTCGTCCGCGGGCACGGCCGCCTGAGCGGCGAGCGCGAGGTGACCGTGACCGGACCCGACGGCGAGGTGCGCGTGCTCCGCGCCCGCTCCGCCGTCGCCGTCGCGACCGGCACCACCGCCGTCGTCCCCGACATCCCTGGCCTGCGCGCGGCATCCCCCTGGACGAGCCGCGAGGCCACCTCGGCCGAGGAGGTGCCGCCGCGCCTCGTCGTCATCGGCGGCGGAGTCGTCGCGACCGAGATGGCGACCGCCTACGCCGGCATGGGCTCCTCCGTCACGCTCGTCGCCCGCAGCGGACTCCTCGCGCCGTTCGAGCCCTTCGCCGGCGAGCTCGTCGGCTCGGCGCTCCAGGAGCTCGGCGTCGACCTGCGCCTCGGCGACTCGCCCGTCTCGGTCGAGCGCCGGTCCGACGGCACCGTGGCCGTGACGCTCGAGGGCGGCGACGTCATCGAGGCCGACCAGGTGCTCGCCGCGACCGGCCGCGCCCCGCACACCCGCGACGTCGGCCTCGAGACGGTGGGCCTCGAGCCCGGCTCCTCGCTGACGGTCGACGACACGATGCTCGTGCTGGGCGGCGACGGTGCTCCCCTCGGCGGCGGGCGTCCGTGGCTCTACGGGGTGGGCGACGTGAACCACCGCGCACTGCTCACGCACCAGGGCAAGTACCAGGCCCGTGCGGCAGGCGACGTGATCGTCGCGCGCGCCACCGGTGCCGAGGTCCACGACGCCCCCTGGGGAGCGCACGTCGCGACCGCGGACCACGAGGCCGTGCCGCAGGTCGTCTTCACCGACCCCGAGGTCGCGTCGGTCGGCCTGACCGCCGCGGTCGCCGAGAAGGCCGGCTACCGCACCCGCGTCGTCGACTACGAGATCGGCTCGGTCGCCGGCGCCGCCCTCGCCGCCGACGGCTACACGGGCACCGCGCGGATGGTCGTGGACGAGGACCGGAAGGTCGTCCTCGGCGTCACCTTCGTCGGCAAGGAGGTCGGAGAGCTGATCCACTCCGCGACGATCGCCGTCGTCGGCGAGGTGCCGCTCTCGCGCCTCTGGCACGCGGTCCCCTCCTATCCGACGATCAGCGAGGTCTGGCTGCGGCTGCTCGAGACCTACGGACGCGACAGCGCGTGAGCGCGCTCCGTCGAGCCGTCGCGATGGTGGCCCTGGATCCGGCGATCACCCGGCCGGGCTACCTCTTCGCGTGCGCGGTCGGACTCGCCTGGGGCGCGCTGTGGAGCACGGGCCCGATCCGGCGCAGCCACGGCCTCGTCGTCTTCACCGGTCTGCCCTCCTGGGCGTTCGGCCGCGGAGGGTCCTGCGTCGGCACGAGCTACCTCACGGGCACCAACGCCTCCGACAGCGTCCTCGAGCACGAGGCCGTGCACAAGGAGCAGTGGCGGCTCTACGGGATGTGGTTCCCGTTCGCGTACACGGTGGCGGGTCGCGATCCGCTGCGCAATCGATTCGAGATCGAAGCCGGTCTCGAGAAGGGCGGATATCTCCGTGGTCACTGACATGACGGGGCGCGTCGTCGTCCTCACCGGAGCGAGCTCCGGCATCGGCCGGGTCGCGGCGGGAGCGCTGGCGTCCGCCGGTGCCCGCGTGGCCGTGGTCGGGCGGAACCCCGAGCGCACCCGCGCGGTCGCCGCCGACGTGGGAGGGGACGCGTTCCTGGCCGACTTCGACCGGCTCGACGACGTCCGCGCCCTGGCCGACGGCCTCCTCGAGCGCTACGAGCGGATCGACGTGCTGGCGAACAACGCGGGCGGGCTCGTCTCCCACCGCGCCGAGACGGTCGACGGCCACGAGCGGACGATCCAGAGCAACCATCTCGCGCCGTTCCTGCTCACGCGGCTCCTGCTCCCGCGGATGATCGAGACCTCGAGGGAGCGGGCCGGCGTCCGCGTCGTCTCCACGGCGAGCCTCGCGAACCGCTTCGGTCGCCTGAGGCTCGACGACCTCGACAACCGCCGGGGTCCGTGGCTCGGCGGCTGGCGGGCGTACGGCACGTCGAAGCTGGTGACGATCCTCTTCATCCGCGAGCTGGCGGAGCGCCTGCTGACGACGTCGGTCGACGCGTACTCGTTCCACCCGGGCGTCGTCTCGACGAGCTTCGGCGCCGACAGCACGATGATGAAGCTGATGACGAGCCTCTCGGTCGGCTCCTTCGGCATCTCCGCCGAGGCGGGTGCGGTGCCGCTGATCACCCTCGCCTCCGAGCCCGACGTCGGCGCCGCCAGCGGCAGCTACTTCGACCAGCTGACGCCGCACGGCTCCCTGAACCCCCAGGCCCGCGACCGCGCTCTCGCCCACGACCTCTGGACTCTCTCCAGCCGCCTCGTGGGCGTCTCCCCCACCCTGTAGCCGCTGCCGCTCCCCGCCGCCGCCGACTCGGCGCGGGGCGGCGCGGAGCACCCGGCGCGCTCGCCGGGAGGATCTCGACACACCCTCTCCGAGGGCTGCCCGATCAGCAGGTCTGTGCGCGGTCGCCCGACTCGGTGTGTGCCGGCGAGCTTCTCGATCAGCCGCGAAATCGGTCGGGCGTGGATCTCGAAACTCCCTCTCCGAGGGCTACCCGATGAGCATGTCCGGGCGCGGTCGCCCGACTCGCCGGGCACCCGAGAACCGCTCGATCACGCGCGAGGTCCGTCGGCAGTGACTCTCGAGACGCCCTCTACGAGGTCCACTCGATCAGCATCGTCCTCCGCGGTCGCGCCCCTGGCGCGCCGCACCCCTACGAGCAGCGCCCGGAGCGTCGCAGGGCGTCGTTCTGCAAGGCGGAGGAGGAAGCGATACCGGCGGTATCGCGCCCGACGACAACGCCGCAGAACGTCGCCCTGCGGCGCTCCGGGTCAGTTGGACTCTTGGCGGCCGAGGCGCCAGTACCCCATGAACGCCACCCGCTTCCGGTCGAGTCCGAGCTCGGTGACGAGGCAGCGGCGGATCAGCTTCACGGCGCCGGCTTCTCCGGCGATCCAGGCGTAGAGGCCGGGGTCGGTGCTCTCGTCGGGGACCTCCCAGAGCATCTCGTGGTCGACGTCGATGTCGCTGACGTCCACGCCGCGGTGGTGGGCGGTGAGGAAGCGGGTGGCCCAGGCGCGGACCGCGTCGCCGAGGGCCGCTCCGGGGGCTGCCGCGTGGGCGCGGACGATCCAGGTGACGTGGACGCCAGCGGGGTGGCGGAGCGGGAGGCGGTCGTGGGCGGTGGGGACCTCGAGGAACGCGGCTCCGGTGGCGTCGTCGTCGAGGCTCTCGAGGATCGCGGCGATGGCGGGGACGGCCGTCTCGTCGCCGGCGAGGAGGAGGGAGGTGGCGGCGCCGGGGTGGAACTCGACTCCGCCGCCGGGGAGGTCGGAGCGCGTGTCGGGCGCGATGATGACGATCTGGTCGCCGGCGCGGGCGCTCTCGACCCAGGCGGAGGCCGGTCCGGTGTCGCCGTGGGCGGCGAAGTCGATGTCGACCTCGGCGTCCTCGGGGCGGACGGCGCGGATGGTGTAGGTGCGGAGCGGGTTCCGGAGCTCGTCGGGGAGCTGTCGCCAGCGGCCGTACCAGTCGGGGTCGAGTCCGTCGGGTCCGTCGGGGTCCGAGACGGAGGCGAGGAAGGCGGGGGCGTCGGAGGCTGCGGTGGGGACGACGAGCTTGATGCGCTGGTCGGGGCCGGTGCAGCCGACGTGGTCGAGGCCGGTGCCGGTGAGGGTCACGCGGATGAAGTGCGGGGCGATCCGGGTCGCTGCGGCGACGGTCGCGAGGTACGGCCGGTAGGCCGGTCGGGCGGGGGCGGCGGTCGTCGGAGGCATCGCCTCAGTCTCGCACAGAAGGTAAGCCTTGCCTAACACTCAGCCGGGACGCCCGGCGGACGGTCAGCGCGCGGCGTGCTCGGCGGAGGTGCGCAGGCGCGCCTCGACGTCGGCGGCGAGCTCGGCGACGACGGGGCCGGCCCCGCCGATCCAGGCGCAGAAGTCGTGGCGGCCGTCGGCCCACGGGTAGTCGCCGTCGACGACCGACATCTCGCCGACCCAGGCCCGGACCGCGCGGTCGAGTGCGACTCCGCGGGAGCATCGCTCACCGGTGCCGGGGGCGCCCGAGCGCTCGGAGCGGCCGAGCCAGGTGACGCAGACCCGTCCGGGGGCGGCGAGCGGCGGCAGTCCGCGCGCGTCGTCGACCTCGACGAAGACCTGGCCGCGGGCGTTCGCGGGAAGGGCGTCGAGGATGCTCTGGATCCACGGCACGACGGTCTCGTCGCCCGCGATCAGGAACTGCTTCACGTCGACCGGCGCGGAGCCGTCGCGGTCCTCGAACATGCACATCGTGTTCGAGTATAGGCAAGGCTTACCTCAGTGACCAGAGCCGGACCCTGACCATCCGCCGTGCGGCCGCGCCCGGACCCGTCACCACTGCGGCCTGCCCCGTCACCACTGCGGCGGGTGCCGCCTCTGCCAGCGCGCCCGCCGCTCGAGCTGCGCGCCGATCGCCAGCAGTGTCGCCTCGCCGCCGGGTCGCCCGATCAGCTGGACTCCCATCGGCAGGCCCTCCTCCGTGGTGCTCAGCGGAAGGGTGATCGCGGGGAGGCCGCTCACGTTCACGAAGGACGTGTACGGCGTGTAGAGGCACTGCTGCTCGAAATTGCGCTCGGGATCATCGAGGTCGTACCAGCCGACGGGACGCGGCGTCATCGCCAGCGACGGCGTCAGGACCGCGTCGACGCCGGAGAACGCCGCGATCACCGCGCGCTCGTAGCCCGAGAGCCAGGACGCCGCCCCGACGATCTCGCGGGCGGAGCGCCGGCGTCCCTCCTCCACCAGCCAGCGGGTCAGCGGCTCCAGCAGATCGAGGTCCGCGCCCTCGACGGGCAGGGTCGCGGCGCCGCTCTGCCACAGCGTCCGGAACGCGGCGGGGTACGGGGCGCTCGGGGGGAGCGACGCCTCCTCGAGCCCGTGGCCGAGCGCGGCCAGCGCGGCGATCCCCTCGTCCAGCGCGGCGCGCGCCTCCGGAGCGAGAGCGATCTCGTACTCCTCGTCCCAGGGCGAGTCCGTCAGCACGCCGATCTGGAAGCGCCCCTCTCCGCGCACCGCGGCGCCGAGGAACGAGCCGTCGCCGTCACCGGGCGCGCCGAGCGACCAGCGCTGCGGGAGGCGGCCGTTCGTCCGCTCCAGCATGCCCTCGAGCAGGAGGCCCGCGTCGGCGACCGAGCGGGTGATCGGCCCGGCGACCGTCAGGCCGCCGACTCCGCCGATGCCGGAGAGCGCGGCGACACGTCCGCGGGAGGGCTTCAGTCCTACCAGGCCGCAGGCCGCGGCGGGGATGCGGATGGACCCGCCGCCGTCCGAGGCGGGGGCGAACGGCAGCAGTCCCGCGGCGACGGCGACCGCCGCTCCTCCGCTGGATCCGCCGGCCCCGAGGCGGGTGTCCCAGGGCGTGACGGCGGGCGGGCCGATGCGCGTCTCGGTGTAGGAGGGCATCCCGAACTCGGGCGTCGCGGTCTTGCCGAGGCTGACCGCTCCCGCCGCGTCGAGCACCTCGACGATCTCGTCGGAGGCGGTGGGCACGTGGTGCTCGCGCAGCCGCGATCCGGATGCGGTCCGCACGCCCGCGCGCCGCCAGAGGTCCTTGTCGCCGCTCGGCAGGCCCCAGAGCGGAGCGGTTCCGGGCCCCGTGCCGAGCGCTGATGCCCGCTCCCGCGCCCGATCGGCGGTCACCGTGGCGAAGGCGCCCAGCTCCCCGTTCCAGCGCTCGATCCGGGCGAGGTAGTGATCGGCGAGCTCGAGAGGCGTGACCTCTCCGCGCTGCAGCCAGTCCCACTGCTCCTGGGCGCTGAGGTGGTGGAGTTCGAACATGGAACGACCCTATTCCGCCGCTCCGGGGAGCCGGCGGAACAGGGTCGTGGGGGTCAGGCCGCGCGGCGGCCGCTCTCGCTCGCCTCGTCGATGCCCTTCCGGGCGCCGTCGGGCACCACGGTGTCGCGGTCGATGCGGGCGCCGGTCGCGATCACGGCCGAGCGTCCGATGCGGGAGTAGCTCCCGATCCGCGCCCCCGGTCCGATGATCGCCTCGGGCCCGACGTGCACGTTCGCGCCGATGAAGGCGCTGTGCCCGATCATGGCGTCGCGGTCGACCCAGCTGCCCGCGCCGATCCAGGCGCGCTCGCCCACGGTCGCGCCGGGCTCCACGTAGGCGCCGGTCTCCACGTACGCGGTCGCCGAGACGCGCGATCCGGGAGCGACCATGCCGCGTCCGTTCGCGTGGCGGCGATAGACGATCTCGTCGTCACTGCCGCGCGCCCCTCGACCCTTGTTCATCCCTGTTCCTGCCATCTGCCTCTGGCTCCTCCGAGCTGTCCGGTGGGCGGGGCGCCGAGCCCCGTCCCGTCATCGGTAGACAACAGCGGCGAGCGCCCGCGCATTCCCCGTTCGGGGGGCGCTGGCGCGGGGTGGAGGCGGGGCGGCGGGCGGAGCGGCGGGCGGAGCGGAGAGCGGGCGTCGGAGCGGACCCGCGCGGGCGTCCCCGGAGCGTCACTCCACCGCGTCGGCGACCGCGGTCACGACCGCGCGGAACCGGTCCGGCGCCTCGCGGATCCGACGCCGGAGGAGGACCCCGGCGAGCGCCGACGAGGCGGGTGCGGCGACCAGCTCGCACTCGACCCGGGCCCCCTCCTCGTCCGCCAGGACCCGCCACTGCTCGACGCCGAGCACGGGGAGCCGGCGCTCGAGCCCGCTCCCCCGCCGCTCGTAGGCGCCGTCGGCGGCGAGGACGTCCGCGAGGGCGGCGAGCACCGGGGCGGGGTCGGCGTGGAGGACGGAGGCGAGGGCGAGGAGGCTGCGCACGGCGGCAGTCTCGCACGCCCCCGCGTCAGGAGCGGGCGTCGAGGACGCGCCGGAGCCAGTCGAACGACGCCTTGGGCACGCGGTCCCGGCTGCGCGTGTCGACGGCCACGAGCCCGTGCGGGCGGCTGTAGCCGTGCTGCCACTCGAACGCGTCGACCAGGGTCCAGAGCTGCACGGCCTCCACCGGCAGTCCGTCGTGGACGGCCTCGGCGAGAGCGGCCAGGTGCGCCCCGAGCCAGCGGATCCGCTCCGTGTCGACGATCGCACCCTCGCGATCGGGCTCGTCGGGGTAGCTCGCGCCGAGCGCGGTCACCACCAGCGGCGGCAGGGCGTCGCCGTAGCGCTCCACGAGGGACCGCAGCACCGAGACCACAGCCCAGGGTGCGACCGGCGAGCCGTCGCCCGTGCGGTCCAGCTCCGGCCAGGGCGCCGTGTGGAAGGGGAGCGCGGGAGGAGCGCCCACCCCGGTCGGCAGCGCCGGGTCGCGGCCCGACACGATCCGCAGCGGCGGCAGCGGCGCGACCGCGTAGAAGTCGAGCGGAGCCGAGATGCGCGCGAGGTCGACCGGATCCGCCTGCGCGAGGGCGCCGAGGAACGGCGGCAGCTCCTCCGGTCCGACCGGGTAGGACCCGGTCAGCACGGCGTCGGCCACCAGGCGGTTCCGCAGGATGTCCGCCAGGGAGGCGAAGGCGCGGTCCCGGTCGTCGTCGGAGGCGGGCTCGACCGGCGCGAGCGCGTCGACGAGGCCGATCCTCCCGGTCACCTCCGCCGCTCGCAGCGCCTCCAGCGCCACGCCGTGCCCGAGGAGCTGGTGGTGCAGCGCCGGCAGGGCGCTGAACAGCCGGCCGGCGCCCGGCGCCTGCCGCGCGAGCGCGTAGCCCTCGAGCATCACCGTCGACGGCTGGTCGAGGGTGATCCAGTCGGCGACCCGGTCGCCGAACCGCCCGCCGAGCTCGAAGGCGAGATCACCGAAGCGGAACGCGGTGTCGCGGTTCATCCAGCCGCCGCTGAGCGCCGACGGGGTGTCGCGGTGGTGCAGGGTCAGCGCGACCCGGATCCCCGTCTCGGCGAGCCCGTCGAGCAGGCGGTCGTAGAAGCCGAGCCCTCCGCGGTCGATCGGCCCGCGGCCGTCGGGCTGCAGCCGGGGCCACGAGACCGAGAGCCGGAGCTCGTCGACGCCGAGATCGATCAGCAGCGCGAGGTCCTCGCGCCAGCGCAGGAGGAAGTCCGTCGCGATCTCGGGAGTGGCCTCCTCGGCGATCGTCCCCCGTCGCAGCGCGAAGTCGTCCCACACCGACCGGCCACGGCCGCCCGTCTCGAGGGAGCCCTCCGTCTGGAAGGCGCTCTGCGCCAGTCCGATGCGCAGGCCCGGCGGCAGGAGTGCGCCCAGCTCGCGCGGATCGTCGAAGCGCGCAGCCTCGACGCGCACCTCCCGCCGATCGCGCCCGCGGGCCTCGTCTTCGCGCATTCCACTGTCCTCCGGATCTGATCGACGGGTATATTCTCGCGGAAGCGCTCTCCCGGATCTCCCCGACTCCCCCGACCGACTGAGACGCCTCCTCCGGATGGTGTACATCCGGGAACAGTGGTGCGGCGCGCTTGACAGCTCCCCCCTGCCCCCGTGCAATGGACGCATCGTGAAATCGGGCGTCGACGTGGCAGTACCGGGGGGTTCACCGGTCGTGCCGGTGCCCCGACTCCGCCGATCCCCGCGGCGCACGGCCGCCCTGCTGCTGGTGCTCCTCGCGGCCGTCGCCTCCGTCTCCGGGCTGGCCGCGCCGGCCGCGCAGGCCGCCGCTCTCGCGATCACCGCTCCCTCCTCCGGCGCGGTCCTCAGCACGGGAGCGACGACGGTCACCGGCACGGCGACGGCCGGGGACCAGGTGCAGATCGGGCTCCGCGGCGGCGGCGACCCCCTCTGCATCACCACCGCGGGCCCCGACGGCGGCTGGAGCTGCGCCGTCTCCCTCGACGACGGGCCGGCGACCCTGGTCGCGGTGGAGCTCCTCGCCGGCGGCGGGACCACCTCGGCCGCCGTCCCGATCGCCGTCCTCAGCGCCCCCGTCATCGAGTCGGTCGACGGCTCGGCGACCTCGGCGGGCTCGGTCCGCGGCACGGCCTACCCCGGCGCGAGCGTCGCCGCGGTCTCGAACGGCGGCGCCGCGTGCCTGGCCACCGCCGACTCCGGCGGCGCGTGGTTCTGCCAGCTCGCCCCCACTCCGGCGCCGGGCAGCTACCGCGTCACCGCGACGCAGACCGCCTCCTTCGCCGGCAGCGCCGCCTCGCCGGCCAGCGCGCCGGTGACCCTCGTGGTCGACACCGCTGCTCCTGCCGCCCCCGCCCTCACCTCGCCGTCGAACGGCGCCGCCCTGCCGCTCAGCGGCGCGTCCTACTCCGGGACGGGCGTGGACGGCACTCGCGCCTACGTGTACGTGGACCGGGTCAACACCTGCGACGCGGCGGTCAGCGGAGGCACCTGGAGCTGCACCGGCGGCACGATCACGGCGGGCGCGCACCGGGTCTCCGCCATCGCCGGGGACAGCGCCGGCAACTACAGCCCGCCGAGCCCCTGGATCGACGTGACCTTCGCGGCGGCGACGACCGCTCCCACCGGCACGCCCAGCGCGACGACGCCGGCCGCCCCCGGAGCCGCGGCCACCGCGCCCGGGGCCGCCGCGTCTCCCGCTCCGAGCAGTGCGGCGCCGACCGCGTCCCCGTCGCCCGTCCGCCCCGGAGAGGCCGCGCCCGCGCCCGAGGACGAGCCGACCGCCGAGCCCACGGCAGCACCGGTCCCGGCTCCCGACCAGGACGGCGGTGACGTGCCGCCGCAGCCCGCCCCCGACGCCGGATCGGAGCCGGGCGGCTGGAGCGCGGCGACCGGGATGACCACCGCGCTGTCCGCCGGATCGCCCGTCGTCTCGATGGCCGACTGGATGCGCTCCCTCGCGCTCGCTCTGCTCTCGCTCGCCCTGGTCGTCGTGCCGGCCCGCCTCGCCGCGGCCGGGCGGGCGCCCCGCGCCGAGCGCAGCTGGCACCTCACGGGCCGCAACCGCGCCGCCGTCGAGTACGACGACAAGCCGGACACCGGTCCCGCCTCGCCGCGCCTGATGGTCGTCGGGATGATCGGCTGCGCAGCCGGCCTCGTCCTGCTCTCGGGACGCGTCGACGGCCAGCCCGCCTACCTGCGCCTGCTGATCGCCGTCATCGTGGCCGTCGCCGTGGTCAACGCGGTCGCCGCCGCCCTCCCCGCGCTGGTCGGCCGGCGGATCGGCGTCAGCGGGATCGGCGTCGTCGCCGCTCCGCGCGCGCTGCTCCTGGTCGCGGCGGCCGCTCTCGTCTCGCGCTTCGCGGGACTGGACCCGGCGCTCCTCTTCGGCGTGGTGATCGGCCTCGTCCTCCCCGAGGGCGCATCCGCCGTCGACCGGGCGAAGCTCTCCACCGTCCGCGTCGTCTCGCTGCTGGGCCTCGCCGGACTCGCCTGGGGCGCCTCCGCCGTGGTCCCACCCGACCGCTCGTTCGGCTCCGTGCTCGCCGCGGAGGTGCTCAGCGCGACCACGCTGATCTCGGTCGGCTCGAGCGTGGTGCTGCTGTTCCCGGTCGGGCGCCCCGCCGGCCGCAGCATCCTGCGCTGGTCCCCGCTGCTCTGGCTCGGGCTCACGCTCCTCGCGACGACCGTGCTGTTCGTGCTGCTCACCCCGACCATCGCGTCCTGGTCGACCGACGGCGGAGCGGGTCCGGTGCTCTTCGCCGTCGTCGCCTTCAGCGCGGTGTGCACGTCGATCTGGGCCTGGCGGCGCTTCGTCGAGTCGGAGTAGCCGGCCTCGGCCGCCCGCTCAGCCGATCGAGACGGGCCGGTCGAGGTCGTCGCCCGGCAGCACGTCGGCCACGGCGCCGACCGTCAGCTCGCGCAGCGTCGCGATGCCGCCGTAGACGCCGAGGAACGCGGTGTCGGCCGCGTCGCGTCCCGTCGCGATCCGCACGAGACTCGACCGCGGCGCGAGCGTCGTCGCGTCGACCGCCCGCCACTCCCCCTCGATCCAGGCCTCCGCGACCGCGTGGAAGTCCATCGGCTGCAGTCCCGGGGCGTACACGGCCGCCAGTCGGGCGGGCACGTCCAGCGCCCGGAGGAGGGCGACGACGAGGTGCGCGAAGTCGCGGCAGACTCCGCGGCGGGCGAGCAGCGTCCGCTCGGCCCCGTCCGTCGGAAGGCTCGAGCCGGGGACGTACGCCAGCCGCGTGCCGACCCAGGAGCTCACCGCGTGCAGGAGGTCCGCCCCGGCCAGGCCGGCGAACTCGGCCCGGGCCGTCGCCCACAGCACGTCCGACTCGGCGTAGCGGCTCGGCCGCAGGTACCGCAGCCGGTCCACCTCGTCGCCCTCGAGCGGAGCGAGGCGTCCCAGGACGCGCGCGGAGTAGTCCACGACGAGGTGCCCGACCGGCGCGTCGAGCACGTGCAGCCGGGTGCCGTGCTGGTCGATCACCTCGCGAGCGGGGAGCGGGCGGCCGTCGACGGTGAGCGTCAGCGACTCCTCCGCCCCGTACGCGTCGGCCACCGCGATCGAGAGGACGAGGGCGGCCGGAGCCGCGACGTCGAGGGTCAGGCGGGCCGAGACGTCGCGCTGCATGGGGCTCTTCTCCGGGGCGGACGGGCGACGGGGACGCGGTCGGCGCCGCAC
>NZ_PSUE01000004.1:0-211093 GCF_002931645.1 Rathayibacter sp. AY2B5 | reverse complement strand
GCGGTGCAGAGCGCCTACCGCTCCTACGACACCTAGGTCAGCGTCTGGGCGGGATGGGTGTCTTCGCGCGGGTAGGGTGGAGCGGGTGGAGCGAGGGGGCACAGAGAGGTCTCACGGGTCGGCGGCTCGGCGGGGGACCGGGCTCGGGAGCAGGGGAAGCCGCTATGTCACCAGGCGGGGGTGGGAGATCCGTCAGACGGGCCTCCGAAAGCGCTCTGAATAACAGTACGGTAACGAGCGGCGCGTGTCACGCCCGATCGTGTCCGTCTGTGATCGCTAGACTGCCTAGGAAGTGGTCCCCGGTGCGTAATCGGGCGCATCCGGAAGGCCGAAGGCGCGCTCGAGCGTCTCGATGCCGGAGTCGTGCAGGTACCCGGAGAGCTGGGTCCCGACGTACCGCAGGTGGTACGGCTCCGACTCGTACCCCGTGATCGGAGTGGCGTCGGGCTTGTAGCGCACGAGGAAGCCGAAGCGATGGGCGTTGGCGCCGACCCACTGCCCCTCCGGAGTGTCGCCCCAGCAGATCTCGAGCGCGCACGCGCCCGACGCTCCCACCACGTCGACCGCCCAGCCGGTCTGGTGCTCGCTGTGCCCCGGGCGCGCACTCGTCGCATCCGCTCCCGCCTGCCCGCGCGAGGACACCCAGCCCGCGTAGACGCTGACCTGGGTGTCGTAGGAGCGGTAGGCGCTCTGCACCGCCAGCGAGAGGCCGGCCTCGGAGCGGGCGGCGGCGAAGAGCGGGACGAGGGCGTCCGCGGTCGCCTGGCGCATCGGCTGCCGGTTGACGTAGGGCACGTCGGGGAAGGTCAGGTCGGCGGGGACGTAGTCGACCGGCGCGAGCGTCCGCAGCTTGTTGACGACGACCCAGGTGCTCGCCGGGTCGTCGACGGACTGCGCGGTGAGGTCGATCCCGGAGGCGGTGGGAGTGGGTGTGGGAGTCGGAGTGGCGGTCGGCTCCGCTGTGGGCGCCGAAGTGGTCGCGGCGGCGGAGGGCGACGGAGCGGGCGGCGCCGTCGAGGGGGTCGGCGAGGGCGCCGGCGCTCCGTTCCCGATGGCGGCTCCGACCCCCAGCGCGGTCAGGCCCGCCGCGGCGGCCACACCCCCGATGACCAGGGCTCGGCGGCGGACGGGGCGCCCATCGGTCGGCTCGTTCTCGTTCGACGTCATCCTCCGAGCCTAGACAGACCCGTTCCTGCGCATCTGCTGAAGCACCGGCGATCGGTTCTGTCCACCCGTGCCCCTCCACGCGGGTCGCGCATATCCTCTAAGGATTCACATAAGCAGACCCCCTAGCTTGAGTGACAGCCACGACTCCGTGTGCGACCGCCCCCTCGGCCGCACGGCCCCCCACGGAGCCGTCGATGGAAGGACCCCATGCTCCGACCCCTCACCGCACCCTCCGTCCCTCTCGCCGCCCTCGCTCGGACGCTCGAGATCGGCGACGAGGGCGGCCTGACGGCCGAGATCAGCGGAGTGACGCTGATCGCCTCCGACGTCGAGCCCGGCGACCTCTTCGTCGCCCTGCCCGGGGTCAACCGCCACGGGGCCGAGTTCGTCGAGCAGGCCGTGGCCCGCGGCGCCTCCGCCGTGCTGACCGACACCGCGGGCGCCGATGCCGCGCGCGCGACGGGTCTGCCCGTCCTCGTGGTCGACGACCCCCGCTCCCGCCTGGGCGCCGTCGCCGCCGCCGTCTACGGGACGGCCGAGCGCTCCCCCGTGCTGCTCGGCGTGACCGGCACCAACGGCAAGACGTCGACCGTCCACATGCTCGAGGGGATCCTCCGCCAGCTCGGCGTCGTGCCCGGCCTCAGCTCGACCGCTGAGCGTCACATCGGCGACACCTCGGTGACCAGCGGCCTGACCACCCCGGAGGCGACGGAGCTGCACGCGCTCGTCGCCCGCATGGAGGAGGAGGGCGTCGGCGCGGCCGCGATCGAGGTCAGCGCCCAGGCGCTCACCCGCCACCGCGTCGACGGCGTGGTCTTCGACGTCGCGGGCTTCACGAACCTCAGCCACGACCACCTCGACGACTACGGCGACATGGACACCTACTTCGGCGAGAAGGCCCAGCTGTTCCAGCCCGATCGCGCGCGCCGGGCCGTCGTCTCGCTCGACTCCCCCGCGGGCGCGCGCCTCGTCGAGGTCGCCGGCGTGCCGGTCACCACGATCACCTCCCTCCCGGGCGTCGACGCCGACTGGACCGTGACGGTGCTCGAGCAGGAGTTCGGCCGCACCCGCTTCCGGATCGGCAACCGCGAGGGCCGTGCCATCACGACCTCCGTCCCGATCATCGGCACCCACATGGCCGCCAACGCCGGGCTGGCGATCGTGATGCTGATCGAGTCCGGTCGGCCGATCGGCGAGATCCGCGCCGCGCTGCACCGCGACGGCGGAGTGGACGCCTCCCTCCCCGGCCGCACCGAGCGCGTCTCGGGCGAGCGCGGCCCCACGGTGTACGTCGACTTCGGCCACAGTGCCGACGCCTTCGCCCGCACCCTGGAGGCCGTCCGCGAGGTCACGCCCGGCCGAGTGATCATGGTGTTCGGAGCCGACGGCGACCGGGACGCGCTCAAGCGCCCGGCGATGGCCGAAGCCGCCGTCGTGGGCAGCGACGTGCTGGTCGTGACCGACCACCACCCGCGCTTCGAGGACCCGGCCTCGATCCGGCGCACCCTCGTCGACGCCGCCCGCGCCGCACGTCCGGACGCCGAGATCCACGAGGTCGACGACCCCAAGCGCGCCATCCGCGTCGCCGTCTCCCTGGCGCACGAGGGCGACGCCATCCTCTGGGCCGGTCCCGGGCACCAGAACTACCGCGACATCCTCGGCGTGCGCACGCCGTACTCGGCCCGAGCCGAAGCCCGGGCAGCGCTCCGTGAGGCCGGCTGGGCGGACGAGGCGGTCCCCGCTCCGGCCTGATGCACGGCCCCGGCACGGCGGCCCTGAGATCCCGTTCAGGCTCGCCGGACGCTCTGTCGCGCTCTCCGCACGCGGTGTAACTTTGCGCAGCACGCAACGTTTGCGGCGGATCGCCGTGCCTGGACGCGTCCGCCAGACAAGGGGACCACCGTGGCCGACTCCGCCTCCGCTCCATCCGCTCCGACCTCGACGCCGTCCGGCGCCGTGATGTCGCACCGGCAGATCCTGTTCGTCATCTTCGGGCTGATGGCGGGGATGTTCCTCTCCTCGCTCGACCAGACCATCGTCGGCACCTCGATGCGCACCATCGCGGACGACCTCGACGGCCTCTCGCAGCAGGCGTGGGTGACCACCGCCTACCTGATCGTCTCGACGATCGCGACGCCGATCTACGGCAAGCTCTCCGACATCTTCGGACGCCGCCCGCTCTACCTGATCGCGATCGTGCTGTTCCTGATCGGCTCGACGCTCGCCGGCTTCTCGACCTCGATGCTCGGCCTCGCGGGCTTCCGCGCCGTGCAGGGCCTCGGCGCCGGCGGACTCATGTCGCTCGCGCTCACGGTGATGGGCGACATCCTGCCCCCGCGCGAGCGCGCCAAGTACCAGGGCTACTTCCTGGCCGTCTTCGGGATCTCCAGCGTCGTCGGACCGCTCATCGGCGGCCTGCTCGCCGGCACCCCCGAGATCCTCTTCATCACCGGCTGGCGCTGGGTCTTCCTGATCAACCTCCCGATCGGCGCCGTCGCGCTCTTCATCGTCGTGCGGTTCCTCCACCTGCCCAAGCCCGCCGGCAAGCGCTCGGTGCGGATCGACTGGTGGGGCGCCTCCCTCGTCGTCATCGCCGCGGGACCGCTGCTGCTGATCGCCGAGCAGGGCCGCGAGTGGGGCTGGGGCTCGCCGATCGCGTGGGTCTGCTACATCGTCGGCGCACTGGGCGTCATCGGCTTCATCGCGGCCGAGCGGATGATGGGCGACGACGCGCTCATCCCCCTCAAGCTCTTCCGCTCGCCGACCTTCTCGATGGCGACCGTGCTGGGCGTCCTCGTCGGCTTCGGCATGTTCGGCGGCATGATGGCGATCCCGCTGTACCTGCAGCTGGTGAACGGCGCCACGCCGACCGAGTCCGGCTTCCTGATGCTGCCGATGATCCTCGGCCTGATGATCGCCTCGATCGTCTCGGGTCAGATCATCTCGCGCACGGGCCGCTACCGCGCCTTCCCGATCGTCGGCACCTTCCTGATGTCGGCCGCGTTCTTCTACTTCACCTTCGTGACGATCGACAAGCCGGTGATCTTCATGATGGGCGGGATGCTGATGCTGGGCCTCGGGCTCGGGCAGATGATGCAGACCCTCACCCTGGCCTCGCAGAACTCGGTCGACGTGGCGAACATGGGAGTCGCGACCAGCGCCTCCACGTTCTTCCGCCAGATCGGCGGCACCCTGGGCACCGCCGTGATCTTCTCGGTGCTCTTCAGCCGCATCCCCGACACCATCGCCGCAGCCTTCAAGAACCCGGCGCTCGCGGCGGATCTGCAGCGGGCCGTCACCGACCCCGCCGTCGCCGCGGACCCGGCCAACGCCGGGATCCTGAAGCTGCTGCAGTCGCAGGACACCGCCGCGATCGGCTCCGCGCTCGACGGGGACACGTCGTTCCTGAACACCGCGGACCGCGCCCTGTCGGCCCCGTTCCTGACCGGGTTCAACGACGCGACCGTGACCGTGTTCCAGGTCGCGCTGGGCGTGGTCCTGCTGGCCTTCGTGCTCTCGTGGTTCCTCAAGACCCCGCCGCTGCGGGCGAAGTCGGCCATGCAGGAGGCGCACGACCTCGCGGCCGAGGACAGCGCGGAGGAGCTGCGCCGCACGGACCCGCAGCTGGCCGCGCGCGCCGGGGCCGACCTGGCCGCGGGCAGCATCGAGCCGGACGTCCGGACGGACTCGATCCGCACCGCTCCTCCCCGCGACGGGCACGGCGCCCACCGGGCCTGATCGGGAAGCGCCGACCGGCCCGCGTCCTGCGCTCCGCTCCTCTCCTCCGAGGCGCCGCCTCCGCCGCCCGGACACCGCCCTCACCGCGGTGTCCGGCCGGGGAGGCGGCGCCTCGCGGTCGTCCGGGGCGCAATGTCCCGCGTTCCGGGGCGAGAGAGCGCTCCACCGGGGCTCTAGGATGGTCGGACCGCTGCCGAAGGAGTCCGCAATGAGCGCCGCCCCCACCCCCTCCCCCGCGACCCCGAGCCTCTCGGAGCAGATCGCCCGCGCCGACCGGCTCGCCGTCCGCGACTGGCCCGCCGGCTTCCTCTGGGGATCCGCGACCGCCGCCGCCCAGATCGAGGGCGCCGGCCACGAGGGCGGCAAGGAGGACAGCATCTGGGACGCGTTCTCCCGCGTCCCCGGAGCGGTCGCGAAGGGCGACACCCCCGAGGTCGCGGTGGACCACTACCACCGGATGCCCGCGGACGTGCGGCTGATGAAGGAGCTGGGGCTCGGCTCCTACCGCTTCTCGGTCAGCTGGGCGCGCGTGAAGCCGGGCGACCGCGCCGTGAACCCCGAGGGCCTCGACTTCTACTCCCGCCTGGTCGACGAGCTGCTCGGCGCCGGCGTGCTGCCGTGGCTCACCCTCTACCACTGGGACCTCCCGCAGGCCGTCGAGGAGACCGGCGGCTGGGCGAACCGCGACACCGCCGAGCGCTTCCGGGACTACGCCGAGGCCGTCTACGAGAGCCTCGGCGACCGGGTGCAGCACTGGACGACGTTCAACGAGCCGTTCTGCTCGACCCTGCTCTCCTACGGCGCGGGCGTGCACGCCCCCGGCGTGATCTCGCAGCAGAAGGCCCTCGCCGCCGTGCACCACACGCACCTCGCCCACGGGCTGGCCGTCTCGACGCTCCGGCAGCTCGGAGCGCAGAACCTGGGCATCACGCTCAACCTCTCGAACGCCGTCCCCGACGACCCCGAGGACGAGGCCGACCTCGACGCCGCACGCCGCTTCGACGCGCTCCAGAACCGGATCTTCCTCGACCCGCTGCTGCGCGGCGAGTACCCCGAGGACCTGCTCGAGGACGTCGAAGGGCTCGGGCTCGACGAGCTGATCGTCGACGGCGACCTCGATCTCATCTCGCTCCCGCTCGACTTCCTCGGCGTGAACCACTACCACGACGACAACGTCTCGGCGCATCCGCTGCCGGCCGGAGCCGACGACTTCGCCCAGGCGACCGACCGCGAGGTCGGCTCCCCCTGGGTCGGCTCCGAGTTCATCACCTTCCCGTCGCGCGGTCTGCCGCGCACCGCGATGGACTGGGAGGTGAACCCCGACGGGCTGCGCTACCTGCTGACCCGCCTGGGCCTGGAGTACGAGAACCTCCCTCCGCTCTACGTGACCGAGAACGGCGCCGCCTACGACGACGTCGTCGAGGACGGCCGCGTGCACGACGCGGACCGCACGCAGTACGTGCTCGACCACGTCGAGAAGGTCGCCGACGCGATCGACCAGGGCGCCGACGTCCGCGGCTACTTCGTCTGGTCCCTCCTCGACAACTACGAGTGGGCCTGGGGCTACGAGAAGCGCTTCGGCATCGTGCGCGTCGACTACGACACGCAGGAGCGGATCGTGAAGGACTCGGGCCTGGTCTACTCCCGACTGCTCGGCGGCAGCGCCGCGGCAATCCTGGACTGACCCGTGAGCGAGCCGACGGGCGTCCGCGGCGGGGGCCGCTCCCCCACCCTCGAGATGGTCGCGGCGCGGGCCGGAGTCTCGCGCGCGACGGTCTCGCGGGTGGTCAACGGAGCCCCGCAGGTGGCGGCCGAGATCGTGGCCGCCGTCGAGAAGGCGATCGGCGAGCTCGACTACGTGCCCAATCACGCGGCGCGGATGCTCGCCTCGCGGCGCACGCAGTCGATCGCGCTGATCGTGCCGGAGTCGACCGCGCGCGTCTTCGCGGACCCGTTCTTCGCCTCGATCGTGCAGGGCGCCGCGATGCGCCTGGCCGACACGGACTACACGCTCTCGATGCTGATCGCGTCCGAGACGGACGGCGAGAAGACGCGGCGGTACCTGCTCGGCGGCAACGTCGACGGCGCGCTCGTGGTATCGCACCACTCCGGCGACCACTCCTACGCGGCGCTCTCGGGCACGCTGCCGATCGTCTTCGGCGGCCGACCGCTCTCGCCCGACGAGCGCGGCTCCTACTTCGTCGACGTGGACAACACGGAAGGGGCGGCCGTCGCCACCGCGCACCTGATCGAGCGCGGCCGGCGCCGGATCGCCACCATCGCGGGCCCCGCCGACATGCCGCCGGGCGTCGACCGCCTGATCGGCTGGCGCGGAGCACTCACCGACGCCGGCCTCGCCGACGACCTCGTCGAGTGGGGAGACTTCTCGCCGGCCAGCGGGACCGAGGCGATGCGCCGCCTCCTCGCCCGCGACCCCGACCTGGACGGCGTCTTCGCCGCGAACGACCAGATGGCGGTCGGCGCCTACGCCGCCCTCCGCGAGGCCGGCCGCCGGATCCCCGAGGACGTGTCCGTCGTGGGCTTCGACGACGATCTCTTCGCGCGGAACGCCGTCCCCGCGCTGACCACGGTGCGCCAGCTCCCCGACGAGCTCGGCGCCCGCATGGTGGAGCTGCTGACCGCCCGCATCGAGGGGCTCCCCGTGGAGCACCGCACGCTGATGCCGACGTCGCTGGTCATCCGCGCCAGCAGCTGACCCCGGCCCGCGACTGTCCAGGAGTCGTCGCAGTCGACGCCGAGTGCGACGACTCCTGGACAGTCGGAGAACTCCACGTGCTCGATCGGATGCGGACGGGCGAACGGATCCGGACGGTGAGGCGGACGCGGGCGGCGGGGCGGGGATGGACGAGCGGGTCGATCCGTCGACGAGGTGCATCACGGTCGCCAGCCGTGGGCCACGAGAGCGGCACGGAGCTCGGCGATCGTGCGCGCCCTGCCCCGGGTCAGACCCTCCGCGCGGACGACCACGACGATCCAGCCCGCGAGGTGCAGGGCCAGGAGCCGTTCACGATCGCGTGAGAACTGCGCGTCGTCCGTCCGGTGCTGGCCGCCGTCGTACTCCGCCACCACCTTCCACCGTTCGAAGACCAGATCGCCGACCGCGAGCAGTCGGCCGCCGATCCTGATCTCGGC
Source organism: Rathayibacter sp. AY2B5 (assembly GCF_002931645.1). Lineage (NCBI taxonomy): Bacteria > Bacillati > Actinomycetota > Actinomycetes > Micrococcales > Microbacteriaceae > Rathayibacter > Rathayibacter sp. AY2B5. The sequence goes on along the minus strand of NZ_PSUE01000004.1, from coordinate 203,035 downwards.
GTTCACGTCGGGCGCGGGCAGTCCCGCCTCCTCGACGAGAGCGCGGAGCCAGGTCTCCCTCCGCGAGGCGGCTCCGGTCGATGCCAGCCGCAGAGCCTCAGCCAGGCCGCGTCGGCCCCGGCCCCGATGGGAGGCCAGGCGGTCCTGCAGCTCGTGAAGCCGGACATGGGGACGCGGATCGTCCCGGCGCGGGTAGCGCGGCTCGAACAGGAGGTGGTCCGTCGCCGCGAGGAGATCGCGGGCGGACAGCAGTGGCGCGAGCGCGATCCACGTCGACACCGCTCCTGTCACCGGCAGGCCGTGCCGCTCGACCCTGTCCGTCTCCGTGAGGGTGTGGCCGATCACACCCCGGGTCCTGGGGGGCCGGTGCGGCATCGTCGCCGCCACGTGGATCGGATCGTCCTCGCCGGGTCGCGCCGGGAGCGGCACTCCCCAGGCTTCGGCCGCGGTCAGGTGGGAGAAGAGCTGCCAGGGCCGCAGCCGCGGCAGATAGGCGGCGGCTCGTTCCAGGTGCGTGACGGGCGCCACCCGGGTGCGCACTCCGTGGAAGGGGCTGGCCAGGGCGGGAGTGCGCAGCCGGGCGTCCGTCATCCCGGCGCGGAGTGCCGCTCGCCGGGTGAAGGCTCCGAGGTCGGTGCTGGACATGCCGCGATTCTGGCGGTCCGTGATCCTCGTCCGACTCCCGCGATCCGCATTCTGTGGACGAACCCCTGATCCCGCACCTGGGGAGGCGCGCCTCCCACCACGACTGTCCAGGAGTTGTCGCAGTCGGCGTCGAGTGCGACAACTCCTGGACAGTCGGAGCGATCGATGTCGAGTGCGACACCTTCTGGACAGTGGGAGCCGGCTGGTGCGCAGGAGTCGCGGGGGTGGCGAGCGAGGACGGCGACGTCTGAGGAGTCGAGAGGGCCCGCGTCAGAGGAAGAGCGGCGCCGGGTCGAGGGCGGCGAAGCGGCGGCGCATGACGGCGACCGCGTCGGCGTGCTCGTCGACGAGGACGAAGCGGCGGCCGAGAGCGTGCGCGACGGCGCCGGTCGTGCCGGAGCCGGCGAAGAAGTCGAGGACGGCGTCGCCCTCGCGGCTGGACGCCTGCACGATGCGGCGGAGGATCCCCTCCGGCTTCTGCGTCGGGTACCCGGTCTTCTCGCGGCCTGTCGGCGAGACGATCGTGTGCCACCACACGTCGGTCGGCCGCTTGCCGCGCTCGGCCTTCTCGGGGGTCACCAGGCCCGGGGCCATGTACGGCTCGCGGTCTACAGCGGCGGAGTCGAAATGGTAGCCGCGCGGGTCCTTCACGTAGACGAGGATCGTGTCGTGCTTGGTCGGCCAGCGGCGCGTGGCCTTCGCTCCGTAGTCGTAGGCCCAGATGATCTCGTTGAGGAAGCACTCGCGGCCGAAGAGCGCGTCGAGCAGCACCTTCGCGTAGTGCGCCTCGCGGTAGTCGAGGTGGAGGTAGAGGGTGCCGTCGTCGGCGAGCAGCCGCCACGCCTCGGCCAGACGCGGCTCGAGGAACGACCAGTAGTCGTCGAAGCGGTCGTCGTAGCGGAGCAGGTCGCCGCGGATCCGCTCGTAGCTGCGCCCCTTGAAGCCGGCGATCGTGCCGGTGGTGGAGCGCACCGATGTGGTCGAGGTGCGCACCTGCGCCCGGCCCGTGTTGAACGGCGGGTCGAGGTAGACGACGGTGAAGGCCCCGTCGGCCAGCTGCGGCAGGACCTCGAGGTTGTCGGCGTGGAACACCGCGCTCCGCGACTCCGGGACGCCGTCCGCGATCTGGATCGTCCTGGGCACCCGGCAATTGTGCCAGTGCGCGCGAGCCCGGCGACACGCTCCGCGCCTCGCGCCCGCGCTCGACGGGTGCCGGGGAGGCTCCGGCGTAGAGTGGCGCGATGATCTCCGAGGTGCGCCACGACGAGGACTCGTCCCGCTACACGCTCTGGCTCGACGGCGAGACCGTCGGAGTCGCGGACTACGCCGTCCGCGGCCGCGACGTGGTCTTCCTCCACACCGAGATCGCGCCCGAGCACCGCCACGAGGGCCTCGGCGAGACCCTCGTCGAGGCGGCCCTCGACGACGCGCACGAGCGCTTCGGCGGGCGCATCGTCCCGGCCTGCCCGTTCATCGCCGAGTTCATCGCCGAGCACCCGGACTACCAGGAGCTCCTCGCGAGCTGAGGGGCGCCCGCCGGACCGGCCCGCCGCGTTCCGCTCCGGGTCCACGCGCCGGCGACCGCCGCCCCGGACCCGCCGGTCAGGGGACGCGCCGCAGCCACTCCGGAGTCGAGTACTTCGTCCGCACCAGCTCCTCCGCCGCCGCGTACTCCTCCTCGGTCAGCGTCCCCGCCTCGCCGCCGTGCAGCTGCACGAAGGTCGCCTTCATCCGCTCGATGATCTCGGCTCGGCTGAGCCCGGTCTGGCTGCGCAGCGGGTCGATGCGCTTCACGGCGGAGGCGATGCCCTTGTCCGAGAGCTTCTCGCGGCCGATCCGCAGCACCTGCACCATCTTCTCGGCGTCGATGTCGTAGCTCATGGTCACGTGATGGAGGACGGCGCCGGAGCCCAGGCGCTTCTGCGCGGCGCCGCCGATCTTGCCCGAGGGCGAGGTGATGTCGTTGAGCGGCTGGTAGACCGCGTCGATCCCGAGCGACTGCAGCGCGCTGACGGCCCACTCGTCGAGGAAGGCGTAGGAGTCGGCGAAGGTCAGCCCCTGGACGAGGTCGCCGGGGACGTAGAGCGAGTACGTGACGACGCTGCCCGCCTCCATGAACATCGCGCCGCCGCCCGAGATGCGGCGGACCACGTCGACGCCGTACTTCGCCGCGTTGTCGAGGTCGACCTCGTTGCGGAGCGACTGGAAGCTGCCGATGACGACGGCGGGCTGGTCCCACTCCCAGATCCGCAGCGTCGGCTCCCGGCGGCCCTCGCCGACCGCGGCGGTCAGCACCTCGTCGAGCGCCAGGTGGGTCGCGGGAGGGACGGCCCGGTCGTGCACGATGCGCCAGTCGTAGTCGCGCCAGCTGGTCGCCTTCTGCAGCGAGCGGCGGATCGCGACCGCGACGGCCTCGGGCGTGAAGCCGAGCAGGACCGCGTCGGCCGGGAGCGCCTGCCGGATGGCGGCGGCGATGGACTTCGCGTCCGTCTCGGCCGGGAGGCCCACGACCGCGCGATCGATGTCGTCGAGGGCCGTGTCGGGCTCGAGGAAGAAGTCGCCCGCCAGGCGGAACCCGGCGAACCTCCCGTCGACCACGTCGAGGTCGACGACCACGAGCTTTCCGCCGGGGACCTTGTACTCGCCATGCATGACGCCAGCCTAGGCGCGAGCCGGGGCGGGGAAGCGCTCGCCCAGCCACTCCACGAGATCGGCCGTGACCTCGGCCCGGTTGAGCTCCTGGAACAGCTCGTGCCGCGCCTCCGGGTACACCCGCACCGAGACGTCCGTGTACCCGGCCCGCCGCCGGTAGGCCTGGGCGAGCGCGCGCACCGACCGCTCGCCGCCGAGGGTGTCGTCGGCGCCCACGACCAGCAGCAGGGGCAGCGGATGCTCGGGCCCGCGCTTCGGGCGGCCGACCAGCCGCAGGGTCTCGACCAGCCCGATCCGCTTCGCGAGCGGCGTGGTGAAGGTGAGGGGGTCGTCGTGGAAACGCTGCCAGACCTCCGGGTCGCGGGAGAGCCACTCGAGGCCGAGACCGCCGGCGACGCGGTGCCGCTTCGCCAGGTTGCCCGCGTTCATGTGCCCCGGGAGGCGGTAGGCCGTGCCGCTCAGCACGAGCGCGGCGTAGGCGCCGGAGTGGTGGTCGACGATCCGCTGCGCCATGAGCGACCCCCAGGAGTGGCCGAGCAGCACGATCGGCACTCCCGGGCTCTCCTCCGCGAGCAGCTCCGTCAGCCGGAGGATCGCCGCCTCGGTCGCGCGCAGGCCGCCCGGCCCCAGCAGTCCGAGCCGGGAGGAGTCGCCGCCGTGCTGCTCGAGGCCGGTCCGGCCGTGCCCGCGGTGGTCGTCCGCCGCGACCGCGTACCCGGCGGCGACCAGCGCCTCCGCCAGCTCGACGTAGCGCCCCGAGTGCTCGCCGACCCCGTGGGCCAGCTGCACGATCGCGCGGGGCGAGGGGTGCGGCCACCAGCGGTAGTGGATGACGACGCCGGAGGCGTCCTGGAAGGTCCTGTCGACAGCGGCGCCGGTCATGGTGACCAGTGTGGCGCTCCGGCCGCTGGGCGCGAGGGACCCGCGGAGAACTGAGAAGATACTCACGATCCATCGGCGGGCACCCTGCTCGTCACGGTGCCTCGCTACCTTTTCCCTTGACGAGCGACCCCCGCGACCGTCCCCCGACCCCCCCCTTCACGAGCGAGGCCAGCCCCTTCATGACCGTATCGCCCCTGATCTGGACCCTGACGATCGTCTTCATCGTCCTGCTCCTGCTCTTCGACTTCTTCTTCCACGTCCGGAAGGCCCACGAGCCCACGCTGAAGGAGTCGTCGATCTGGTCGGCGCTCTACGTCGGCATCGCCGTGCTCTTCGGGCTCGGCGTCCTCGTCTTCGGCGGAGCGACGCCCGGATCGGAGTACTTCGCGGGGTACATCACCGAGAAGGCCCTCTCGGTCGACAACCTGTTCGTCTTCCTCATCATCATGGCGAGCTTCAAGGTGCCCCGCGCCGACCAGCAGAAGGTGCTCCTCTTCGGCATCGTCTTCGCGCTGATCGCCCGCACCGGCTTCATCTTCCTCGGCGCCGCACTGATCAACTCGTTCGCCTGGGTCTTCTACATCTTCGGCCTGATCCTGCTGCTGACCGCGTTCAACCTGGTCAAGCCGGGCGACGACCACTCCAGCGACAACGTGATGGTGCGCCTGGCCAAGCGGATCTTCAAGACGAGCGACCAGTACGACGGCGACAAGTTCTACACGCACATCGACGGCAAGAAGGTCCTCACGCCGATGATCCTCGTCATGGCGGCGATCGGCGGAACCGACATCCTGTTCGCCCTCGACAGCGTGCCGGCGATCTTCGGCCTCACCAGCGACGTGTACCTCGTCTTCACGGCGACCGCGTTCTCGCTGCTGGGCCTGCGCCAGCTGTACTTCCTCATCGACGGCCTGCTCGACCGCCTCGTCTACCTCAGCATCGGCCTCGCCGCGATCCTCGCCTTCATCGGCGTGAAGCTGATCCTGCACGCGCTCCACGAGAACAACCTGCCGTTCATCAACAACGGCGAGCACGTGGAGGTCTTCGAGATCGGCACCGGACTGTCGCTCTCGGTCATCATCGGCGTCCTCGTGATCACGGTGATCGCCTCCCTCGTCAGCCCCAAGGGCCGCCGCATGGCCGCCGAGGCCGCCGAGCGCCGCCGCGTGGCCGAGGCCGCGGGCGCGGACGTCGACGCGACGCACTGAGTCGTCCTGTGCGCCGCGGAGCGGCGCACCGCGGTCGGCTCCCCTAGGCGGTCGGGTCCCGGAGAGCGGGTCCCGACCGCCTAGGACGATCCGCTGACACGCGGATCCCCCGTTCGGCTCGACCGACCGCCGCGAAGCGGCGCACCGCAGTCGGCTCTCCTAGGCGGTCGGTTTCCCGAGAGCGGGTCCCGACCGCCTAGAACGATCCGCTGACACGCGGATCGCTCGTTCGACGGGCCGTCTCGTGCGCCGCAGGGCGGCGCACCGCAGTCGGCTCCCACGGGCGGTCGGGTTCCCGAGAGCGGGTCCCGACCGCCTAGGAGGATCCGCTGACACGCGGATCCCCCGTTCGGCTCGACCGAGCACCGCACGCCGGTGCTCCGCAGTCAGCTCCCCTAGGCGCTCAGGTCCCCGAGAGCGGGTCCCGACCGCCGAGAACGTCCCGCCGGCTCGATCGCGGACTCCGCTCGCGGAGGGTCAGCGGGCGCGGTAGCGGTGCTCCGGGCGGCCGGTGGTGCCGTAGCTGAGGGTCATCTCGACGAGGCCGCGGCCCGCGAGACCCGAGAGGTAGCGCTGGGCGGTGGCACGCGAGATGCCGGCGCGCTCGGCCACCTCGAGGGCCGACAGCTCGGCGCCCGACTCGGCCAGACGCGCCAGGACGAGCTGCTCGGTCGCCGAGCGCGAGGGCTGCGCGGCGGTCGCGTCGCCCGAGTGCAGGATGCGCAGCGCCCGCTCCACCGCCTCCTGATCGGCCGCGCGGTCCTCCCGCAGCACGTTCCGGAACCGCACGTACGCGTCGAGGCGCTCGCCGAGCAGGCGCGCCTCGAACGGCTTGATGAGGTACCCGAGCGCCCCCGCGTGCAGGGCGCGCCGCACCGTCGCCCCGTCGGAGGCGGCGCTCACGATGAACGCGTCGGTGTCGAGCTCGCGGAGCAGCGCGATCCCGCTCTGATCCGGCAGGTGCACGTCGAGCAGCAGCAGATCGGGCGCGTGCTCGGCGACGGCCGCCCGCGCCGCGCGCGCCGTGTGCACCGGAGGAAGGGCCGTCAGCCCCTGCCGCGCCTCGACCAGGTCCGCGTGCAGCTGCGCGACCCGGAAGTCGTCGTCCACCACCAGCACCGTGCGCTCCCGCGCCGTGTCCGCGCTCATGACCCGTCCCCGTCCTGCTCCGGCGGCAGCACCGCTCCGGGGAGGCGCGCGCACAGCACGGCCCCCGACTCCGCTCCGCCGGCGTCCGCCAGCCAGACCTCGCCGCCGCGGCGGGCGGCCACCTCACGGCACAGCGGCAGGCCGAAGCCCCGACCGTGCACGCGTCCGTCGTCCTCGACGGGGTCGCCCGCGCCGGCCCGGTCGAACAGCGAGTCCGGATCGAGCACTCCGTCGCCGGAGTCGGCGACCGTCACGAAGAGCGCGTCGCTGTCGTCGAGCAGCTCGACCTCGACGAAGCGCACGTCGCGCCGCCCCTCGACCGCCGCGCGCACCGCGTTGTCGACCAGGTTCCCGACCACCGTGGCGACGTCCTCCGGCTCGACGACGGTGCCGCGCACCAGCGTCTCCTCACCGAGCGTCAGCAGCACGCCGCGCTCGGCCGCCTCGATCCCCTTCGCGCCGACGAGCGCCTGGAGGTACGGCTCCTGCAGCCGGTCGGCGTGCTGCACCGGGTACTTGAGCGGGCCGCGGGTCAGCACCTCGTCGAGGTAGTCGCGCGCCGACGCGGTCCGCCCCGCATCCAGCAGGCCCGCGACCACGTGCAGGCGGTTGGCGAACTCGTGCCGCTGCACCCGGAGCGCGTTGGTCATCGCGCCGACCGCGTCGAGGCGCCGGCTCAGCGCGGCGAGGTCGGTGCGGTCGCGCAGCACCACCACCACGCCCAGGTCGCGGTCGCCGCGGGTCACCCGGCGGATGTCGACGTAGACGATGCGGGAGCGGACGACGAAGCCCTCCTCGCCTCCGGGGCGGGGCGGCTCGACGGAGTGCAGCGCGGCGCCGATCGCGTCGGCCAGCGGAATGGGCAGGTCGAGCTCCGCGAGCGGCCGCCCGTGCAGCGCCCGGCCGGTCGGGTCGTCGGAGCCGAGGATCGCGGCGGCCCGCGCATTGCAGACGCCGACGCGCCCGTCGCGGTCGAGCGCGAGCACGCCCTCGTCGACCCCGTCGAGCACGGCGGCCTGGTCCTGCACGAGCGAGGTGAGCTCCTCCGGAGCGAGGCCGAGCGTCAGGCGCAGCAGGCGGCGGCGGATGAAGACGGAGGCGACGGCGGCGAGCACCAGCCCGGCGAGCGCCGCGGCGAGGACGCCGAGCAGCGCGGTCGGCAGGTCGGTGAAGACGCTGGAGCGCGCGAAGCCGATGCTGACCTCGCCGACGACCCGCTGCTCCCCCTCGGCGAAGACCGGGACCTTGGCCCGTGCCGACTCGCCCAGCGTGCCGGTGCCCCACGAGACGCTCTCGCGCCCGGCGAGCGCCTCGTCGGGGCTCGTCGAGACCCGCTCGCCGAGGCGGTCCTCGTCGGGGTGGGCGAGGCGGATGCCCTGATCGTCGGTGATCACGACGAAGAGCGCGCCGGTGCGCTGCTCGACGGCGGCGGCGACGTCCTCGAGCGGTCCGCCGCGCAGCTCCGAGGCGGCGGGCGCGCCGGGCACCGCGGAGGACTCGGCGACCGCGTCGCGCACGTCGGGGTCCTCGGCGACGGTGCGGGCGATGGCGAGCGCCGTCCCCTCCGCCTCGCCGCGCAGCTGCTGGACGCTGAGCGCGGTGACGAGGCCGGCGCAGACCAGCACGGCGGCCGACACCGTGGCGAGCTGCAGGACCAGGACGTGGGTCGCGAAGCGCATCGGGGCCTCCTCGCCGTCGTCGTGCGCAGAATGCGCAGAAGCCACACTATGCGCAGATGTCGCCGTAATGAGCGATACCCCGGCGCCGGACGCGGAGCTGCCTAGGGTTTCCACCATCTCCCGGCCGGCTCTCCCGCCGAGCGCGGGCGGAGGCACTGGACGAAGGAGTCAGCTGTGTTGGTAGTACTCGGTTTCACCATGATCCTGGCCTTCATGGCCCTGATCATGACCAAGCGGCTGACGCCGATGGTCGCCCTGATCGTCGTGCCGACGATCTTCGGCCTCTTCGCGGGCGCCGGCATCGGCATCGGCGACATGGTCCTCGAGGCGATCGGCAGCCTCGCGCCCACGGCAGCGCTGCTGATGTTCGCGATCATGTACTTCGGGATCATGATCGACGTCGGGCTCTTCGACCCGCTGATCCGCTTCATCGTCCGCGCGCTCGGCGACGACCCGGCGAAGGTCGTGCTCGGCACGGCGCTGCTCGCCGGCGCGGTCTCGCTCGACGGCGACGGCTCGACCACCTTCATCGTCACCACCGCCGCGATGCTCCCGATCTACCTGCGCCTGGGGATGAACCCGGTCGTGCTGACCTGCGTCGCGGGCCTGGCCAACGGCACGCTCAACATCGTCCCCTGGGGCGGACCGACGGTGCGCGCCGCCGCGGCCCTCCAGGTCTCGCCGAGCGAGATCTTCGTGCCGATGCTCCCCTCGCTCGCGGTGGGCCTGGTCGTCACGCTCGTCTTCGCCTGGTTCCTCGGGCTCGGCGAGCGCCGCCGCCTCGGCTCGCTCGCGCTGGCCGAGCCGATGCTCGAGCAGGAGCTCGTCGGCGCCGGCCGCGGCTCCTCCTCCCGCTCGGGCGGCGCCCGCACCGGCGGCCTCGCGGCGCTGACCGGGGGCATCCGCACCGTCGCCCGGGAGCGCTTCTCCTTCCTCCGCGGCCCTCAGGCCCTGCGCGGAGCCCAGGTGGCGGTCGCCGCCCGCGTGCAGGCCGACGACGCAGACACCGCGATGGCCGACACGATGCTCGACCCCGAGCGCGAGACGCTGCGCCCGAAGCTGATCTGGGTGAACCTGGTCCTGACCCTCGCGGTGATGACGCTGCTGGTCGCCGACATCCTGCCGCTGCCCTACGTGTTCATGGTCGGCTCCGCGGTCGCCCTCCTGATCAACTTCCCGAAGATGAAGGACCAGGCGGCCGAGATCGTCAAGCACGCGCCGAGCATCGTGGGCGTCGTGTCGATGGTGCTGGCGGCCGGTGTGCTGATCGGCGTCCTCAACGGCACCGGCATGGTCGACGCCATGGCGGAGTGGGTCGTCGCGGTGATCCCGCCGGCGCTCGGACCGTTCCTCGCCGTGATCACCGGCGTGCTCAGCATCCCGATGACCTTCTTCATGTCGAACGACGCGTTCTACTACGGCATCCTCCCCGTGCTCTCCGAGAGCGCGGCGAACTACGGCATCTCGCCGGTCGAGATGGCGCGTGCCTCCATCACCGGGCAGCCGGTGCACCTCCAGAGCCCGCTGGTCCCGGCGATCCTCCTGCTCGTCTCCCTCGCCGCGGTGAACCTCGGCGACCACCACCGCAAGGTGCTGTGGCGAGCGGTCGTCGTCTCGCTGGTCATGCTCGCCGTCGGCGTGCTGGTCGGCTCGATCCCCTTCGGCTGAGGTCGGCGGAGCGGAGCGCCGAGCGATCGGAACGAGGACGGGACCTTCTGCTGCGGCGGGGGTCCCGTCCTCGTTCCGCGGCTCGGTCCCGCAGCCCGCGCTAGCGCAGCAGCGGCGCCAGGTTCTCGGTCCAGACGTCGGAGCCGACCTTGAGGATGAGGGCGCCGACCACGACGAGGAACGCGACCCGGATGAAGCGGCTGCCACGAGCGACGGCCATCCGCGAGCCGAGGTACGCGCCCGCCACGTTGGCGGCGCCCATCAGGAGGCCCAGCAGCCAGATCACGTGCCCGCCCGGCACGAAGTAGAGCAGGGCGCCGAGGTTGGTCGCGACGTTGACGATCTTCGCCTTGGCGCTGGCGAGCAGGAAGTCGTAGCCCAGCGCGGTGATCAGGGCGATGATCAGGAAGGTGCCGGTGCCCGGTCCGATCAGGCCGTCGTAGAAGCCGATCAGGAGTCCCAGCACGGCCGCCGTGACGAGGTGGCGCCGGCCCGCGTGCTTGAGCACCGTGACGCTGCCCAGTGCCGGGCGGGCGATCGTCACGACGGCGACCACGATCAGCGCGACGACGATGATCGGCTTGAACACCGCGGCCGGGAGGAGGCCGGCGAGCGTCGCGCCTCCGTAGCTGCCCGCGAGGGCGACCGCCGCCATCGGCAGCGCGGTGCGCAGATCGGGCTTCGCGCGCCGGTAGTAGGTGATCGCGCTGGTGGTCGTGCCGAAGATCGAGGCCAGCTTGTTCGTGGCGAGCGCCTGCACGGGCGAGATCCCCGGCACGAGGAGCAGGGCCGGGAGCTGGAGGAGGCCGCCGCCGCCCACGACCGCGTCGATCCAGCCGGCCGCGAAGGCGGCGAGGATCATCAGCGCGAGGACGGGGAGTCCGAGATCCTCTGTGAAGGTCAGCATCGGTCGGAAGCGTACGCGAGCACCGCGACCCCCTCGACCTCGGGGGCGGGCCGCCCTAGGGTCGGCGGCATGCGATTCGGACTCTTCATCCCCCAGGGCTGGCGCCACGACCTCGTCGGCGTCCCGGCCGCCGACCAGTGGCGCACCATGAGCGACCTCGCCCGGCACGCCGACGACGGCGCCTGGGAGTCGATCTGGGTCTACGACCACTTCCACACCGTCCCGCAGGTGACGGAGGAGGCGACGCACGAGGCGTGGTCGCTGATGAGCGCGTTCGGCGCCACCACGTCGCGCGTGCGGCTGGGCCAGATGTGCACCTGCATGGGCTACCGGAACCCCGCCTACCTCGCCAAGGTCGCGACGACCGTCGACATCGTCTCGGGCGGGCGGGTCGAGATGGGCATCGGCGGCGGCTGGTATGAGCACGAGTGGCGCGCGTACGGCTACGGCTTCCCGCCGATCGCCGAGCGGCTGGGCCGGCTCGACGAGGGAGTGCAGATCCTGCAGCAGGCCTGGACGACCGGGTCCGCGACCCTCGACGGCCGCTACTACCAGGTGGACGGCGCGCAGAACCGGCCGCTGCCCCTGCAGGAGGGCGGCATCCCGCTGTGGGTCGCCGGCGGCGGCGAGAAGGTCACGCTGCGGATCGCGGCCCAGTACGCGCAGTACACGAACTTCGCCGGGACCCCGGAGGCGTTCGACCACAAGAGCTCGGTCCTCCGCGGGCACTGCGAGCGCCTGGGCACCGACTTCTCGGCGATCACCCGGAGCTCGAACTACAACGTCGTGATCGGCGAGACGGAGGCGGAGGTCGAGGCGGCGCTGCAGCGTCTCGAGGAGCGCGTGGTCCCGTACCTCGGCGCGGAGGGAGCGGCGTCCTTCGTCGCCGAGTACCGCAACCCCGGCGCGCTCGCGGTCGGCACTCCCTCGCAGATCGTCGACCGGCTCGCCGGCATGCAGTCGCGCGGGATGGACTACGGCATCCTCTACTTCCCGGAGGCCGCCTACGACCGGTCCGGCATCGAGCTGTTCGAGCGCGAGGTGCTGCCGGCGCTCTCCTGAGCGCGGAGCGGCGGGGGCTCCTACGCCTCCCGCCCCCCGCCCGCAAGTCCTTGGGGCGTCCCGGCCCCGCGCCTACGGTCGGAGCATGGACGCACAGGACATCCGCTGGAACGACGAAGCCCGCGACAAGATCCTCGAGGACTCGGACAGGGTCCTCCGCGAGGCGGTGCTCGACCTCGCGACGAGCAAGAAGGGCGAGCCCTGGGAGGACGTGTTCGCCGAGCTGAACGCGCGCCTCAAGGATCGCTTCATCGACTTCGAGCCCGGCCCGGACCTCCGCAAGTACGCCGAGGCCGTCTCCGCCGGGGAGATCGAGACCGGCTCGTGAGCGAGCACGACCGCGACGCCGCGCTCGAGGACGAGATCACCTCGATCCACGCCCTCGGCGAGGGCCGCGTCGGCGAGACGGCCGGCCCGGAGGACGAGGACCACGAGCTCTCGCCCGAGCAGGACGCCCGCATCGAGTCCGAGCTGAAGAGCCGGGGCAGCGAGAGCTGATCCCCCCGGTACGCGGAAGGCCCGCTCCCCCTCGAGGGAGCGGGCCTTCCGCGTGAGTCGCGACTACGCCGAGAGGGGCTCGTAGTCGGTGTAGCCCTCGGCTCCTCCGCCGTAGACCGTCTCCTGGACGACCTCGTTCTCGGGGTGCCCGCCCTGCCAGCGCTCGACCAGGTCGGGGTTGGCGATCGCCGGGCGCCCGACGGCCACGGCGTCGGCGTGGCCCTCGCTGATCAGCTCGGTCGCCTCCTCGCGGCTGGTCGGCGAGCCGAAGCCGCTGTTGGCGATGAAGACGCCGTCGAAGCGCGAGCGGAGGTCCTGGACCAGCTCGCCGGCGGGCTCGGCGTGCAGGACGCTGAGGTAGGCCAGGCCGAGCGGGGCGAGCCCGTCGACGACGGCCTCGTAGGTGGCGCGCACGTCGTCGGCGTCGGTCTCGACGACGTCCTGGATGTTGTGGGCCGGCGAGAGGCGGATGCCGACGCGGCCCGCTCCGACCTCGTCGACGATCGCGCGGGTGACCTCGAGCGGGAACGCGGCGCGCTCGGCCGGGGTCCCGCCGTACTGATCGGTGCGCACGTTGGAGACGGGCGAGAGGAACTCGTGCAGCAGGTAGCCGTTGGCGCCGTGCACCTCGACTCCGTCGAAGCCGGCGTCGATCGCGCGGCGGGCGGCGGCGACGAACTCGTCGCGGACGGTCGCCAGCTCCTCGGTGGTCAGCGCGTGCGGCACCGGGAAGGGCTTCTTGCCGGAGGGGGTGTGCACCTCTCCGTCGATGGCGACGGCGCTCGGGGCGACGATGCGGTCGGTGCCGGTGATCTCGGTGTGCGAGACGCGGCCCGCGTTCATCAGCTGCATGACGATGCGCCCGCCCGCGGCGTGCACGGCGTCGGCGACGGCGCGCCAGCCCGCGGCCTGCGCGTCGGTCTCGATGCCGGGCTGCCCGGCGTAGCCCTTGGACTCGGCGCTGGGGAAGACGCCCTCGCTGATCAGCAGGCCCATGCTCGCGCGCTGGGCGTAGTACTCGGCGACGATCGCGCCGGGCACGCCCTGCTCGTCGGAGCGCAGTCGCGTCATCGGTGCCAGGACGATGCGGTTGGGGAGGTCGAGGTCGCCGGCGGTGAGGGGGGAGAACGGATCCACGGGATCGCCTTTCTACGGAGCTGTCTCAGGGGGCTGCCCTGAGCGGGGAGGCACGTGCACCTGCGGCGCACTCCGGGCGGCAACCGCGAGCGGAGCACGGTCATTCCTCCTCCCGGCGTTCTCCCATCCCCCGCGCCCCGGGCACGCGGTCGACGGCCTGCCGCCTCCCGACTCCTGCTCGGACATCCGGGCTGTCTACACTCGGGAGGCGACGACGAAGGAGTGTGCGCGATGCCGGCGAGACCCCACCACCCCGTGAGCTCCCGGCTGCTGCCGGCGCTCGCGGCCCTCCTGATCGCCGCGGTCCTCGCGCTGGTCCCCGCGACCGCGGCGACGGCCGAATCGCCCGTCTCCTTCTCCTCCTCCACCGTCCTCGACTCGGTCGGGGTGCTGAGCTCCGGAGAGACCGCCGAGATCGAGCAGGCCTCGCGTGCCCTCTACGACCAGCACCGCGTGCAGCTGTTCGTCACCTTCGTCGACTCCTTCACGGATCCGTCCGACCGCGCCGCGTGGGCGGACGAGACCGCGACCCGCAACGGACTGGGCACCGACGACGTCCTCCTGGCCGTCGCGGTCGACGCCCGCCAGTACCAGGTGTCGGTCGCGCAGGGCTTCGCCCTCGACGACGCGCAGGTCTCCTCGCTCCAGTCCGACGACATCGAGCCGAGGCTCGCCGACAGCGACTGGGCCGGAGCCGCGGTGGCCGCCGCCGACGGGATCGGGCAGCGCCTCGACGCGCCCAGCGCCGGCGAGTCCCTCGGCTCGGGGCTGCTGATCGCGCTCGGCGTGCTCGCGGCCCTCGTCGTGGTCGGCCTCGTGGTGCTGCTGCTCGTCCGCCGCGCGCGGAAGCGCCGCGCCCAGGAGGCGGTGGAGGCCTCGATCGACGAGCTCGCCACCCGTGCCGGATCGGCCCTCGTCCACGCCGACGACGCCGTCCGCACCAGCGAGCAGGAGGTCGGCTTCGCCGAGGCCCAGTTCGGCGCCGACGCGACCGGCGCGTTCCGCGAGGCGCTCGTCACCGCGAAGCGCCTGCTCGGCGAGGCCTTCACCCTGCAGCAGCGCCTCGACGACGCCGAGCCGGAGACCGATCAGGAGCGCCGCGACGGCTACCAGCGCATCCTCCAGCTCTGCGCCGACGCCGAGCAGACGCTCGACGAGCGCGCGAGTGCGTTCGAGGAGCTGCGCGACCTCGAGAAGAACGCGCCGCAGGTCGCCGCCGCGCTCTCGGCTCGCGCCGCCGAGGTCGGCGACCGCCTCCCCTCGGCCCGCGCCCGCCTCGCCGAGCTCGCCTCCCGCTACGCGCCGACCGCGATCGACGACGTGGGCGACGACGCCGACCAGGCCGAGGACCGCCTCCGCTTCACCCGCGACCAGCTCGCCGGCGCCCAGCAGGCGCTGCAGGCCGGCGACTCCGGCCGCGCCGCCGTGCTGCTGCGCGCCGGGCAGCAGGCCGCCGAGCAGGCCTCCGGGCTCGTCGACGCGGTGGCGACGCGCGGCGACGAGCTGCAGAAGGCGGAGGCGTCGCTCGCCGGCCGCATCGCCGAGATCCGCGCCGACGTGGCGCAGGGACGAGCGCTCGCCGCCTCCCAGGACGCGGAGTCCGCCGCCCAGGCGCAGAACGTCGCCGCGGCGGTCGCCTCGACCGAGGCCGCCCTCGACGACGTCGAGCGCGCCACCTCCGTGCGGCCGAACGACCCGCTCGCCCTGCTCGAGGCGCTCACCGCCGCCGACGCCACGATCGACGCCGCCGTCGGCGGGTTCCGCGACGCGCAGGCCCAGCGCGAGCGCGAGCGGGCCGCCCTCGGCGCCGAGCTCACCTCCGCCCGCAGCCGCGTCTCGGCCGCCGAGGACTTCATCGCGGCCCGCCGCGGCGCGGTCGGCTCGGAGGCGCGCACCCGCGTCGCCGAGGCCGCCCGCTCGGCCGAGTACGCCGAGCGCATCGCCGCCACCGACCCCCGCGAGGCTCTCGCCTCCGCCCAGCGCGCTTCGCAGCTCGCCCAGCAGGCGCTCGAGCGGGCGCGGGCCGACGCCGGCTCCTACTCCGCCCCGAACGCCGTCGGCAGCCCCTACGGAGGCGACACGACCGGCGCGTTCCTCGGCGGGATCCTGGTCGAGTCACTCCTGGGAGGCGGACGCCGCAGCGGCTACCGCTCGGGCGGCTTCGGCGGAGGCGGGTTCAGCGGCGGCTTCGGCGGAGGCGGCTCGTCCCGGCGCTCCGGCGGCGGCGGCTTCGGCGGCGGGCGCAGCAGCGGCGGAGGCGGACGACGCGGCGGCGGCGGGCGCTTCTGAGCGCCCCCGGGCATCCGCGCACGACCGACGACCACCACCTCCCCCACGACTCCGGCACCACCTCCGACATCCGGCACCACCCACGACGCAAGGAGAGACACCCATGGCTCAGAGACAGTCGATCTTCGGCCGCATCGCGCAGCTCGCGAAGGCCAACATCAACGCACTCCTCGACCAGGCCGAGGACCCGCAGAAGATGCTCGACCAGATGGTCCGCGACTACACCGACAGCATCCGCGACGCCGAGGCGGCGATCGCCACCACGATCGGCAACCTGCGCCTGCTCGAGGACGACTACCGCGAGGACGTGCAGAACGCCCAGGAGTGGGGCGGCAAGGCCCTCGCCGCGAGCCGCAAGGCCGACGAGCTGCGCACCGGCGGGAGCGCCGGCGACGCCGACAAGTTCGACGCGCTGGCCAAGGTCGCTCTGCAGCGCCAGATCCAGTCCGAGAAGGAGGCGAAGGACGCCGAGCCGACCATCGCCTCGCAGACCGAGGTCGTCGACAAGCTCAAGTCGGGCCTGAACCAGATGCGCGAGAAGCTGCAGCAGCTCTCGAGCAAGCGCGACGAGCTGATCGCGCGCTCGAAGACCGTCGAGGCGCAGAGCCAGGTCCAGGACGCCGTGAAGAGCATCGACCTGATGGACCCGACGAGCGAGGTGAGCCGTTTCGAGCAGAAGATCCGCCGCGAGGAGGCGCGCGTCCGCGGCGCGGAGGAGCTCGCCTCCTCGAGCCTGGACGCGCAGTTCGAGTCGCTCGAGGACCTCGGTGAGATGACCGAGGTGGAGGCGCGCCTCGCCGCGCTCAAGTCCGGCCGCCCGCAGGACTCGATCGGCTCCTGAGCCCGTGCGCCTCCGGCGGTCCTGCCGGAGGCGCACTCCCCCTTCCCGACACGCGCGGAGCGAAGGCTGGCAATCGCCATGGTGCGGTGCCGCCGCCGTCCCCGTAGTGTTCACACCAGGTTGCCCTTGACCCCGGTCGCCCTGATGCCGCGTCCGGCCCCTACCGACGCGGTGAACCATGAGCGGACCGCCCCCGTCGGGATCGCTCACCGAGAGACCGTCGACGCCGACGGTCACCACGAAGAGCGAGGCGCCGATGAGCACCCCCACCACCACGTCCGTCACCGGAGGCGCCCCCCGCGTCGTCCGCACCCGCCCCCGCGCCGACGGCCGCGTCAACCCGACGACCGAGTACTCCGGTCTCCTCAGCACGGTCCGCGACGCGGGGCTCCTCCGCCGCCGCACCGGCTTCTACTACACGATGTTCGGCGCGCTGGTCCTCGCGCTCGGCGGCATCGTCACCGGCTTCGTCCTGCTGGGCGACTCCTGGTTCCAGCTCCTGCTCGCCGCCGCCCTCGGCATCGTGCTGACGCAGTTCGCCTTCCTCGCCCACGAGGCCTCGCACCGCCAGGTGTTCGAGTCCGGCAGGGCCAACGACGTCGCCGGGCGCACCCTCGCGAACCTCTTCGTCGGCATCAGCTACTCCTGGTGGATGACCAAGCACAGCCGCCACCACGCGAACCCGAACGTGCTGGGCAAGGACCCGGACATCGAGCGCGACGTCGTCTCCTTCACCGCCGAGGACGCGGCCCGCTCGCGCGGCCTCTACGCCTGGCTCACCCGCCGCCAGGGCTACGCGTTCTTCCCGCTCCTGCTGCTCGAGGGCCTCAACCTGCACCTGCACGGCTTCCGCACCGTGTTCGGCAAGGGCAAGGTCGACAAGCGCTGGGTCGAGATCACCATGCTCGTCACCCGCGTCGGCCTCTACCTCGCCGTCGTCTTCTGGGCCCTCCCCCTCGGCCTGGCGTTCGCCTTCGTCGGCGTGCAGCTGGGCGTCTTCGGCCTCTACATGGGCGCCTCGTTCGCGCCGAACCACAAGGGCATGCCGCTGCTGCCGAAGGAGGCGCGCGTCGACTTCCTCCGCCGCCAGGTCCTCACCTCGCGCAGCATCCGCAGCACCTGGTTCACCGACCTCTACATGGGCGGACTGAACTACCAGGTGGAGCACCACCTCTTCCCGAACATGCCCCGCCCGGCGCTGCGCCGTGCGCAGGTCATCGCCAAGGAGTACTGCACCACCCACCAGATCCCCTACACCGAGACCTCGCTGATGGAGTCGTACGCGATCGTCGTCCGCTACCTCAACAAGGTCGGCCTGTCGGCCGGCGGCGACCCGTTCGACTGCCCCGCCGCCTCCGCCTACGGACGCTGAGCACTCCCCCTTCGGAGGCCCCTCGCACCTTCCCGGTGCGGGGGGCCTCCGTCGTTCGCGGGAGCGCAAGGGGGTGCCCCCGCGGGCGGCGGAGTCGTAGCGTCGGGACATGAGCAGCTCCGACTACGACATCGAGCCCACCCCCACCGACACGACCGACGGCGCCCGCACGCCCGACCCCGCCACCGAGACCGGCACCTCCGCGGGCCTCGACGAGGTCGGCGGCGCGGCCTCACCCCTGGCCGACGGCGTCGGCGCCGACGGCGAGGAGCAGAACCCCCCGCTGCCCGACTGGGGCCCCACCGACGGCGTCCACGGCACCGACGCCGAGACCGACGCCTCGGGCACCGAGCAGCACTGACACGGCTCCCCGAGGGACCTCCCCGGCCGGTCGGCGAACGTTCCGACCGCGTTCCGAGGAGGTCCCTCCGTGTTCGCCGGAGGGTCGGCCGGCGCTCGGTCGGCGCGCCCTACACTGGCGAAATGCAGCCGACCGAACGCGCCCTCCGCGTGATCTCCTACAACCTCCGGGAGCACCGAGCGCACGCCGAGATCGCCCCCCTCGCCGCCCGCCACGACATCGACGTCCTGTGCCTGCAGGAGTGCGACACCACGAAGCTGCCGCAGGAGGTGGGCTCGCTCCGGCTCGCGTCCGTCACGGCCCGCAACCGCCTGGGCCTGGCCGTCTACTACTCGCAGGACCGCTTCGAGCTCTCCGGCAGCGCCGCTTTCGAGCTCAGCAAGTCCATGCACGACCGGGTGATGTCCCCCGCTCACGAGCGCCTGCTGGCCGTCCGCCTCGACGACCGCGACGGCGGATCGATCGCGGTCTCCTCCTTCCACGCCGCCCCGCTCTCGGCCGGCAACGCCCTGCGCCGCAAGCAGATCGACGAGGCGCTCAACCGGCTGCGCGAGTACGCGCCGGACACCCCCTCCCTGATGGTCGGCGACTACAACTACCCGTGGTTCTTCCGCGGACTCGACCGCCGGATGACCCGGAACGGCTACCTGGTCTCGCGGAGCGACTCCCCCACCTACGCGCGCTACCGCTACTTCAGCGGCCACTTCGACTTCGCGATCAGCGACTCCGTGCGGATCGAGCGGGTCTCCACGCTGCCCCAGGGCGTCTCGGACCACCTCCCGGTGATGGTCGACGCGCACTACGGCGTTCCCGCCGCCTGAGCGCGGGGCCCGCGGGCCCGCGCGGTCGGTAGGCTCAGGGGGTGACGACCCTGATCCTCGCCCGGCACGGAGAGACTGTCTGGCACTCCGAGAACCGCTTCGCGGGCTCCTCCGACATCGCGCTGACCCCCCGGGGCCAGGACCAGGCGGCGACTCTGGCCGCCTGGGCCGTCGACGCCGACCTCGAGGCGGTGTACTCCTCCACCCTGGTCCGGGCCGTGCGCACCGCCGTGCCCGCCGCGCGGGCGGCCCACCTCGAGCTGCAGCCCGACCCGGCCCTGGTCGAGGTCGACTTCGGCCGCGGCGAGGGGCTGACCACCGACGAGATGGAGAAGCGCTTCCCGGACGAGTACCACGCGTGGGTCGCGGCGCCGGCCATCCAGCCGATGCCCGGCGGCGAGTCCGGCCTCGACGCCGTCGCCCGCGCGAACACCTCCCTCGCCCGCATCCACCGCGAGCACCCCGACGGCCGCGTGCTCGTCGTCGCGCACGGCACGCTCATCCGCCTCCTGCTGTGCGCCTACCTCGGCATCAACCCCGAGACCTATCGGCACACCTTCCCGGTGGTCGACAACGTCTCGCTGACCACGCTGCGCTGGGACGCGACCGGCGTCGGCCTGCTCGGATACAACGTCCCGCCCGTCCAGACGCAGCGGCGCTCCAGCTGAGCGCAGCGGTCGCTCCGGAGCGGCGCCCGGCGAGCGCGGGCTCGATCGGCCTGGTGCTCGGGTCGGTCGCGAGCGTGCAGCTGGGCGCCTCCTTCGCCGTACTGCTCTTCCCCGCCGCGGGGCCGATCGGCACCGTCACGCTCCGGCTGGTGTTCTCGGCCGTCGTGCTGCTCCTGGTCTGCCGTCCGCGGCTGCGCGGCCACAGCCGGAGCGACTGGGCCACTGTCGCCGCCTACGGTCTCGCCCTCGGCGGGATGAACGCCTGCTACTACGAGGCCATCGCCCGGATCCCGCAGGGCGCCGCCGTCACCCTCGAGGTGCTCGGGCCGCTGACGCTCTCGGTGATCGCCGGGAGGAGCGTGCTGAGCCTGGTCTGGGCGGTGCTCGCGCTGGCCGGGGTGGTGACCCTGTCGCAGGGCGGGTTCTCGGCGCTGGACCCGGTCGGCGTCGGCTTCGCGCTGGGGGCCGCAGTACTCTGGGCCGCGTACATCGTCTTCGCCGGCCGCACCGGCGGGCGATTCCAGGGGATCGACGGGCTCGCGCTGGCGCTGGCGGCCGGCGCGATCGTGTCGCTGCCGTTCGGCCTCGCCTCCGCCGGGCCCGCCCTCGTGGTGCCGCCGGTGCTGCTCCTCGGGCTCGCCGTGGCGGTGCTCTCCTCCGCGGTGCCCTACGCGCTGGAGCTGCTGGCGCTGCGGCGCCTGCGCTCCTCCACCTTCTCGATCCTGATGTCGCTCTCCCCCGGGGCGGCCGCGCTCTCGGGCTTCCTCGTGCTCGGCCAGCGCCTCAGCGCCGTCGAGGCCGTCGGGATCGCGCTCGTGGTCGCCGCGAGCATCGGGGCGGTGCGGACCGCGCGGACCTCCGCCTGAGCGGCAGTTCTTTTGTTAGGCTAACTATGTGCCATCGACCGAGACCCTGCAGACCGAGACCCCTCAGACCGAGACCCTGCAGACCGATCTCCCGCTGACCTCCCTCGCGGGCGAGGTGCGGGCAGCGGTCGGCCGGCTCGGACGGCGGCTCCGGCAGGAGAAGGCCCAGCACGAGCTCAGCGATCCGCAGTTCAGCGTGCTCGCACTCCTGCACCGCGAGGGCGCCAAGACCCTCGGCGAGCTGGCCGAGGCGGAGCGGGTCCGCCCGCCCTCGATGACCCGCACGGTCGGCTGCCTGGTCGACGAAGGACTCGCGGAGCGCCTCGCCGACCCCGCCGACGGCCGCGTCACCCGCATCCGCCCCACCGGGGCCGGCACCGCACTGGTGCTCGACGTGCGCCGCAGCCGCGACGCGTGGCTCGTGGCGCGCCTCGAGGAGCTCCCTCCCGAGGACCTGCGCCTGCTCCACGACGCGGCGGCGGTCCTGCGCGCGGTGGCCGACCGATGAGCGCGATGTTCCGCTCCCTCGCCGTGCCGAACTACCGCATCTGGTTCGCGGGCGCGATGGTCTCGAACGTCGGCACCTGGATGCAGCGGACGGCCCAGGACTGGATCGTGATCAACGACCTGACCGACCACGACGCGACGGCGCTCGGCGTGACCATGGCACTGCAGTTCGGACCGCAGCTCGTGATGGTCCCCTTCTCCGGCTTCATCGCCGACCGCTTCGACCGGCGGAAGCTCCTGATGGCCACCCAGGGCGCGATGGGCGCGCTCGGGCTCGGCCTGGGACTCATCGTCGTGACCGGGGTCGTCCAGCTCTGGATGGTCTACCTCTTCGCTCTGCTGCTCGGCTTCGCCGCGGCGATCGACGCGCCCGTGCGCCAGACGTTCGTCTCGGCGCTGGTCGAGGAGCGCGACCTCACCAACGCCGTCTCGCTGAACTCGGCCTCCTTCAACTCGGCGCGGATGATCGGACCGGCCCTCGCGGGCGTGCTCATCGCCGCGGTCGGCTCCGGCTGGGTCTTCCTCCTCAACGCCGCGAGCTTCCTCGCCGTCCTGCTCTCGCTGCGCGCGCTGCACCGCGACCAGCTCCGCAGCGCCCCGCGGGCCACCCGCGGCCCGGGTGCGCTGCTGGAGGGGTTCCGCTACGTCTCGAAGCGGCCGGACATCCTCGTGGTGCTCGCGATCGTGTTCCTGATCGGCACCTTCGGCCTGAACTTCCCGATCTTCGCCTCGACGATGGCGACGGTCGAGTTCGACATGGGGGCGAGCGAGTTCGGCCTCCTCTCCTCCGCGATCGCCGTCGGCTCGGTGCTGGGGGCGCTCCTCTCGGCTCGCCGCGATCGCCCGAGGCTCCGGCTCATCGTCGGCGCCTCCGCGGCGTTCGGCGTCGCGCTCGCGCTGGCCGGCGTCATGCCGACGGTCTGGGCGTTCGCGATCCTGCTCCCCTTCGTCGGCATCGCGGCGCAGACGCTGATGACCTCGGCCAACGGCTACGTGCAGCTCTCGACCGCCCCCGAGATGCGGGGCCGGGTCATGGCGCTGTACATGGCCATCTTCGTCGGCGGCACCCCGATCGGCGCACCGCTGATCGGCTGGGTCGCGAACGCCTACGGTCCGCGCCAGGCGATGCTGGTCGGTGCCGCCTCCGGGATCGCGGCGGCCGCCATCGGACTCGCCTTCCACCTCCGCCTGCGCCGCGCCGCCCGGCTCGCGGCCCCCGGGCCGGAGGCTCTGCCCGCCACCGGCGGAGTCCCCCTGCTGCGCCCGCGCGCCTAGGCTCCGTCGGCCGGTCCGCACGCCGGGCGGATCCGCGGACCGCCCACTCGACGGGTCGCCCCCGACGCGGGGCGCGACCGCCGCCCGCCCTCAGGCCTCGCGGGTGATCTCGACGCGGACGAAGAGCTTCGACGAGCGGGGCCCGGCGAACACCCCGCGCAGCGGCGCGATGTCGTTGTAGTCGCGGCCGCGGCCGACGATGACGTGGCGGTCGCCGATGTCGATCAGGTTCGTCGGGTCGTAGCCGCGCCAGGCTCCTCCGCAGAACCACTCGACCCACGCGTGGGACTCCCCCACCACGGTCTCGCCGATCTCGGCGCGCGGCTTGGGGTGCAGGTAGCCCGAGACGTAGCGCGCCGGGATGCCCACCGAGCGCAGCGCCCCGAGGACGATGTGCGTGATGTCCTGGCAGACGCCCTCTCGCGCGGTCCACGACTCCGTCGCGGTGGAGTGCACGCCGGTGACGCCCTGCCGGTAGGTCATCGCCCGGCCGATCGTCTCGGCGATCGTGAGCGCGGCCTCGCACGGGCCGGCCGCCTCGTCCGCGAGCGAGCGCGCCATCGCCGCGAGGTCCTCCGGCGGCGCGGTGCGGTGGGTCTGCTTCGACTGCTCCACGTACTCGGTGCGCGTCTCGACCTGCTCGGACAGCTGATCCCACCCGGTCGGGTGGTCGGGGTGCTGCTTCGGCCGGATCTCGACGAGCGAGGTCGCCGTCAGCGAGAGCTCGCGGTGGGCGTCGAGCACGTCGAACGACGACACGCGGGTGCCCCAGTAGTCGGTGTAGGCGTGCACCGAGGTCACCGGCCGGATGTCGAGGTTCGAGAACAGCACCAGCTGCCCGTCCGAGGAGGCGGGGAGCATCCGCGCCTCGTTGTAGGACGCGACCACGTCCCCCGCGTAGGTGAAGCCCGTGGTGTGCCTGATGCGCAGCCTGCTCACAGCGCCTCCCCGATCCAGCTCGGCATGACGTTGGTGGGGAAGTACCGCTGGCGGATCGCCTCGGAAGCGGCCGAGGTCGCCTCCTGCACGCTGTCCATGTGCCGCGGCAGGTCCTCGAGGATGTCGGTGATCGGCCGGAACTCCAGCTCGCTGCGGATCCGCCCGAGGACGCGCTGCGCGTCGCCGGAGTGGCCGATGCGGCCGGTGCGCGGCTCGATGTCGCGCATGCACGCCTCCGCCCGCGAGACCGAGAAGAGGATCGAGCGCGGGAACAGCCGGTCCAGGAGGAGGAACTCGGCCGCGTTCCGCGCGCTCGGCACGCCCCGGTAGGTGCGCAGGTACGCCTCGTAGGCGCCGCAGGAGCGGAGGATCGTGGTCCAGGAGGGGCCGCTCGCCTCGGTCAGCGAGCGGGTGGCGAGCAGGCGGGCGGTCATGTCGGCGCGCTCGATCGAGCGGCCGAGCGTGAAGAACTGCCAGGCCTCGTCGCGCGAGGTCGCCGACTCGATGATGCCGACGGCGAGGGCGGAGCGCTCCCTCACCCAGCTGAAGAACTCCGACACCCGCTCGCCCGAGACGCGGCGCGGCATCCGGGTGCGCGTGGTGTTGAGGCACTCCCAGAGCTCGGTCGAGACGATCTCGCGCGCCCGGCGGGCGTTCTCGCGGGCCGCGCCGAGCGAGTAGGCGATCGAGGCGGGGTTCGTGCGGTCGATCGCGAGGATCGCCAGCACGTCGGCGCGGGTGATCTCGCGCATGTCGTCCGGCGGGGTCGAGCCCATCACCGACAGGAGCGAGCGGCAGGCCGTGTCCTCGTCGATCCACGGGTCCTCGAGCAGGAGCTGGAGGTGGACGTCGAGGATGCGGGCGGTGCCGTCGGACCGCTCGATGTAGCGGCCGATCCAGAACAGCGACTCGGCGATCCGGGAGAGCATCAGTCGTCCTCCCCCGCCGCGAGCGTCTGCTGCTGCTGCTGGTCCTGGTCGGTGTTCGGCGCGTCCTGCGGCGAGTGGTCGGGCGTGTGGTTGAGCGGGTAGACGATCGGGATGGAGCTGGTGACCGCGGCCTGCTCGGCGACGAGCGCCTGGATGTCGCGCGCCTCGGGCTCGGCGCTGCGCGCCTCCTCGAGGCCGACCACCCAGGTGTCCTTCGATCCGCCGCCCTGCGACGAGTTGACGACGAGCTGCCCCTCGGGGAGCGCGACGCGGGTCAGGCCGCCGGGCAGCACCCAGACGTCGGTGCCGTCGTTCACGGCGAAGGGCCGCAGGTCGGCGTGCCGGGGGCGCATCCCGTCGTCGACGAGGGTGGGGATGGTGGAGAGCTGCACGACCGGCTGCGCGATCCAGCCGCGCGGGTCGGCCTGGAGGCGGGAGCGCAGCTCCGCGAGCTCCTTCGCCGAGGCGGCCGGCCCGACGACCAGGCCCTTGCCGCCGGAGCCGTCGACCGGCTTCACGACGAGCTCGTCGAGGCGGTCGAGCACCTCCTCGAGCGCTCCCGGGTCCTCGAGCCGCCATGTGTCGACGTTCTTGATCACCGGCTCCTCCGAGAGGTAGTAGCGGATGAGGTCGGGCAGGTAGGTGTAGACGAGCTTGTCGTCGGCGACGCCGTTGCCGACCGCGTTGGCGATCGTGACGTTCCCGAGCCGGGCCGCGAGCATCAGCCCGGGCGAGCCGAGCATCGAGTCGGCGCGGAACTGCAGCGGATCGAGGAACTCGTCGTCCACGCGGCGGTAGATCACGTCGACCCGGGTCGGGCCGGAGGTGGTGCGCATGAACACCTTGCCGCCCGTGCAGAACAGGTCGCGGCCCTCGACCAGCTCCACGCCCATGAGGCGGGCGAGGAGGGTGTGCTCGAAGTAGGCGGAGTTGTAGACGCCCGGGGTGAGCACGACCACGGTCGGGTCGTCGACGCCCTCGGGGGCGGAGGCGCGGAGGGCCTGCAGCAGCTTGTTCGGGTAGTCGCCGACCGGGCGCACCCGCATCGAGACGAACAGCTCGGGCAGCGTCTGCGCCATCACCCGGCGGTTCGAGATGACGTAGGAGACGCCGGAGGGCACGCGGACGTTGTCCTCGAGTACCCGCCAGCCGCCCTTCTCATCGCGGATCAGGTCGATCCCGGACACCTGGATCCGCACGCCGTTCGCGGGGACGATGCCCGCGGCCTGCCGGTGGAAGTGGCTCGAGCTCGAGATCAGCCCGGCGGGGATGACGCCGTCGGCCACGGCGTTCTGCGGGCCGTAGACGTCGGCGAGGAACGCCTCGAGAGCACGGACCCGCTGCTTGATGCCGGTCTGCACCTCGTTCCACTCGGCGCGCTCGATCACCCGGGGGACGGCGTCGAGCGGGAACGGCCGCTCCTCCCCCGCGAAGTCGAAGGTGACGCCCTGCGCGAGGTAGGAGGAGGCGAGCGCGTCGGTGCGGCCGCGCAGCTCCTCCTGGGTCATCCGCGCGAGCGAGGAGTAGATGTCGCGGTAGGCGCCGCGGACCCCGTCGGGGCCTCCGGTCGACGCCACGTCGGCGAACATCTCGTCCCAGGGGGTGGCGCCCGTGTCGGGCCGCTCGACCTTCTGGGACCCGTATCCGTCGAAGAGGTCACCCATGGCACGACTCTAGTGCGGGGCGTATTGCGGGGATGTTTCGGGCGGCCGCGGGGCGAGCGGGGCGGGTCGGCGACGTCCGGGCACGGCGCCTCCGCCGTCCTGCGACAGCCCGGCGGAGGCCCGGGGATCCTCGGGAATAGATCCGGCCGCACGTGGTTGAATGAGGATGTACATGCAAACGCATGGACCAGGCCCCACCGGGCCGGAGGACAGAAGGAGCGCCTGATGCAGTTCGGCATCTTCACGGTCAGCGACATCACGACCGACCCCACGACCGGACGGACCCCGTCCGAGTCCGAGAAGATCCAGGCGACCCTCGCGATCGCGCTGAAGGCGGAGGAGATCGGCCTCGACGTCTTCGCCCTGGGCGAGCACCACAACCCGCCGTTCTGGTCCTCCTCCCCCACCACCACGCTCGGCTACCTCGCGGCGAAGACCGAGAGGATCACGCTCTCCACCGCGATGGCCCTCATCACCACGAACGACCCCGTGAAGCTCGCCGAGGACTACGCGATGCTCCAGCACCTCGCCGGCGGCCGCGTCGACCTGATGCTCGGCCGCGGCAACACCGGCCCCGTCTACCCGTGGTTCGGCAAGGACATCCGCCGCGGCATCGAGCTGACGATCGAGAACTACGACCTGCTGCACCGCCTGTGGACCGAGGACTTCGTCGACTGGGAGGGCCAGTTCCGCACTCCCCTCCAGGGCTTCCAGTCGACCCCGCGCCCCCTCGACGGTGTCGCGCCGTTCGTGTGGCACGGATCGATCCGCTCCCCGCAGATCGCCGAGCAGGCCGCCTACTACGGCGACGGCTTCTTCGCGAACCACATCTTCTGGCCCGCCTCGCACACCCAGAAGATGGTGCAGCTCTACCGCCAGCGCTTCGAGCACTACGGCCACGGGACCGCCGACCAGGCGATCGTCGGCCTCGGCGGGCAGATCTTCCTGGCGAAGAACTCGCAGGACGCGGTCTCGCAGTTCCGCCCCTACTTCGACAACGCCCCCGTCTACGGCCACGGCCCCTCGCTCGAGGACTTCACGGAGCAGACCCCGCTCACCGTCGGCTCCCCGCAGCAGATCATCGACCGCACCCTCGGCTTCCGCGAGTACGTCGGCGACTACCAGCGCCAGCTCTTCCTGATGGACCACGCGGGACTCCCGCTGAAGACCGTCCTGGAGCAGATGGACATGCTCGGCGAGATCCTCCCCGCCCTCCGCGCCGGCTTCGCCGAGGGCCGCCCCTCGCACGTGCCCGACGCCCCCACCCACGCCTCCCTCGTGGCCGCGCGCGACGCGCAGCCCGCGGCCGAGCCCGTCACCGTCTAGTCAGGAGCTCTCCATGGACACCCGCAGGATCACCGTCCTCTCGGCCGGCCTCAGCCAGCCGTCCTCGACCCGGCTGCTCGCCGACCGCCTGACCGACGCCGCCGAGTCCTCCCTCACCGAGCAGGGCTTCGCCGTCGAGCGGAGCGTCGTGGAGCTGCGCGACCTCGCGCACGACGTCACGAACAACCTCCTCACCGGCTTCGCGAGCCCCGCTCTGCAGACCGCGCT
Source organism: Rathayibacter sp. AY2B5 (assembly GCF_002931645.1). Taxonomy (NCBI): domain Bacteria; kingdom Bacillati; phylum Actinomycetota; class Actinomycetes; order Micrococcales; family Microbacteriaceae; genus Rathayibacter; species Rathayibacter sp. AY2B5. The sequence goes on along the minus strand of NZ_PSUE01000004.1, from coordinate 175,462 downwards.
CGACGCGGTCGCCGGCGCCGACGGCCTGATCGCCGTGACGCCGATCTTCACCACCAGCTACAGCGGGCTCTTCAAGTCGTTCGTCGACGTGCTCGACACGGAGGCGCTGCGCGGCCTGCCCGTGCTGCTGGCGGCCACGGGCGGGTCCCCCCGCCACTCCCTGGCCGTCGACTACGCGATGCGCCCGCTCTTCACCTACCTGCACGCGGCGCCCCTCGCGACCACCGTGTTCGCGGCGACGGACGACTGGGGCGGCGCGACCGAGGACGGACGGGCGCTGCCCTCGCGCATCGAGCGCGCCGGACGCGAGCTGGCCGATCAAGCCGCCCGCTCCTCCCGCTCGGGCTCCACGCCCGACCCCTGGGCGCTCGACGGCTCGTTCGAGGGGATGCTCAGCCGCCGCGGCTGAACGCCCGCCGCGCGGATCGGCCGCTCCTCTCATGGATCGGCCGATCCGTCCAGCCGCGATACCCGCGGCCCTGCCGGAATAGCCTGCCCCCGGGAGCCTGCCGCTGGCCCCCGGAAGGAGGCCGTCATGGGCCTGACCAGCAAGGGGCTCCCCTCGGGGGCTCTCGACCTCTCGCAGCTCGGACGCGCGGTCCTCGACCGCCGCCGCTTCCTCGGAGCGCTTGGCGTCGCCGCCTCCGTCCCGGTCCTCTCCGGCTGCGGCTTCGCCCCCGCGAGCCCCGCGGCGAGCGCCGGCAGCGACACCCTCACCTTCACCACCTGGGGCACCGACGCCGAGCTGGCCGGCTTCCAGCGCGCGATCGACGCGTTCCAGTCGGCGAACGCCGGCGCCACCGTGACCCTCAACGCGGTCCCGTACGAGCAGATGTTCACCAACATCGACGCGCAGCTGCAGGCGGGGAACCCGCCGGACGTCTTCCGGGTCCCGTACTACACGTTCGGCAGCTACGCCGGCCGCGACCAGCTCCTGGACCTGTCGGGCTTCCTCGACTCCGACGTCGCCGAGCGGTTCACCGATCCGGCCTGGGCCGCGGTGCAGAGCGGCGGGAGCCCCTTCGGCGTCCCCCACCACACCGACACCTCGCTGATCCTCTACAACACGCAGGTGCTGGCCGACGCGGGCGTCACCTCCTTCCCCTCCTCGCCCGAGGAGGCGTGGACCTGGGAGGAGTTCACCGAGGTCGGGCGGAAGCTGCGCGCCTCGCTCCCCGCCGAGCGCTACCCCTTCGCCTACAACTGGCAGGGCAACGGCGTCACCCGCTGGCTGAGCCTGCTCTTCCAGGCCGACGGCCGCTTCCTCACCGAGGACCTGTCCGGGCCCGCGATCGACTCCGCCGCCGGCCGCGCCGCGATCGACTTCAGCCGCAGCTTCTTCACCGACGGCCTCGTGCCGCCGAGCAGCTCCGTGCAGGCGACCACCTACGCCAGCGACCTCTGGTACTCGCAGACCACCGCGATGACCTTCGCCGGCGCGTTCCTCATCCCCGACGCCGACTCCACCCTCGACTTCGAGTGGGGCGCCACCTACTCCCCGCGCAACGTGCGCGGAGGCGGCGACTTCGGCGGCAACGCCCTCGTCGCGACCAAGGCCGCGAAGAACCCGGAGCTGGCCGCCTCCTTCCTCGCGTTCGTGACGGAGGAGGAGGCGATGCGCGACTTCTGCGCCGGCGCCTCCCTCCTCCCCACCCGTCGCGACCTCACGGAGTCGGGCATCGAGTTCGCCGTGCGCCCCGAGCTCGCCGAGGTGTTCCTCGGCCAGGCGGGCACCGTCCAGGCGTCCGACTCGGCGCAGGTCGCCTCGCCCGACATGGCCGCGATCATCACGGTGCTCAAGGAGCAGCTGGAGCAGGCCTTCGTCGGCGGGCGCAGCACCGAGGACACCATCGCCGGCCTCACCTCCGGCATCGCGGCCGCGACGCAGTGAGCCGGTCGGTCCTCGCGCCGGAGGCGGTGACCGCCCGCCCCCGGCGCACCTCCCGCGCCCCCGCCCGCGAGACGGCGGCCGCCTACGCGTTCCTCGCGCCGAACCTGCTGATGCTCGGCCTGTTCGTATTCGTCCCCCTGGGCGGCGCGTTCCTGATCGGCTTCCAGCGCACGAACGGCTTCGGCGACGGCGTCTTCATCGGACTCGACAACTACGCGCGGCTGCTCGGCGACGGCCTCTTCTGGCGCTCGACGCTGAACACGGCGCTGTTCACCCTGATCGTGACCCCGCTCTCGATGGCGCTGGGCCTCGGCGCGGCGGTGCTGATGAACTCGGTGCTGCCCGCGCGGCCGGTGTTCCGCAGCATCCTCATCCTGCCGATGGCGGTCTCCGGAGTGGCGACGGCGCTGATGGGCGTGCTGATCTTCGACGAGAACAGCGGCGTGCTCGACGGCATGCTCCAGACGATCGGCCTCCCCCGCATCGCCTGGCAGTCCGGCGGAGCGGCGGCCTTCGCCTCCGTGGTGCTCGTCACCCTGTGGTGGCGCACCGGCTTCAACATGCTGATCTACCTGGCGGGGCTGCAGGGGGTGAACCCGGCGCTCTACGAGGCGGCCCGGCTCGACGGAGCGAACGCGTGGCAGCAGTTCCGCCACGTGACGCTGCCGCTGGTCGGCCCGTCGTCGTTCTTCCTGCTCATCCTCAACGTCATCTACTCGTTCCAGGTGTTCGACATCGTCTTCGTGCTCACCGGCGGCGGACCGCAGAACGCGACCTCGGTGCTCGTGACCTACGCCTACGACACCGGGTTCGTCACCCGCGACCAGGGCTACGCCGCGGCCATCGGCATCGTGCTGCTGATCCTGACCATGATCTTCACCGCGGTGCAGTGGCGCACCAACCGCTCGAGGGACCTCGTCGAATGATCCGCACGTCGCGCACCTCGCGCCTGCTCCGCCTCGCCCTCGCCCTCGCCGTCTCGGTGGTCATCGTCTTCCCGCTGTACTGGATGGTCGTCGTCGCGTTCTCCTCGCGGTCCGAGCTGCTCGGCGGCACCCTCCGCCTCTGGCCGCGCGAGCTGACGCTGGTGAACTTCGAGCGCGTGTTCTCGTCGTTCCCCGTGGCGACCTGGTTCGGCAACTCCCTCGCGATCAGCCTGGTCACCGCTTTGATCACCGTGACGATCAACCTGCTCGGCGGCTACGCCTTCGCGCAGCTGCGGTTCCGCGGATCCGGCGTGCTCTTCCTCCTGGCTCTGTCGACGCTCACCCTGCCCGTGCAGGTGATCATGGTGGCGCTGTTCCGGCTCGTCACCGACCTCGGCCTCTACGGGAGCTACTGGGCGGTGATCCTGCCGACGGCGGCGTCGGCGTTCGGGCTGTTCCTGGCGCGGCAGTTCATCCTCGCGATCCCGCGGGACCTGATTGAGGCGGCCCGGATCGACGGCGCCGGGCACTTCCGCGTGTTCACGGCCATCGTCCTCCCCCTCTCGAAGCCGCTCATCGCCGTGCTCTTCTTCATGTCGCTGCTCGGCTCCTGGAACGACTTCGCCTGGCCGCTCATCGCCCTGAAGGAGAACGCGCTGTTCACGCTCCCGATCGGGCTGCTCTTCCTCCAGGGGCAGTTCGGCAGCGACTACGGAGCGACCATGGCGTTCGCCCTGGTGAACGTCGTGCCGATGGTGGTGCTGTTCCTGGTGTTCCAGCGCTACTTCGTGCAGGGCTTCGCGCGCAGCGGCCTCCGCTGACCCCGCGGCGGGAGATGCATATCGGTGCGCTGAGCGGCCATTCGTCCCCCCGTCCGGGGCCGGGAGTGTCAATCCCCCCGTTCCGCCGACCCGGCCGGCGCCGCCCCGCGGTACCGTCGTCGCAGGCGCCCACCTCGTGCGCTCCGGAGCGCACCGTTCGAGCGGAAGGCGGGATCGCCATGAGTACCGTCGCCGCGAACGCCGCCCAGCAGAAGGTGGCCGGCCGCTACTACCTGATCGAGCGCATCGGCTCCGGCGGGATGGGCTCGGTCTACCGGGCCCGCGACGAGACCGTGCAGCGCGAGGTCGCCGTGAAGGTGTTCCGCGCGGAGGCCTCGAACCCCGAGGACGTGGCCCGCCAGGAGCGCGAGGTGCGGATGCTGAGCTCCTTCGCCCACCCGGGCATCGTCAACCTCTTCGACGCGGGGCTGCACAACTTCGGCGGCGAGGTCCGCCGCTACGTCGTGATGGAGCTCGTCGCCGACCCCACGATGGAGGCGCGGCTTGAGTCCGGCCTCCTCCCGGCGGCGGAGGTCGCGGCGATCGGCACGCAGCTCGCCGAGGCCCTGGCCTACCTGCACGAGCGCGGCGTCGTGCACCGCGACGTGAAGCCCGCGAACATCCTGGTCAGCGAGGTCGCCTCCAGCGGCTACGCCCGCACCGCCAAGCTCACCGACTTCGGCGTGGCGCACTTCATGGACGGCTCCCGCCTCACCAGCGACGGCGTCGTGATCGGCACCGCGAGCTTCGTCAGCCCGGAGCAGGTCGCGGGCGAGCCGATCAGCGGTGCGAGCGACGTCTTCTCCCTCGGCCTGGTCCTCCTCGAGGCGATCACCGGTCACCGGGAGTACTCGGGCACCGTCCTCGAGGCGGCGATCGCCCGCCTCCACCGCAGCCCCTCCGTGCCCGACACCCTGCCGGCGGAGTGGCGGGCGCTGCTGACCTCGATGACGCAGCGGGACCCGGAGAAGCGGCCGACCGCCGACGAGGTCGCGCACCGGCTCCGCGGCGGGATGACGACGGGCTCGGCTTCGGGCGCGCCGACCGCCTCGGACTCGCGCGCGGCACGGATCCGGCGCTCCGTGATCATCGGCTCGAGCGTGGTCGGCGTCGGCGCGATCGCGGCGCTGTCGTGGATGCTCGGAGCGCTCGCCGGTCGCTGACCGACCGGGCGCGGGGCCCTAGGCCTCGCCGGGGAACGCGGGACGGAGCACGATCCGCGTCCAGGCGCCCACGTAGATCCGGTCGCCCTCCTCGACCTCGCGGCGCTGACCGGCGGCGATCGGCGACTGCGGGAGCGGAGCCCCGGCCGGGGCGAGGTACGTGCCGTTCGCCGACTGCAGATCCTCGACCCACCAGCGGTAGCCGTCGGTGCTCAGCTGGCAGTGGCGCCGCGAGACACCGGAGTCGGAGCCGCAGTCCACCTGCGGCGAGATGCCGCGGGAGACGGACGGGCGGCCGACGAGCAGGGTGCGCTCGCGGAGGACGACGGTCGCGGGCGGGCCGGGCGAGGGCATGGGGTCGTCGGCGCGCTGCTCGGCGTACCACTCCGGGTCGACCCAGAGCTCGGCGATCCACGGGCGGTCCGGGTCCGCGGAGGCGGAGGCGGGGTGGGCGGAGCCGGTGGCAGGCGCGGACGCGGCCTCCTCCTCCGACGCTGAGGCCCTGGGTGCCGCGTCGGGGGCTGCGGCCTCGGGTGCAGGGGCCTCCGGGATCACCTCGGTCGGCGGAGCTGCGGGCGGCGCGGTCGCGACGGGGGTGTCGAAGCCGGCCTCCTGCTCCGGGACCAGCTCGGTCGGAGCCGCGGGATCGGCCTGCGGCGCGGGCGCCTCGCCCAGGTGCTGGGCCGGGTCCCCCGACGGCGTCGCGGAGCCGCCGACCTCGCCCGGAGCGCGGACGGCGCCGGAGGAGGTGAACGGATCGGCCTCGGGGAGGGAGCCGGTCGTGAAGTCGTAGCCGCAGTTCTCGCAGAACAGGGCGCCGGGCTCGTTCGGGAACGAGCAGTGCGGGCAGACCGAGGGGCCGGTCGGGATCGCGGTGGTCGGCGCGGCGGGAGCGGGCGACGGGGCCGCAGCGGCACCGATGGGCGCCCCGCAGACGTCGCAGTAGTCCCCGGACTGCGAGGTGTGCCCCTCGGGGCAGCGGAAGCTCACTTGCGCACCCGCGTGGTCTTGGTCGACGCGGTGTCCAGCGCCATCTCGTCGAGGCGGTCCACGCCGCGCTTGAGCCGCACGGTGCCCTCGTTCGGGTTGTCGATCTCGACGACCTTCCGCAGCTTCGCGGTCGCCTCGTCGTTCCCGGTGACGGAGGCGAGCTGCACCGCCCGCCCGAGCTTGACCGTGGCGGTCGCCTCGTCGCCCCGCGCCTTGGCCGCGAGCCCGTCCTGGATCGCGGAGGCGAGCTCGGTCTGGCCGGTGTAGTGGGCGACGGCGGGGTCGATGCGGGCGGTCAGGGCGGAGTCGTCCGTCCAGCGCGCCTTCACCAGGGCGGAGGCGACCACCTCGTCGCGCACGCTGAGCTGCACCCGCGCGGCGAGCTGCTCCGAGCCGACCGGCTTCGACGCGACCCGGACCGCCACGTGGTACTCCCGCGACTCGTCGCCCCAGGCGCCGGTCGGGTAGGCGCCGGTGAGCGGGTTCACGGCGTTCCGCCGGGAGCTGAGGTCCTCGAGGTTCGGAGCGACCTGACGGACGAAGAGCAGCTGCGCGCCCTGCGGAGTCCAGACGCGGAGCTCGCCGTTGGCGACTCCCCGGCCCATCGACGCCCGCATCAGCGACTCGAAGTCGGCAGCCATGTCGGCCGGGTTCGCGATCAGGCCCACGGTGCCCAGCAGGGCGCTCGCGATGGTGCGCGCCTCCTCGACGATCCAGCGGGAGCCGACGCCGCGCACGTCGCACTGGAAGTCGCCCGACGCCGCGCGAATCGCCGCGTCCAGCTGCATCCGCGACTCGTGCTCGTTCTTGCCGTCGGTGAGGAGGATCGCGTGCCTCTGCGTCGCCTCCGGCACGGTCGCGAACAGCTGGCGGGCGAGGGTCAGCCAGGTGCCCATCGCGGTGCCGCCGTCGGCCTGGAGGTAGCCGATCGCCTCCTTCGCCGCGGCCCGCGCCCCCGGCTCCATCCGCACCATCGAGACGGTGGCGTTGGGGTACGGGAAGGCGCGGTCGGCGCGCTCGGACCCGGCCACGACGGCGAAGAAGGTGCCGTCCAGGATCTGGTCGACGGCCACGGCGGCGGCGCGCTTCGCGGCCGTCATGTTCTCGCCGGTCATCGATCCGGAGCAGTCGACGATGATGATCTCGGCCGCGGCCCCGTCGGACCCGGCGACCCCCGTGCCGGACGCGGTCACCGTGACGATGGCGTGCACGTCGGTGGCGCCGTCCGAGAGGAACTCGTTCTGGAAAACACTCGCGCTGAACTCCGCCATTCCGGCAGTTTACGGGGACGCCCGGCCCGAGCGGCCCTCCATCGCCGAGGATCGGCCGGGCATCGCGGCCCGACGCCTGCACGACAGCTGTCGGGGCGGGCGGAGGCGGGTCGAGCGCCGCCGGAGGGCCCCCGTCAAGCCCGCCGCGACGGGACGCCGCCGGTGCCAGGGTGGAGCCGTGCCTCCCTGGACCCTCGCCCTCGCCAGCGGCGCCATCGGCGGCGCCACCCTCCTGATCGGCGCCGCGCTCGCCTGGTTCGTGCGCGTGCCCCCGAAGCTCACCGCCGCGATCTCCGCGTTCGGAGCAGGGGTGCTGATCTCGGCGCTCGCCTACGAGCTCGTGCAGGAGGCGGCGGACGACGGAGGACTGCTCCCGACGATCCTCGGCACGCTCGCGGGAGCCGTCGTCTTCGTCGGCGCGGACGCGCTGCTCACCCGCGCCGGCGCGGGGAACCGCAAGAGCGCGAAGGGGTCGGGCGGAGGAGGAGGCGCGGCCATCGCGGCCGGCGCCCTGATCGACGGGGTCCCCGAATCGATCGTGCTCGGCCTCTCGGTCGCCCAGGGCGGAGCGGGAGCGGCGATCAGCGTGCCCATCGTCGCCGCGGTCGCGATCTCGAACCTCCCCGAGGGCCTGTCCTCGACGGTCGGCATGAAAGCCGACGGCCGCTCCGCCCGCTACGTCGTCACCGTCTGGGGCGGGATCGCCGCGATCTCGGCCGCCGCGGCGCTGGTCGGCTTCCTGGTCTTCGCCACCGCACCGGGCGCGGTCGTGGCCTTCGTGACGACCGTCGCCGCCGGCGCGATCCTCGCCATGATCTCGAACACGATGATCCCCGAGGCATTCGACCGCGACGACGTGCTCACCGGGCTGTACGCGGTGCTCGGGTTCGTGACGGCGTTCGCCTTGCACAGTGCTGGTTAGGACGCCGCTCCCCGCGCGGCGTCCCGCAGTCGGCTCGAGCGCATGGCCGGGTCCCGAGGAGCGGGATGCGCACGGCGACGCGGATCCGCTGGAACGCGGATCCCCGGATACGCCTCGCGAGGGCGCCGCTGCCTTCGCGGCATCCCGCAGTCGGCTCCAGCGCGGGGCCTGGTCCCGAGGAGCGGGATGCGCACGGCGACGCGGATCCGCTGGAACGCGGATCCCCGGATACGCCTCGCGAGAACGCCGCTCCCCGCGCGGCGTCCCGCAGTCGGCTCCAGCGCGCTGCCGGGTCCCGAGGAGCGGGACGCGCACGACGACGCGGATCCGCTGGAACGCGGATCCCCGGATACGCCTCGCGAGAACGCCGCCCCCCGCGCGGCGTCCCGCAGTCGGCTCCAGCGCGCTGCCGGGTCCCGAGGAGCGGGTCGCGCACGACGACGCGGATCCGCTGGAACGCGGATCCCCGGATACGCCCCGCGAGAACGCCGCTTCCCGCGGAACGGAGTGCGGTCAGCCGCTGAAGGCGGTGAGGGCGTCGTCGAGGATGCCGAGGCCGCGGGCGACCTCGGCGGGGGTGATGACGGCCGGCGGGACCACGTGGATCCGGTTGTCGGCGGTGAAGGGCAGGAGGCCGCGCGACAGCAGGTCGGTCTTGAGGCGGGCAACGGAGGCCGCCGGCAGCGGGGTGCGCGCGGCCCGGTCGGTGACCAGCTCCAGGGCCCAGAACACTCCGGAGCCCCGGACCTCGCCGATCAGGTCGTGCTTCGCCTCGAGCGCCGCCAGGCCGGGGGCCAGGTGCTCCGAGCCGATGGTGCGCGCGTTGTCGACGATCCCCTCCTCCTCCATCGCCTGGAGCGTCGCGACGACGCTGGCCGCGGCGAGCGGGTGGCCCGAGTAGGTGAGGCCGCCGGGGAAGACGCGCTCGTCGAAGTGGTGGGCGATCGGATCCGAGATGACGACGCCGCCGATCGGGACGTAGCCGGAGTTGACGCCCTTCGCGAAGGTGATCAGGTCGGGGCGCACATCGAAGGCGTCGAAGGCGAACCACTCCCCTGTGCGGCCGAAGCCCGCCATGACCTCGTCGAGGATCAGCTGGATGCCGTACCGGTCGGCGATCTCGCGCACACCCGCGAGGTAGCCGGGCGGCGGGGTGAGCACGCCGGCGGTGCCGGGGATGGTCTCGAGGAGGAACGCGGCGATCGACTCCGGCCCCTCCGCCTGCACGACGCGCTCGAGGTGGTGGAGGGCGCGCTCGCACTCCTGCTCGAGGGTCTCGGCCCAGAACTCGCTGCGGTACAGGTAGGGCCCGAAGGCGTGCACGTGCCCGCGGGAGTACTCGTTGGGGATGCGGCGCCAGTCGCCGGTCGAGACGATCGCCGCTCCCGTGTTGCCGTGGTACGAGCGGTACAGCGAGACGACCTTGTCGCGGCCGGTGAACAGCCGCGCCATGCGGATCGCGTTCTCGTTCGCGTCCGCGCCGCCGTTGGTGAAGAAGACCTTCTCCATGCCCTCGGGCGCCCGCTCGGTGATCAGGCGGGCCGCCTCGGCGCGGGTCTCGTTCGCGTAAGCGGGGCCGACGGTGGTGAGGACGCCCGCCTGCTCCTGGATCGCGGCGACGACCTTCGGGTGCTGGTAGCCGATGGTGACGTTCACGAGCTGGCTCGAGAAGTCGAGGTAGCGGGTGCCGTCGACGTCCCAGACCTCGGCGCCGAGACCGCCCGCGATCGGCAGCGGATTCAGCGCGCCCTGCGCCGACCAGGAGTGGAACACGCGGGACCGGTCTGCGGCGGTGACCGAGGCGTTGTCGCGGACGGTGGGGGCGGTCGAGGACGTCATGCTCCCCATCGTGCCGCGCGCGCCTCGGAAGTGGGCGTGCGGATCCGTCGATCCGCGGACCCTACGATGGACGGAACGTCGAAGGGAGCCGCGCATGCCCGCGACCGTCCGCGATCTGCTGGCCGAACCGGCCTTCCGCCTCCGCGTGCTCGCCGGCGTCCACGACGAGGCCGACCTCGACGCCCCTCTGATGTGGGCGCACTCCTCGGACCTCGTCGATCCGACGCCCTGGCTCGAGTCGGGCCAGCTGCTGCTGACCGACGGCGTCCACTTCACCGGGCACGACAGCGCCGAGTTCTCGGAGGAGTACGTCGCCCGGCTGCGCGGCCGCGGCATCCGCGCGCTCGGCTTCGCCACCCGCATCGTGCACGACGAGGTGCCCGCCGCTCTCGTCACGGCGTGCGAGCGCCAGGGCCTGCCGCTGCTGGAGGTGGCGGACCTGACTCCGTTCATGGGGATCATCCGGTTCGTCGCAGACGTGATCTCGCGGGAGCAGCGCGAGCGGCTGGAATGGTCGCTCGAGGCGCAGCGGCGGGTCGCCCGCGCGGCGCTGCGGCCGGACGGGCTCGCGGCGATCCTCACCGAGCTGGAGCGGCAGCTGGACTGCTGGGTCGCCCTCTACGACGCGGCCGGGCAGAGGGTGCACCTGCCCACCCGGCTCGACGTGCCGGCGGAGGAGGCGGTCGCCGCGGCCGCGAGGCACGCCCTGACCCGCGGCAGCCGAGCGGGACTCCGACTCGACGACGGCGGCGGAGTGACGCTGCAGACGATCGGGCGCCGCGACCACCTGCGCGGGGTGCTCGCCGTGGGCACGGGCACGCCGCTGGACCCGGCGGGCAGCGACCTCGTCGCGAGCGTCATCGCCCTGGCGAGCATCGCGCTGGAGCAGCGGCGCGCGCTGGACTCCTCCCGTCGGCAGCTGCGCTCCGGACTGCTCGAGCTGCTGGCCGCGGGAGCCTTCGACGTCGCCGAGAGCACCGCACGGCGCCTGGGGAGCCCGCTGCCCGCCGAGCCCGTGCGGGTGGTCGTGCTGAGCGCGCCCGTGCACGGCGACTCGCTCCTCGACGAGCTGGAGGTCGTGGCGGAGGAGGACGGCGCGCGCCTGTTCTTCGCCGAGAGGGACGGCTCGCTCGTCGCCGTCGCCGCCGCCGACGGACTCGAGCCGCTGACCGCCGTGCTGGAGCGGCACGGCGCGAGCGCCGGCGCCTCCGCCCCGATCGGCTGGTCCGACCTGGACCGGGGCCTCGAGGAGGCGCGGCGCGCCGCCGAGCGGACGGGAGACGGGACGGTGGTCCGCTTCGAGGACGTCGCCGCCGAGGGGATGATCGGGCTTCTCGCCGCCGCCGGAGCAGCACCGCTCGCCCGCCGGATGCTCTCACCGCTGCTGACCCCCGAGGGAGCCGTGCTGCTCGAGAGCGCCCGCGTCTGGCTCCGCCGCAACGGCGCCTGGGAGCCCGCCGCCCGCGACCTCGGCGTGCACCGTCACACCCTCCGCAACCGCATCACCGCCGTCGAGCGCGCCCTCGGCCTCGACCTCGACGACGTCTCCGCCCGCACCGAGCTCTGGACGGCGCTGCGGCTCCACTCATAGCCTCTCTCCTCCTTCGTCGTCGGTCGGCCGCGGTCGGTCTCAGGAGGTGGGGACGCTGGGAAGAGCGGGTCGCGTACCGCGCACGACGATCCGCTCCCACGCGGATCGCCGGTTGCGCTCAGCCGCGCTCAGGAGCCGATCTCCTCCTGCGTCGTCGATCGGCCGCGGTCGGCCTCAGAACGCGGGAACGCTGGGAAGAGCGGGTCGCGTACCGCGCACGACGATCCGCTCCCACGCGGATCGCCGGTTGCGCGGTGCTCAAGAGCCTCTCTCCTCCTGCGTCGTCGATCGGCCGCGGTCGGCCTCAGAACGCGGGAACGATGGGAAGAGCGGGTCGCGTACCGCGCACGACGATCCGCTCACACGCGGATCGACGGTTGCACTCAGCCGTCCCGGTGAGCCTCTCCCGTCGACCGAGCGCTTCCCGCCGGCGCGGAGCGCAACCGGCGATCCGCGTTCCAGCGGATCGACGTGCGCGGTACGCACGACGCCCTCGAGAACGGAACCACCCTCCCCAGCCGACTGCGGGCGATCGACGACGAAGGAGGAGAGAGGCTCACCAGCGCCGCGACTGCGGGCGATCGACGACGCCAGGAGGAGAGAGCCTAGGAATTCTGCGGGAACCCGAGGTTGATGCCGCCGTGGGAGGGGTCGAGCCAGCGGCTGGTGATGGCCTTCTGCTGGGTGAAGAAGCGGACGCCTTCGGCTCCGTGGGCCTTGGTGTCGCCGAAGAGGGACGCTTTCCAGCCGCCGAAGGAGAACGTGGCGACGGGGACGGGGATGGGGACGTTGATGCCGATCATGCCGACCTCGACCTCGTTCTGGAAGCGGCGGGCCGCTCCTCCGTCGTTGGTGAAGATGGCCGTGCCGTTGCCGAACGCGCCGTTGTTGATGAGTGCGACGCCCTCCTCGTAGGAGGCGACGCGGACGATGGAGAGCACCGGTCCGAAGATCTCCTCCGTGTACGCGCGGGAGGTGGTGGGGACCTTGTCGAGCAGGGTCGGGCCGAGCCAGAACCCGTTCGCGTCCCCGTCCACCTCGATGCCGCGGCCGTCGATGACGACCTCCGCGCCGTCCTCCTCCGCGATCGCGATGTAGGAGGCGACCTTGTCGCGGTGCGCCTCGGTGATCAGCGGGCCCATGTCGCAGCCACGGCGGCCGTCGCCGGTGCGCAGGGTCGCGGCCCGCTCCTGGATCTTCGCGATCAGCTCGTCGGCGACGGGCTCGACCGCGACGACGACCGAGATCGCCATGCACCGCTCGCCCGCCGAGCCGAAACCGGCGTTGATGGCGGAGTCGGCGACGAGGTCGAGGTCCGCGTCGGGGAGCACCAGCATGTGGTTCTTCGCCCCACCGAGGGCCTGGACGCGCTTGCCGAGGCGGGTGCCCGTCTCGTAGACGTACTGCGCGATCGGGGTCGAGCCGACGAACGAGATCGAGCGGACGTCGGGGTGCTCGAGCAGCCCGTCGACGGCCTGCTTGTCGCCGTTGAGCACCGTGTAGACGCCGTCGGGGAGGCCGGCCTCCTTCCAGAGGGCGCCGAGCCAGATCGCCGGGGACGGGTCCTTCTCGGAGGGCTTCACCACGACGGTGTTGCCGGCGGCGATGGCGATGGGGAAGAACCACATCGGCACCATCGCGGGGAAGTTGAAGGGGGAGATGATCCCGACCACACCCAGCGGCTGCTTGGTCGAGTAGACGTCGACGCCGGTGGAGACCTGCTCCGAGTACTCGCCCTTGAGGTGGTGCGCGAGACCGGTCGCGAACTCCACGACCTCCTGGCCTCGGGTGATCTCGCCGAGCGCGTCCGAGACGACCTTGCCGTGCTCCGACGTGATCAGCTCGGCGAGCTCCTGCTTCTTCGCCTCGAGGAGCTCGCGGAAGCGGAAGACGATCTGCTGCCGCTTCGCGAGCGACGTGTCGCGCCAGGCGGGGAAGGCGGCCTTCGCGGAGGCGACGGCGGCGTCCACCTCGGCGGAGTCGGCGAGCGCGACCTCCTTGGTCGCGACTCCCAGCGCCGGGTCGTAGACGGGAGCGGTGCGGCCGGACGAGGAGGCCGAGGGAGCCCCATCGATCCAGTGGCCGACGACGGACAGGGCGGTGGCGGGCTCGACGATGCTCATGGCGACGACTGTAGGGGCGTGACCACGGCCGCGGGGGTGCCGATCCGTCCAGCGGTGGAGGGGTGATCTGGACGGATCGGCGCGCTCAGTCGGCGGGACGGGAGGCGTCGGCGTCGGGCGACGGGGTGGCCGGGTCGGGGTCGGCCGCGCTCGGGCCCGCAGCGCTGGGATCCGCAGCGCCGAGGTCGGCGGCGCCGGTGTCGGCAGCGTCCGGCTCCGCACCGTCGGGATCGGCCCCGGAGTCGGCAGCATCCTGCTCGGCTGTGCCGGTCTCCTCACCGTGCACCTCTGCAGCGGACGCTGCAGCCGCTGCCTCCGCCGCACCCGCCGGGTCGAACCGCGCCAGCGCCGCCGTGATGTTGTCGTGCCCGCCGCGCTCGTTCGCCCAGGCGACCAGCGCCTCCGCGAGCGTGACCGGATCCGCGCCCACCCTCTCCTGCGCCTCGCGCAGCACGCGCGCGAGGTCCTCGGCGGCGGACGCGTAGTTCCAGAGCCCGTCGGAGCAGACCAGCACCCAGCCCGGCTCGGTCAGCTCCTCGGAGGCGACCCGCGGCTCCTCGTCGTGCGCGTCGGCGCCGAGCCAGCGGGTGATGGCGTGAGCGTCGGGCGCCGTCTCGGCCTGCTCCCGCGGCACTCCCGAGGCGATCTGCTCCTGCGCCCACGAATCGTCGACCGTGAGCTGCCGCGGCTCGCCCGCGTCCGGCATCCAGTAGCTGCGGCTGTCGCCCACGTTGCCCGTGACGAGCAGCGCGCCGTCCAGCACCGCCGCGGTGAAGGTGCACGAGGGCGGATTCGACCGCTTCTCGGGCACGGCCGCGTCGATCGCTCCGGAGGCGCGCGCGGTGGCCATCTGCAGCAGCGCGCGCCAGCGGTCCGCTATCGCGCTCTCCCCGCCGACCTCGGCCTGCAGCGCGCTGAGTGCCGCACGGGCCGCGGCGAGCGACGCCTTGTCGGAGTCGGGGGTCGAGGAGACCCCGTCGCAGACCACGAGCAGCGCCGTCCTCAGAGAGCCGTCGGCGCCGGTGGTCGCCCCGAGCGCCATCGCGTCCTCGTTGGCCGGGTGCCGGAGCCCGCGGTCGCAGACGCCGCCGACCAGCGGGTGCGGCGCTTCGGCCCAGTGCTCGCGCTCGGTCGGAGCGGGGCGTCCGCACTGCTCGCAGTAGCCGTCCTCGGCGACCGCTCCCCCGCAGTAGACGCAGGCGGCGGATCCTCCGACGGCGACGGGCGGAGCGGAGGGGGTGGCCGCGACGATCAGCGGCGTCCCGCAGGCCTCGCAGAACGCGTCGCCCGTCGTGACCGGCTCGCCGCAGTTCGGGCAGGGAGTCGACAGCGCGCCGCTCATGTCAGCGTCCAGCGTCGGACCTCGTTGGCCCGGTCGACGAGGCGCAGGCGCTCGTCGCGCTCGCGAGTGGAGGCGGCGAGCGCGCGGTAGGAGGCCTCGAGGCCGTCGCGGATGGCGGCCTCGTTCGCCTCGACCCCGCCGAGGGTCGCTCCCTCGGCCGGGCCGTCGCGCCGCACCAGCTCGAGGGCGGAGGCGAGGACCTGAGTCGTGAGCTCGAGGCGGGTCCGCTGATCGATCGACACGGAGTCGACGCTCGCGAGGGCGGCCGAGAGCGCGGGCAGCCCGCGGCCCGACTCCGCCAGCAGCTCCGCCCGGCGGCGGCGCGCGTCGGAGTAGGAGGAGCGCGTGGGCGCGACGATGTCGAGCGCGTCGAGCGCCCCGTCGAGGTCGGAGCGCAGCTGCCGCACCCGCGCGAGACCGAAGGCGGCGGGTGCCGTGTAGTTCGCGTCGGCGCGGGCGCAGATCACGTAGAGGGACTCGGCGACCTCGGGCTCACCGCTCGCCTCGCACGCCGCGGCGAGCGCGAGCTTCGGGGCGAGCTCGCCGGGGACCTGGCCGTAGACGGTGTTGAAGGAGGCGCGGGCCCCGATGTCGTCGCCGCGCGCGAGCTGCGCGAGACCGCTCATCCAGACCGCCCGCCACTCCCACGGGTCCTCCGTGAGGATCTCGCCCGTCGCGCGGGCCGCCTCCTCCCAGCGCTGCGCCTCGATCGCCGCCCGGGCGCGGGCGAGCCGCACCTCGACCGTCACGGTGGGCGCGAGCGCGAGAGCGCGCAGGCGCACGATCGGGTCGGCGACGTTCACGCCCGCGAGCCACGACCGGGCGGGATCGGACTCGTCGCGGCGGAGCGCCGGCAGCGCGTCCCACGGCGGGACGCGGTCGACCACGTCGGCCACGGGCGCCTCGAACAGGGCCGACTCCGTCGAGTGCAGCGCGGGGTGTCCGGGACCGCGGTCGGTCGCGACGACCTCGCGCAGCACCCCGAGCAGCTGGCCGCGCATCTCGTCCACCGTGGCGAAGCGGTCCTGCGGGTCGGGAGCGCACGCCTTCGCGATCAGGCGGTAGAAGGAGTCGTAGCGCTGGAACAGCGGCGTCTCCGACACGGGCGGCAGCGAGGCGACGAAGGTCGTCTGGTTGCCGCGGAAGTCGAGCACCAGCGAGGCCAGCGTGCGGCCGATCGTGTAGACGTCGGAGGCGACCGAGGGACCGAGGTCGGCGACCTCCGGAGCCTGGTAGCCGACGGTGCCGTAGATGGCGGAGTCCTCGTCGTCGATCCGGCGCACTCCGCCGAGGTCGATCAGCTTGACCTGGTCGCCCACCTGGATCATGTTGTCCGGCTTGAAGTCGCAGTAGAGCAGGCCGTGGTCGTGCAGGTAGGCGAAGGCGGGCATGACCTCGAGCACGAAGGCGAGCGCCTGGTCCACCGGCAGCGGATCTGCGGCGCCGCCGTTGGCGTCCAGCCGCTCCTTCAGGATCTGCTTGAGGCTCGGCCCGCCGACGTACTCCATCACGATGTAGCCGGCGCCGTCGTGCAGGACGAAGTTGTAGATCTCGACGATCAGCGGGTGCTCGACCTCGGCCAGGAACCGGCGCTCGGTGACGGCCGCCGCGTACGCATCGGGATCGCCGGAGTTGAGCAGGCCCTTGAGCACCACCCAGCGCCCCGAGACGTTCCGGTCGCGCGCGAGGTAGATCCAGCCGAGGCCGCCGTAGGCCAGGCAGCCGACGACCTCGTACTGGCCGCCGACGACATCGCCCTTCACCAGCTGCGGAGTGAACGAGAACGGCGTGCGGCAGTTGGGGCAGAACCCCTCGGTGCGGCCGGGCCGACCGTCGCGCCCGCGGCCGACGGCCGTGCCGCAGTGCGAGCAGAAGCGCTTGCGCTCGGGGAGGACCGCCTCGGTCATCAGAGCGGCCATCGGGTCGGCGGCCGGGCGGGACGGGACGGTGGTGAGCCCGGCGCCGAGCCTCGGGCCGCGCAGTCGGGTCGAGGTGGTGCCGACGCGGCGGGTGACCTTCGAGCCGGTCTGCGCCGTGCGGGCGGAGCCGAGGGCGGCGGTGGCGAGGCGGGCGGAGGAGGTGCGCGTGCTGCGCGCGGTGGCCGACTCCTCGGCAGGCCCGGGTGCCGTGGCGCCGGGGGTGCCCTCGACGAAGCCGGTGCCGAAGGCGGCGGAGGCGGTGGCCGGCGGGGAGGCCGGGGCGGCGCGGCGCGCGGTCGGCGTGGAGGCGGCGGCGCCCTCCTCGGGCGGGAGGCCGCAGACGTTGCAGTAGCCGTCCTCGATCGTCCCGGTGCAGCCGGGAGTCGCGGTGCAAGGGGCGCCGTTCATAAAGTGGCCTTCCGGTGGTGCGCGGGGTCGGGGTGCGGGAGGTCGCGGGTGACGACGTCGTACTGCTCGACCAGGTGGCGGGCGAGCGGGACGGAGCAGGGCACCGTGTCGAGGGCTGCGCGCACCTCCTCCTCGGCCGCGACGCCGACGGCGGTGGCAGCGCGGCCGTTGCCCTCGGCACGCTCCCGCAGCGCCCGGAGGCGGAAGCCGAGGGCGGCCCGTTCGCGCAGCGGCGAGGTGTAAGCGGCCTCGACCGCGTCGAACGCGCGGCCGACGGCGGTCAGGCGGGCGAGGTGCGCGTCGAGCGCCTCGCGGTCGGACGGAGGATCGCCCAGCCGGGAGACGTCGGGCACGGCCAGCCGCGGCGGGTCGGCGATCTCGCGGCGGCAGCGGGCCACGAGCTCGCGCAGCGGCGCCTCGCGGCGCTCGGCCGCCTCCGCCAGCTCGCGCGCCCGACGGCGGTCGCGCTCGAGTCCGCGCCGCTCGGACGCGGCGATGATCAGGTCGCGCTCGAGCCGGGCGGAGTCGCTCTCGAGCTGGCCGAGCGGCCCCGACACGTCGGCTCCCCGACCCGCCCGCTCGGCGAGCGCGTCGAGGCGGGAGCGCAGCACGGCGACCCGCTCCGCCCGCTCGCGGTCGACCGTGCCGCCGCCGTCACGGGTGAGGTCGCGGCAGCGCTCGATCTCGGCGCGCACCCCCACGATCCGCCCGGCGACGTCGGTGCCGCTGGGGTCGAGCTCGAGCCGGGAGCGCAGCTGGCCGACGACCGCGTCGCAGAGGCGCACCGCCTCCACCAGCGAGACCGCGCCGCTCCCGGAGGCGTCGAGACGGCCCCAGATCAGCTGCGACATCCGCTCGCGCGCCGCGACGTCGACGCGGCCGGAGTCCCAGACCGCCTCGAGCTCGGCGAGGCGCCGGGTGACGGACTCGCGGAGCGACTGGGCGAGCACCACGTCGGCCGTGTAGTTCTCGGCCTGCGGCGACGCCAGCGCGGCGGCGTCCAGCCGCGAGAGCTCGCGCGTGGTCCGCTGGAGCCAGCGGGTGAGAGCGGCGAGGTACTCGAAGAGCTCGCGCTGCGGCGCGGCCTCCCCCAGCCGGCCCGGAGCGACGGGGGTCCCCTCCGCGAGACCGGTGCTCATCGGCCGTACACCGGGGCGGGCGGCGAGGCCTCGCCGAGGACCCCGAGCCAGCGCTCGTAGATGCTCTGCCAGCGGCCGTCGCTGCGGATGCTCTCGAGCGAGGCGTTGACGAAGCGCACGAAGTCGGGGTCGTCGGCGGGCAGGCCGAGGCCGTAGGGCTCTGAGCTCAGGGCGTCGCCGACGACCTTCGCGTACGGGTCCTGCGCCACGAAGCCCGCGAGGATCGTGTCGTCGCCCGCGATGGCGTCGACCTCTCCTGCCTGGAAGAGGGCGAGGCACTGCGAGTGCGTGGCGGCCTCGACGGCCTCGACCTCCGGGTAGTCGTTCTGCAGGCGGCTGAGCGTCGTGGTGCCGCTGGGCGCGCAGACCCTCTCGCCGTCGAGGTCGCCGATGCCCGTGATCGGGACGCCGTCGGGGTCGTCGGAGACGAGCACCTTGAGGCCGGCGTCGTAGTACTCGGACGAGAAGGCGATCGAGCTCCAGCGATCGCAGGTCATCGTGAGGGTGCGGGCCACCATGTCGACCTGCGGGGCGCCGTCGCCGCCGGTGAGCGCGGGGAGGCGCTGAGCGGAGGTGATCACGACGTAGTCGATGGAGTCGCTGCCGAGGATCGCCCGGGCGACCTCGCGGGCGATGTCGACGTCGAAGCCCTCGATCGCCCCCGTGATCGGGTTGCGGGCGCTCATCAGGAGGGTGTCGGCCGAGACGCCGACGCGCAGGGTCCCGCGCCCGCGGATCTCCGCGAGCCTGGTGCTGTCGGTCACGCCGGTCGGCGCGTAGGAGGTGACCGCCGAGGGCGAGCAGTCCGCCGCGGCAGGAGCGGCGGGAGCGGACGCGCTCGCCGTCGGAGTCGGGGTCGCCGCGGCGAGGGGCGTGCCGAGGTCGTCCGCCCCCGTCGTGCAGCCGGTGAGGGCGAGAGCCGCGGCGGTGGCCAGGGCGAGGGCGGCGGCGCGCAGGCGGTTCATCGGTACTCCTCCAGTCGCTGGGCGATGCCGCGCCAGGCGAACACGGCTCCGGCGAGACCGGCCGCCAGCAGGATCCACGAGACGAGGGTCGCGAACTCCGCGCCTCGATCGAGCGTGGTGGCGGCGGCCAGTGCCTTCTCCTGCACCACGTCGCGGGCGTCGTCGGAGAAGGTGGTGAAGAGCTCGTTCGGCGTGCCGTTCCCGGTGATCGTGGCGACGCGGACGGCCTGGTCCCAGTTCCCGGCGTCGTCCGCCTCCCGGATCTCCTCGTGGAACGACTGCCACTGCCCGAACTCGTCGACGAGCCGTGTCCTCGCCAGCTCGTCCTGCAGGTCGCCCGAGAGCTTCTCCCGGGCGGAGTCGACGGCCTGGGTGTAGCGCTCCTCGAGGGCGGCGCCGGAGCCGCGCTTGATCAGCGTGAAGCTCTCGAGCGACTTGGCGTCGCTCGCGGCGATGAGCGCGTTCGACACGGTGAGCGCCTCGCGGTAGGACTCGACCCGCGCCGTCCCCGCGTCCGCCGCGACCGATCCGTAGGCGAGCGCCCCGCCGACGCCGACGACCAGCAGGAGGGCGGTCCCCGTGGCGAGCGGGCGGTTGAGGTAGCGGTGCGTACGGCGGGCGAGCCAGAGCTGCGCCGCCAGGAGGAGGACCAGCATCACGAGCGAGCCGATCATGAGCAGGACGCTCCAGCGGACGGCGTCGTAGGCGGCCGCGACCCGGTCGGCACCGGAGTCGACGAGTCCGTCGAGGTCCTCGAGGATGCCGCCGTCTCCCGAGAGGGCCGTCGACGCCTGGTCGAGATACGCCGAGGCGACGGGGAAGCCCTGCCGGTTGTTGGCCCGCGCCTGCTCGATCAGCCCGCTGTAGGTCGTGATGCTGCTGGCGACCCGGGCGAGGGCCCGGGTGTCCGCCGAGTCGGCTGCCGAGAGTCCGGCGATCGCGGAGGCGGCGCCGGTGAGGCTCGAGACGTACGACGCCCGCAGCTCGGTCGGCTCCAGTCCGCCGACGAGGAAGGTGTTGGCCGCGATCGCGTTGGCGTCCACCAGCAGCGTGCGGACGTTCTGCACGCCGAGGAGCTGCGCCGACTGCTCCCGGGCCGTCGTCGCGGCGCGCGCCTGCATCGCTCCGGCCTGCTGCGCGAACACGCCGAACAGCACGGCGGCCAGCGCCGTCAGGGCGAGCAGGAGGCGCAGGGTGGCCGGAGTGGTCGCGGTCGCGCGGGCGAGCAGCGACGGCCTCCGCTGCGCCGGCCGGTTGGCGACCTGGACGAGGGGCGGCTCGGGGATCCTCTGCGCGGGCGGCGCGGCGGGTGCGGTGCTCAACGGCTCTCCTCCTCGGGGTCGTCGGTGACGGGGACGGCCGCGCCGCTCGGGGCGGCGTCCGCCTGCCCGGGGGCCTCCTCAGAGCCCTCAGCCGAGCCCTCGTCGTCGTCGCCGGCTGCGTCCGGGCTGCTCGAGGCTTCGGGGCTCTCCACCACGTCCTCGGGGAGCAGGATGCGCAGCTCGTCGAGCGTCGGCTCCTCCACGTCGCGGAGGCGCCAGGCGTGCCGGGCGATCGCCGCGTCGAGGACGTTGCGGACCCAGCGCCCGTTGCCGAACGCCTCCGTGCGCTGCTGCGCCGAGGCGAGGCCCGCGAACGCGGCGAGCGCCTCCTCCGTCGGCTCGAAGTCCGCGGAGGCGGCGAGGCGGCCGAAGATCGCCGAGAGCTCGTCGTCGGAGTAGTCGGCGAAGTCGATCGTGGTCGAGAAGCGGCTGGCGAGTCCCGGGTTCGTGTCGAGGAAGCCCTGCATCGGCCCGGAGTAGCCGGCGACGATCACGACGAGGTCGCCGCGGTGGTCCTCCATGTCCTTCACGAGGGTGGTGACCGCCTCCGCGCCGTACTGGTCGAGCGCGAGCGCGTAGGCCTCGTCGATGAAGAGGACGCCGCCGCGCGCGGAGGCGATCACCTCCGCGGTCTTCGTCGCGGTCTGCCCGAGGTAGCCGGCCACCAGCTCCGATCGGTCGACCTCGACGAGCACGCCCTTCGAGAGGATGCCGAGCGAGCGGTAGATCCGCGAGACCAGCCGCGCCACCGTCGTCTTGCCCGTGCCGGGGTTCCCCGTGAAGACGAGGTGGCGGGTGAGCGTGGGCGTGCTGAGACCGGCGGTCTGGCGCAGGGTGTCGATCCGGAGCAGCTGCGTCTGCCGCTTGATCTCGCTCTTCACCCGGTCGAGGCCGATCAGCGCGTCGAGCTCGGCGAGCAGGTCGTCGATGGACTCCGGCGGGTCGAGCGGCTCCGGCTCGGAGGCGGGCTCCGCGGCGGGAGCGGCGGCGGGCGCCGGCTCGTCCTGCGGACCGTCGTGCTCGGTCCGGCGGAGGCGCTCGAGGATCTCGTCGACCCCGGGCACGCCGGCGGGCAGACCGGTCGGCAGGTCGGCGCCTGCGTCACCGTCCGGCGACCGGCCGGTCGTGTGCGGCGCTCCCCCGCTCGTCGTCGGAGCGGCGCCCCGAGCACCCGGGACGGCGGAGAGCTGGGCCGCGGCGGTCGCGGAGGCGGAGGCGATGCCGCCGATGCCCGGGTCGCCGAGAGCGCTGGCCGCCGAGACGACCTCGGTCAGGGCGCGGGCGTAGGCCGAGGCGTGGTGCGAGCCCGCGCCGACCAGGGCGGCCAGCTGATCGGTCGGCCCCGACCGCCAGCGCCGGCCGCTCGAGGCGGCGGTGAAGAACGCCTCCAGACCGCCCGTCGCGCCGGTCGCGGCGAGCCAGTCCTGCCCGGCGCCGCGGATCGACTCGGCGACGGCGGCGGCCAGCCGCGCACCCTCGTCGCGGACGGCCGCGGCGTCGAGGCCGGCGGCCGTCCCCGCGAGCACGAGGGCGTCCAGCGCCGGGGCGAGCGCGGTCACGAGGCGCTCGGCGGGGTCAGCGAGCCGGATCCGGACGGCGCTCCCGGCTGCGGAGGCGCGTCGAGACCGCTCGGGGAGAGCGAGGACTCCGTGAACTTCTCGGCCAGGAACTGCCCGTGCGCGATCAGCGCCGAGGCGTCCTGCCGCGAGACGGCGTCCGAGATGCGGTCGAGCGTGCCTCCGAGGAGGTCGAGCTGGTCGCAGAGGATCATCAGCGAGGTCTTCCCCCTGTGCACGGCGCGGCGGTCGGCGAAGTCCCTCGGCAGGCGGAGGTAGCCCTCCACCGCCTCGGGGAGGTAGCTGGTCGCGGTCGCGACGACGGTGTGGCCCTGACGGCTCATCCCGCCGAGGCGGTCGAGACGGGGCACCATCTCGCGGACCGTCTCGTCGATCCGCTGGATGCGCGCCGCGACGATGCCGGGCACCCGGCCCTCCGTCCGCGCGCCCACCCTGTCGAGCGCCGCGAGGATGTCCTCGCTCGTCGGGACGCTCGGCAGAGCGGGCGCGGTCTCCTCCGGCGCCGCGGGGGCACCCGTGAACAGTCGGGAGAACCAGCCCATCGGCTAGCGGCCGAGATCGAGCGAGGACGTCGCGTCGATGTCCGAGTTGCTGCGGCGGGCCCGCTCGACGTACTCGCCGGCCTTCGCCGTCTCGGTCTGGAGGACTCCGACGGTCTGGGCCATGCTGTCGAGCGCCTTGATCTTGAAGTCCGAGATCGAGTCCATCGTCTGGTAGATGTTCGCGAACGCGGCCTGCAGCTGCGGCAGTCCGACCGTGGCCGAGGCGGCCTGCGACTGGATCGAGGCGGACTGGTCGGCGAGCATGCGCGAGGTGGCCTCGATCATGTTGGACGTCGTGGTGTTCAGCGCCGTGATCTGATCGAGCACGAGGCGCTGGTTGGCGAGCGCCTGCGCCACGATGACCGCCGTGCGCAGCGCCGAGACGGTCGTGGTCGTCGCCCGGTCGACGCCCTTGATCAGCTCGACGTTGTTCTTGATGACGACGTCGATCGCGAGGTAGCCCTGGATCGACACGGCCAGCTGGGTCAGCAGGTCCTGGTGCTTCTGGCGCGCGTAGAAGAGGACGTCCTCGCGCAGCGCCTTCGCCCGCTCCGGGTCGGTGGCGTCGAGCTCGGCGATCTTCGCCGAGAGCTTCACGTCGAGCCGCTCGGCGACGTAGATGTACTCGTTGAGACGGGTCATCGTCTCCCAGAGGTTCTGCTTCTCGAGGTTCAGGGCCGCGTTGTCCTTCCGCAGCTCGTCCTGCCCGTCGTACAGGGCCTGGATGATCGCGTTCAGGTGCGACTGGGCGCTCTCGTAGCGGCGGAAGTAGTCGGTGATCTTGTTGCCGAACGGGATGAAGCCCAGGATCTTCTTCTGCAGGTTGTCCTCGGACGGGTCCAGATCCTCCACCGTGCGGCGCAGCTCGAGCAGCGTCTTGCCGATGGTCGACCCCTCGGAGAGCCCGCCCTCCTGGAGGGCGCGCACCGGCGTGCTCAGCAGCCGGTTCGACGAGTCGGCGGCCGAGCGGATGTCGGCGTCGCCCATCGTGCGGATGTCGTTGGCCCGCGTCGCGAACTCGGGGCTGCGGGACTCCGTCGCCAGGAGCGTGTCGAGGTAGCCGTCGACCTTCGCCTCGAGGCCGGGCAGGGCGGCTTCCGGCACCTTCGGCGCGATCGACGGCGCCGAGGTGGTCGGCACCGCTGCCACCGGCTCCGGAGGCGTGAGCGAGAGGGCGTTCTGGACGGGCGGCTGCAGGGCCTCGGTCATCGGGATCCTCACCGTTCCTGGCGCTCGGCGCCGACTGGGATGAACGTCCGCCCAGCATATCCCGGGCCCTCCCGCGGGATCCCCGCGAGCCGCCTCGTCCGAGGACTCGACGCGATCGGGCGGCTGTGGAGGAGCATCCGCCGCCGGTCAGACCGCCTTCGGGCGCCTCCGCAGCGTCGCCACCGCGACTCCGGCCAGGGCGAGCGCGCCTCCGAGCAGCGCGGCGAGCGGCGGGGTCTCGCCCAGGACGAGCCAGGACAGCAGCACCACCACCGCGGGCACCGCGTAGGTGGACGCCGCGGTGCGACCCGCGCTGGAGCGCGCGAGGACGTACCCCCACGTCGTGAAGGCGACGGCCGTCGGGAAGATCCCGAGGTAGACCACGGCCAGGATCGAGGAGAGCGGAGCGGCGGCGAGCGCCTCGACGAGCTCCGGGGCGAAGGGCAGGCACGCGACCGTGCCGGCGAGGCAGCCGAGCCAGGTCATCGTCGGTGCGTCGATCCGTCCCAGCAGGCGCTTCTGAAGGGTCGCCGCGCTGCCGTAGACGACGGCGGCGACCAGGCCGAGGGCGACGCCGATCACGTCGAACTGCCCGGTGGAGGTGGAGAACGCGATCACCGCGACGCCGGTCAGCGCCACGAGCATCCCGGCGAGGAGACGGCGGGGGAACCCCTCCCCCAGCAGCAGCCCGGCGAGCACGGCGGTGATCATCGGCGCGATGTTCACCAGCAGCGCCGCCGTCCCCGCGTCGACGTGCCGCTCCGCAGCGTTCAACGCCAGGTTGTAGACCCCGAACCAGGCGACCCCCCAGCCCAGCACGAGCAGGAGGAGGCGCCCGCGCGGGACCGCCGTGCGCGGATCCGGAGCCGCCTCCGAGCGGCGCCTCCGGGCGGTGAGGACGACGCGCACCACCGTGAGCGCGAGCGACCCCACCACGATGCGGCCGAGGGTCAGCGCGCCCGGGCCGAAGTCCTCCGTCGTGGCGCGGATGCCGACGAAGGCCGACGCCCAGAGCAGGACGGTGACCGCGATCGCGCCCCACAGCAGGAGGGCGTCCCTCGTGGAGGGCGGGGCGGAGGAGGAGACGTCGGTCATGAGGCCATCGTGGCGCTGCCGGGGATTCAGCACCAGTTCCGTTCACTGTCGGATCGTTCAGCCGGACTGTACGGTCGTCTCATGCTCGACGTGCACCGGCTCCGCATCCTCCGCTCCGTCGTCGCCTCCGGCTCGATCGCGGGAGCCGCCTCCGGCCTCGGCTACACGTCCTCCGCCGTCAGCCAGCACCTCTCCGCTCTGCAGCGCGAGACCGGACTGACCCTGCTGGAGCGGGTGGGCCGCGGCGTCCGCCCGACCCCAGCCGGACGCGCCCTCGCCGCCCAGGCGGACCGCGTCCTCGAGCGCCTCGCCGAAGCGGAGGCCGTGGTGGAGGAGCTGCGCGAGGGCCGCTCCGGCCGCCTCTCGGTGACGTACTTCGCCTCCGTCGGCAGCGCCTGGATGCCGGAGGTCGCCCGCCGGCTGACCGCCGCGTTCCCCGGCCTCGCCCTCGATCTGCGCCTGGGAGAGGAGCTCGACGACGACCTCGGAGCGCGCCCCGACGTGCAGCTCCTCGTCGCCTCCTCCGAGCCGACCGCCCCCGGATTCACGGCGCACCACCTCCTCGACGACCCCTACCTCGTCGTCCTGCCCGACGGTCATCCGCTCGCCTCACGGAGCGAGATAGACCTCGCCGAGCTCGCGAACGAGCGCTGGGTCGACAACGACCTGCCCACCGGCTGGTGCCGCCGGAACGTCGTGGAGGCCTGCGCCGCCGCCGGGTTCGCGCCGCCCTTCCACGTCCAGGCCAACGACCACATCACCGCCGCCGCGTTCGTCGCCGCGGGCATGGGCGTGACGGTCCTGCCGGAGCTCGCGGCCCACCGTCTGCCGGACGGCGTCCGCGCCGTGCCCGTCGTCCGTCCCCGGCCTGTCCGCTCCCTCGAGGCCGTCGTGCGGAACTCCGCCGCCTCCTCCGCACCGGTGGCCCTGGTGCTGGAGACACTGAAGGCCCTCGCCGCGCGCCGCTGAGCGCGCCTGCACGGGCGAGCTCGCAGCACACCGGAGCACGATGGGCGCGTGAGCTCCGTCGAACCCGTCACCCGTTCCGCGCCCGCGCTCGGCGGACCGCGCATCCTGAAGCAGCGCTGGACCGAGGCGACGTTCCTGCACTGGCGGGTCGACCCCGCCCTGGTGGCGCCCCACCTCCCGGCCGGGACGAGGCCCGACGAGCACGACGGCTCCTCCTGGGTGGGCCTGATCCCGTTCCGGCTCTCGCGGACGGCCTTCCTCGGCGGCCCGCGGGTGCCCTGGCTCGGCACCTTCCCCGAGGTGAACGTCCGGCTCTACTCCGTCGACGAGCAGGGACGACGCGGAGTCGTGTTCGTCTCGCTCGACGCCTCCCACCTCCTTCCCGTGCTCACCGCGCAGGCGGTGTTCGGGCTCCCCTACCGCTGGGCCCGGATGAGCATCGAGCACCGCCACGGCGCGGTGATCTACGACACGATCCGGCACTCGGACTCGGCCGCCCGCTCCCGGATCGTCGTCCGCCCGGGCGAGCCGGTCGACGAGGACCCGCTCGGCTCGTTCCTCACCGCACGCTGGGCCTACCACGAGCGCCACCTGGGCTCCACCTGGTACGGCCGCAACCTGCACCGGCCGTGGCCGCTGCGACGCGCGGAGCTGCTCGCGCTCGACGACAGGCTGCTCGACGCCGCGGGCTTCCCCGGGCTGGCGACGCGCGCGCCGGACTCGGTGCTGTACTCGGCCGGAGTGGAGACCGTGTTCACGGTGCCGCGGAAGGTGTGAGGGGGGCGACGCTCCTCCACAGACGGTTCTTCGCGATGCTGTCCGATGAAACGGCGCTCCCGAGGCCCACGGCGAGACTTCGTCCGGTGAGATCAGGGCATGAAGGAATCGGCGACAGTAGACGACGCGCTCACGGAGGCGCTCGCGCTCGCCGGCTCACGGCACGCTGAGCGGTCCGCCGTCGAGGCATCCCGGTACCGGGCAGTCGAGGAGGCACGCCGCCTCGCGATGGCGGCACCGGCGGCGCTCGTCGGCGAGCACGTCCAGTTGCAGGTGGATCGGGCGGAGGCGGCGCACCGGGCGCTGATCGCGGAGCTCGCGACGGGACTCCGGGTCTCGGAGGCGCACGCCTCTGCACTGGTCGACGAGGCACGCCTGCTGGTGAACGACCTCCCGGCGACGTTGCGCGCACTCGCGGACGGAGCGCTCTCCCCCGAGCACGCGCGACTCGTGGTGCGAGGAGCGCTCGACGTCCCGGCCGAGGTCCGTGGGCGCTTCGACGAGGAGGCCGCCACGATCGCGGTCGCCTGCACCCCGCCCCAGCTGCGACGCGCCCTCCGGTCGCTCCGGGAACGGCTGCACCCGCAGACGCTCAGCGAACGTCATAGGGACTGCGCCCGTCGTCGCGCGCTCTGGGTGGAGGGCCTCGACGACGGGATGGCGATCCTGCACCTCTACACCGCAGCTCCCGATGTGCTCGGCGCGATGGACAGGATCGACCGGGCCGCCCGCTCCCTCGCGGATCTGCCGGACGAGGAGCGGACGCTGGGCCAGCTCCGCGCAGACATCGCCGCTGCGCTGCTGGTCGACGGGGAGACATCGGCCGACGGAGACGGCACGTCGATGCCGGCGGGAGTGCGCGCCGAAGTCGCGGTGACCGTGCCGGCGCTGACCCTCCTCGGGCGGTCCGACCAGCCCGCCGTCCTCGACGGATACGGACCCGTCGATCCGGAGACCGCGCGGCGTCTCACAGCAGGTGCTCCCTCGTTCACGCGGCTGCTCACCCATCCGGAGAGCGGAGCGGTCCTCTCCGTCGGACGCGACTCCTACCGAGTGCCGGCGGACCTGCGTCGCCACCTCCAGCACCGCGACGGGACCTGCCGGTTCCCGGGATGCACCCGCAGCACCCGCCACGCGGACGTCGACCACACGAACGACTGGCACCACGGAGGCACCACGTCGGCCGACAACCTCGCGCACCTCTGCCGACACCACCACCGGCTCCGCCACACCACGGGGTGGACCCACCGGCAGGAGCCGGACGGCACGCTGCACTGGACGAGCCCGACGGGACGGCAGCATGTCACCCGGCCCGGGGAGCCGGGGAACGGGACGGAGGGCGGACACGATCCGACCGGGACCGGCGGGCCGTGACAAGGGGCAGGTCGGGTGGCGTGGACGGGCAGGTCAAGGGGCGGGCCCGCTTCGGCGCGCCCGCGTAGCGTGGACGGCACGGGCCGATAGGCGCGGAAGCGACAAGAGGGGCAGCGACATGGCAGGAACGAAGGACAGGAAAGACGCGACGACGGGGACCTCCGCGGTGCTCTTCGACATCGACGGGACCCTCGCCGACACGAACTTCCTCCACGTCGAGGCGTGGTCGCGCGCCTTCTGGCAGGCCGACCTCGTCGTGCCCGCCTGGCGCATCCAACGAGCGATCGGCGCAGACTCGTCGGAGCTGCTCGACATGCTCCTCGAGGACGACGTGAAGGAGGAGCAGCGCGCACTGGTGAAGTCGCTGCACACCAAGAACTACGCCGAGACGACAGCACGCATCGTTCCACTCCCGGGAGCTCGCGAGCTCGTCGCGACGCTCGTCGGTCGAGGCGTCCACGTCGTCCTCGCCACCTCGGCACCGCAGAACGAGCTGGACGTGCTTCTCGACGTCCTCGACTTCGGCGGGTCCGTCCACGCTGTCACCAGCGGCGCCGACGTCTCCACCGCCAAGCCAGCACCCGACGTAATCTCGATCGCGCTCGACCGCGCGGGCGTCTCCGTCGACCGCGCCGTCATGGTCGGCGACGCGACCTGGGACGTCCTGGCCGCCGAGCGCGCGGGCCTGGCAACGGTCGGAGTCCTCTCCGGCGGTACCTCGGAGCACGAACTCCGCGAGGCCGGGGCCGTCGCCGTCTACGAGGACGCGGCGGCCGTCCTGACCGGTCTCGGTGAAGGGCCCCTCGCGAGCCTCCTGAACTGACCGACCGCCACCCCAGGAGGCTCACGAGCCTCAGTCGCGGGGTCGCCGTCGCAGCACGAGGAGCGTCACTCCGATGGCGGCGGCGACCGCGGCGAGAGCGCCGCCGATCCACAGGACGTCCCCGAGGAGTGCGGGGTCCGGTCCGGACGTCGCCTGCGCTTCGTCGGCTGACTCGGCCTGTCCTCCTGAGACCGCGACGGTGCCGTTGCAGTCCGGGACCGAGTCCGACCCGTCGGCGAGCGCGGTCCCGTCGGACGGCGCCCAGTCGAACGCGTACTGGCCCGACACGGGGTGCCCGTCGGTGGACACGACCTGCCAGGTCACCTCGTACTCCCCCGCCGCGCCGAGCTCGAGCGGCATCGACGCTTCCGGCCCGACGACGCTGACGCAGCCGTCGCCGTAGTAGAGCCCGTCCGGCCCGACGACGCGCAGAGCCGCCGCCGTTCCGTCCGTCCCGAGGACGAGCAGGTCGTCGTTCGTCGTCAGCACCAGCGTTCCCGGCTGCTCCGTCACGGTCGAGTCCGCAGCGGGAGTCGTCGAGACGAGGTAGTTGTGCGCGCTGGCGGGCGCCGCCACCGCGATCGAGCCGAGCAGCCCGATCGCGGTCGCGGCGACGAGGGCCTTCCGACGGGTCACGCCGACGCCCGGGGTCCGCGGCGGCGGGAGGCGAGCCCGACGGCCACGCCGACCGCGCCGACGACGAGCCCGCCGACTCCGAGGATGCGGGCGAGCACGTCGTCGCCGCTCGTGGCCGTCGTCGCCGAGGCGGTGGTCGCGACGGCGTCGTCACCGTCGCCGTCGTCGTCGTGT
Organism: Rathayibacter sp. AY2B5; assembly: GCF_002931645.1. Lineage (NCBI taxonomy): Bacteria > Bacillati > Actinomycetota > Actinomycetes > Micrococcales > Microbacteriaceae > Rathayibacter > Rathayibacter sp. AY2B5. The sequence continues at coordinate 145,654 of NZ_PSUE01000004.1, read as the reverse complement.
CCGCCCCCGTGGCCGGAACCCGCTTCCGCCGCGGTCACCGCGACGGTGGGAGCGGGCAGCTCGGGCTCGTCCTGGCCGTCGACGGTCGGCTGGTCCCAGGCGGTGCTGCCGGTCTCGCACGTCTGCAGCACGGGGAACTCCAGCGTGGAGCCCGCCGCGTCCTCGGGGAGCTGCAGCTGGAGGGCGACGGTGTCGCGGTAGCCGTCGGCGAGGGGCGTCTTCGCCGTGTAGACCACGTCCGAGACCCGCTTGGTCGCGGTGCTCCCGTGGGAGTCGGTGACCGGGTCGGCGATCGCGACCTCGTTCTTCACGACGTCCCAGTTCGGGTTGATCGTCGGGCTGACCGAGTTGATGCCGTCGGGCATCGTGATCGTGAGTCCCGTCGTCGGCGAGCCCTCGCAGCCGTGGGCCAGCGAGAACGTCACCACCGTGTACGAGCCGGCGGCGGTGCTGCTCGCCGCCGCGGTCACGTGTGCGCTGGCCGCAGTGGGCGCGGCGACAGCGAGCGCGATCGATCCGGCGGCGACGAGTGCGCCGCTGCCGACGAGGCGGAGCCGCGAGAAGGAAGAAGAAGAAGAAGAAGAAGAAGAAGAAGAAGAACGGGTCATGACGGTCGTGTCCTCGGGGGAGATCCGGCGCGGGGCCGGGAGTTCTGGACGCAGCGCGGGTTCGCGGTGCATGCGGAGGCGCCGACCGGAGCCGCTCCCGCACGGGAGGGGCGTCAGGCGGCGCGGAGGACCCGCAGCGGCGGCCCGCGGTGCCGGAGGATCGAGAGGACCGCGTCGAGGGAACGGGGCGCCCGCGGCTCGGGGGTGCCCGTCATCGAGACGCCGGGTGCCGACGGGAGCGCGACCGCGGACGCGCGGGCGACGATCCGTACGACGACGCGCTGGAGGCCTGCTCCCAGCGTCCAGAAGAGGCGCTCGCCGTACCGGAACGCCGCGATCGTGAAGGCAGCCGCAGCGAGGTGGGCGACGAGCATCAGCGGAGCGTGGGCCGCGTGTCCGCCTCCGCCGGCGATCAGCTCGATGGTCGACCCGTCGTGGAAGTGCGCGCCGGTGCCCGTCGTCCCGACCACGCTCACCTCCCCACCGCTGCCCGTGATGAGGAAGAGGCCGTGGTACGCGATCTGGCTGAGGAGCACGGAGAGCGTCAGCCGGGGAAGGGACGGACGGCGCCCCGAGAGGAGGACGCAGACGACGACGGCGAACGCCGCGGCGAGGGCGAGCACGGCAGGAGCGGGGGTCTCGGCGCCCGCGAGCGTGTGGGAGGCGGCGGCCGTGGCGGTCGCGGCGAGAGCGGCGGCGACGCCGCGAGCCACTCGTGCACCTCGGGTCTGCACTCGCCCGTCCTCTCGTCGTCGCGTCGACGCGTGCGCGCGACGTGTCCAGGGTAATCGACGCGGCGGAGCAGCTCCCCGCCGTCCCGGTTCCCTGCCGTTACGAAGCCGTTACCTAGATCACCGAAAGAAATCCAAACCCCCGCAGGGAGGGCTCCGAACACATGTCAACGGCCGCGACACGGTCCACACAGAACAGGTCCTCCGCATCACGTGGGGGCCGTCTCACGAAGGAGTAATCCCATGCGATCCACCAAGCGTTCCGCCCTCGCCGCATTCGCCCTGCTGGGCACCGCCGCCCTCGGCCTCACCGCCTGCTCGAGCGGAAGCGGCTCGACCACCGCCGCCAGCGACGCGGCGACCGAGATGTCGACCCCGATGGCCACCTCGTCGGCCTCCGCCTCCTCGACCCCCATGGCGACCATGGACCCGGCCGCGAACCTCGTCGGCCCCGGCTGTGCCGCCTACGCCGAGCAGGTCCCGGACGGCGCCGGCTCGGTCGAGGGCATGTCGCTCGACCCCGTTGCGACCGCCGCGTCGAACAACCCGCTGCTCACCACCCTGACCGCTGCGATCTCCGGTGGCCTCAACCCCGACGTCAACCTCGTCGACACGCTGAACAGCGGCGAGTTCACCGTCTTCGCCCCGGTCGACGACGCGTTCGCCAAGCTCGACGCCGCGACCGTCGACTCCCTCAAGACCCCCGAGGGCGCCGCCACGCTGTCCTCGATCCTGACCTACCACGTCGTCCCCGGCCAGATCGCCCCTGACGCGATCGCCGGCGACCACGCCACTGTCCAGGGTGGCAACCTCACCGTCACCGGTTCCGGCGACGACCTGAAGGTCAACGACGCGTCCGTCATCTGCGGTGGCGTCCAGACCGCCAACGCGACCGTCTACCTCATCGACACCGTGCTGACCCCCCCGGCCAGCTAATTCCCCTCACCGGCTCCGGCCGGTGAACACGCCGAAGGGCGGGCACCGCGAGGTGTCCGCCCTTTGGCGTTCGTGCGTGCAGAAGCCCTCCGCGAAGCCGGACACTGCAGAGTCGTCCGGCACAGAGTCGTCCAGCACAGAGCCGCGCAACGCAGAGCTGTCCGAACGGGAAGCCGCACAGCGAGGAGCCCTGCGCAGCGCGGAGTCGGAGGGTCACCACGACCCGGCACTCGCCGTCACTCCGCACCACAGCACTCACCACGAACGACACGAGGCGCGGACCCCGATGCAGGGGGTCCGCGCCTCGTCGTCGTGCGGTCGGCGGCTACTCGGCCGGGGCGCTGATCTCGCGCAGGACGCGGTCGCCGGGGCGGGCCTCGATCATCTCGGCCTCGATCTCGGCCCGGTCGAGCAGCTCCTCCATGCGGCGGCGACGGTTGCGCGTGATGAGCGTCACGACCGTGCCCGTCTTGCCCGCGCGGCCGGTGCGGCCGGAGCGGTGGAGGTACGTCTTGTACTCGTCGGGAGCGTCGGCCTGAATCACCAGGTCGATGTCGTCGACGTGGATGCCGCGCGCGGCCACGTCCGTCGCGACCAGCACGTCCACGCGTCCGCTGGTGAGCAGTGCGAGGTTGCGGGTGCGGCGCGACTGGTTGAGGTCGCCGTGGAGGCTCGTCGCGGGGATGTCCGCGTGGTCGAGCTGCTCCGCGAGCTGCTCCGCGAACGCGCGGGTCCGGGCGAAGATCAGCGTCTTGCCCTGGCGGGCGGCGAGCTGCTCGATGATCTCGGCCTTGTCGCGGTGCTCGATCAGGAGCACGCGGTGGTCGATGGTCGAGGACGCCTGGTCCTCGCCGGCGACCTCGTGGACGCTCGGCTCGACCAGGAACTCGTCCACGAGCGTCGCGACGCCCTTGTCGAGCGTGGCCGAGAACAGCAGCCGCTGGCCGCCGTCGGCGGTCTGGCGGAGGATGCGCTGCACGGGCTCGAGGAAGCCGAGGTCGCACATGTGGTCGGCCTCGTCGAGCACCGTGATGGTGATGTTCGAGAGGTCGAGGCGGCCCTGCTCGACGAGGTCCTCGAGGCGGCCCGGCGTCGCGATGACGATGTCGACTCCGCGCTGGAGGGCTCCGACCTGCTTGTACTGGGGGACGCCGCCGTAGATGGTCGTCGTGAACAGGCCGACGGAGCGGGCGATCGGCTGGATGGTCCGGTCGATCTGCATGGCGAGCTCGCGGGTCGGCGCGAGGATGAGCGCCCGCGGAGCGCGGCCCGGCTTGCGGCCCTTCGCTCCGTTGTTCTCCATCAGGCGCTCGACGACGGGGGCGCCGAAGGCGATGGTCTTGCCGGAGCCGGTCTTGCCGCGTCCGAGGACGTCCTTGCCGGCGAGCACCTCGGGGATGGTCGCGGCCTGGATCGGGAACGGCGCGGCCGCTCCGAGCTCGGTCAGCATCCGGACGATGTTCCCGCCCAGGCCGAGGTCGCCGAAGGTGACGCCCTCGACGTCGACGGCGAGCGTGGCGGTCGCCTCGAGGCGCTCGAGCACGACGTCGTCGGCCTGGTGCGGCGCACGGGCGTCGCGGCTGGGGTAGAAGTCCGAGCCGGAGTCGCGGCGCGAGGGCCGGGAGTCGCGGTCGAACGAGCGGGTCGGGCGGTCGCCGCGGTCGTGGCCGCGCGAGGGACGCGCGTCCCGGTCGAAGGAGCGGGCCGGGCGGTCGCTGCGGTCGAACGAGCGGGCGGGACGCTCGGTGCGGTCGTAGCCGCGCGAGGGGCGCTCGTCGCGGTCGCCGGTGCGGGCCGGACGGTCGTCGCGTCCGTAGGAGCGGGCCGGACGATCGTCGCGGTCGTTCGAGCGGGCCGGACGCGCATCGCGGTCGAAGGAACGGGCCGGACGGTCGCTCCGGTCGAAGGAACGCGCCGGACGCTCATCGCGCCCGTAGGAACGCGCCGGACGCTCGTCGCGATCGTTCGAGCGCGCCGGACGCGCATCGCGGTCGAAGGAACGGGCCGGACGGTCACTGCGATCGAAGGAACGCGCCGGACGCTCATCGCGCCCGTAGGAACGCGCCGGACGCTCGTCGCGATCGTTCGAGCGCGCCGGACGCGCATTGCGGTCGAAGGAACGGGCCGGACGGTCACTGCGATCGAAGGATCGCGCCGGACGGTCACTGCGATCGAAGGATCGCGCCGGACGCTCGTCGCGGTCGTTCGAGCGCGCCGGGCGTGCGTCGCGGTCGTACCCGCGGACCGGACGCTCGTCACGGTCGTTCGAGCGGGCCGGACGCGCGTCGCGGTCGTAGCCGCGAGAGGGCCGCTCGTCGCGGTCGTACCCGCGGGCGGGCCGATCGGCGCGCTCGGTGGCCCGCTCGGCGCGCTCGTCGGCGTTCCAGCGCGCCTTCTTGGGGGCGTTCTCGTCGACGGCGCGGAATCCGCGGTGGCCCTCGCTGCGCGAGCCCGGCTTGGCGCCGGGGAAGCGCGAGCGGCCGCCGAGCTGGGACTTGCCGCTCGAGGCGCCGAAGCGGTTGGGCTCGAAGTTCTTGGCCGGACGTCCGCCGGCGGGCTTCTTGTTCTTGGGCATGGCAGTTCTTCCTGGGTTCAGGTCGTGCGCGAGGAGGCGACGCCGGAGGAGCCCCGTCGTGAGGGGCGTCCGTGCGCTGGACTGCTGCGGGGCAGCAGGGGGAGAACCCGGGCGAGTCATTGACCGGGGCCGATTCACACATGTGATTCGTCTCACGACGACTGTCGGAGACTCGGCCCACTTGACTAACAAACCCATCCGCACGAGAACGCACGGTGTCAAGAGCCGACCGAGCGAGTCTACACGCGGCCCCGGAGCCTGGCTAGGGCGGGGAGACGTGCGGCCAGGAGCCGCTCAGGTCGGGGGCCGCGAAAGCCAGGAGCCGCGAAAGCCGGGAGCCGCGAAGCCCGGGAGCCGCGAAGCCCGGGGGCCGCGCACCTCCGCAACCGGTCCCCCGCGGAGTCGCCCCGCAACAGCCCCCCGGCCCCGAGCCGCAGCACGATCGACGCGCGCCCGCGCGCAACGACCGCCCGTCCGCTACTGCGACGCCCGCCGGGCCCGGTACGCGGCCACGTTCGCGCGATTGCCGCAGTTGCCCGTGTCGCAGTAGCGCTTCGAGCGGTTGCGGGAGAAGTCCACGAGCACCGCCTCGCAGTCCTCCGCCGCGCAGACGCGGATCCGCTCGCGCTCGTCGCCGCGGATCACGTCGACGAACGCCATGGCGGCCTCGACCAGGATGCGGGTGGCGAGCGGGCTCTCGTCGCGCGTCGCGTGGAGGTGCCAGCCGTAGGGTCCGTGCCGGACCAGCTGCGGGAGCGCGCGGCCGGAGTCGAGCATCCCGTTGACGACGGGGACGAGGTCCTCCTCGGCCCGCGTGAGCCAGAGGGTGCGGAGGGAGGAGCGGATCGACTGCACGGCCTCCAGCTCCTCGGTCGATCCGTCGCGGCTGCCCGTGTACCGGTTCTCGAGGAGGAAGTCGTCCAGCTGCTCGATCGTCGCCATCTCGTCCTCGCCGGACGGCGACAGCTCGGGGAGCGTGTTGACGAGGGTGGCGGTGGAGGTCAGTGACGCCTCGACGTCATAGGCGAACACCATGTTGACTCCTGACAGTGCGGCTCAGTAGTGTGCGATCCGCTCGCTGTCACGAGTGTAATCCTTTTGACTCCTGAAGGAGCCGACCATGACCGCCGAGAGCACCGCCGCCGTCACCCTCCCCGCCGCGAGCGCGCCCGCGCCTGCACGGCGCCTCGGCTCGGGCCTCGTCGCGGCGCTGGCCGCGTCGGCGGCGTTCGGTCTGGGCGGGCCGTTCGTGAAGCCGCTCCTCGAGGCGGGCTGGACGCCGGCGTCCGCGGTCCTCTGGCGCGCGGGCGGCGCCGCCCTGATCCTCGCGATCCCGGCGGTCCTGTCCCTCCGCGGCCGCTGGCCCGTGCTCCGCCGCAACCTCGGCACGATCGCCCTCTACGGAGTCTTCGCCGTGATCGCCGCGCAGCTCTGCTTCTACAGCGCGATCGAGCACATGTCGGTCGGCGTCGCCCTGCTGATCGAGTACCTCGCGCCGGTGTTCCTCGTCCTCCTCGCCTGGGCGCGCACCCGCCGGCACCCCGGCCGCTTCACCCTCGCCGGCTCCGCGCTCGCGCTCGGCGGCCTGGTGCTCGTGCTCGACCTGTCCGGCGAGTCGACCCCCGAGCTGGTCGGCATCGCCTGGGCGCTGACCGCCTCGCTCGGCCTGTGCGTCTACTACGTCATCGCCGGTCGGGTGGATCCGGAGCTGCCGCCGATCGCGCTCACGGCGGGGGCGATGACCGTCGGCGCCGCGATCCTGCTGGCACTCGGGGCGCTCGGCGTCACACCGCTGCGCGCGACCTTCGGAGAGGTGGTGTTCGTCGGAGCGGAGGTCAGCTGGCTCCTCCCCGCGGGCGTGATCCTCGGCATGTCGACCGTGCTGGCGTATCTGCTCGGGATCGAGGGCGGACGCCGCCTCGGCACGCGGATCGCCTCCTTCGTCGGGCTGACGGAGGTGCTGTTCTCGATCGCGGCCGCATGGCTGATCCTCGGCGAGCTGCCCGCGCCGATCCAGTTCGGCGGCGGCGCGCTGATCCTCGCGGGGGTCGTCCTGGTCCGGTTGCAGCGCGAGCCCGGCACCCCCTGATCGCGAGGGTGCCGCATCCGGGGCGCCGAGCACCCCGTACGCTGATCGCACTCATGCGCGAGCCCACCCGATCCCCGCGACGCGTCGCCGCGGTCCTGGCCGCCCTCGCACTGCTCCTCTCGGGCTGCGCGAGCACCACTCCCGTCTCGGAGCCGGTGGCGCAGGCGCTCGGAGCGGCACCCGCACCCGACTGGTCCGGCGTGAGCGTGACGGCCGACGTCGTCTACGACGCGAGCACCGGGCAGAGCGTCGACGTCTGCTCCTCCCCTGCCCCGTCGGCGGAGCCGCGGCCCGCCGTCCTCGTCGTGCACGGCGGCAGCTGGGCCCGTGGAGGCAAGGCCGACGCGAACTGGCGCCCGATCTGCCAGTGGCTCGGATCGGAGGGGTTCGTCGCCGTCTCGGTCGACTACCGCCTCGCGCCCGCCGCCGTGTTCCCCGCGCAGCTCGACGATGTGACGGCCGCCCTCGACTGGCTGCTCGAGCCGGAGCAGACCGCGCGCTTCGGCATCGATCCGGAGCAGGTGGCGGCCTTCGGCGGCTCGGCCGGCGGCAACCTCGCCTCTCTGCTCGGCACGCTGCCGGCGACCTCGTCGCGCCTGGCCGCCGTGGTCGACCTGAGCGGCCCCTCCGATCTCAGCGCCGCCGGCCTCGCCGACGACGACCCGGTGGTCGGAGTCGCGGCCGCCGTGCGCAGCTACCTCGACTGCGCGGACCTCGCCTCCTGCCCGGCCGCCACCGCCGCCTCGCCCCTCGCGCAGGTGGACGGCTCCGAGCCGCCGTTCCTCATCGCGCACGCGGCGCACGAACGGGTCGCGCTCAGCCAGTCGACCCGCTTCGCCGAGGCGCTGCGCGGAGCGGGCTCGAGGGTCGACCTCCTCGTCCTCCCCGGCTCGCTGCACTCGATCGCGCTGCTCGACGACGCTCTGCGCGCTCGGGTCGTCGAGTTCCTCCGCGCCCACCTGGGCTCGTGAGCGGAGTCGTCGTCCGCCTCGAGGACGCAGCCGGAGCGGAGGGCCTCCTCGCCGCGGTCCCGCCCCCGCACGCCCGCGTCCTGATCGCCCGGATCGACGGGGCGGCGGCGGGCGCCCTGGTGCTCGCTCCCGGCCCGGACGACTTCGCCGAGGTGCTGGAGCTCGTGGTCGCCTCCGTCCACCGGCGCACGGGAGTCGCCCGACGGCTCGTCGCGGCGGCGGAGTCGTGGGCGCGGGTGCAGCGGATCCGCACGCTGCGCCTGGCCGCCGCGCCGGAGCTCGCCGCAGCGGCCGAGGCGCTCGGCTTCACGGCGATCGACGGCTTCGGAGCCCACGTCGGCGACGACGCGGTGCTCTGCTTCGCGCGTCCGGTCTGAGCAGCGCCCGCTCCGAGGCGAGCCGGGTCCGAGGAGCCCGGACCGAGGGGCCGGGTCCGAGGAGCCCGGCCCGAGGGCCCGTCCGGTCGGAGGCCGACACGGCAGGACGCCCGCTCCGATCCGAGTGCCGCTCCCGGGAGGCGGCCCCGCCCTCGTCCGGCGCGCACCCCCGCCGTCAGTCGATCGAGCAGCCCGGCTCGTCCGACAGCGCCCGCTGGATCCGGGCGCGGTGCTCGTCCGACATCGGCGGCAGCGCGTCGGGCGCGAACCAGCCGACCTCGGTCGACTCGTCGTCCGCGACGTGGGCCTCCCCCGAGATCCAGCGGCAGCGCACCACGTGGTCGAGGTACTGCGAGCGGTCCCCGTTGGGGTACTGCATCGACGGGAGGGTGTGCACCTGCACGAGGCGCTCGACCTCGATCTCGACGCCCGCCTCCTCCTGCGCCTCGCGGCGGGCGGTCCCGGCGACGGTCTCGCCCGGGTCGATGATCCCGGTGACGGCCGTCCAGGCGCCGGTGTCGGCGCGCCGGACGAGCAGGACCTCGAGCGCCGGCTCCTCCCGGAGGATCACCGCGGTCACGCCGGTGAGCCAGAGCAGCTCGGTCCCGATCCGCTCGCGCAGCCGCAGCACGAAGTCGGGAGTCGCCATCAGTGCTCTTCGGGTCGGAAGTCGAACGCGACGATGCCGGCCGTGTCGACGAACGGCCCGACGAACTCCTTGAACGCGTCGTGCGCCGGATCCCAGTGCGCGGGGTCCTCGACGGCCGGCCGGCCCAGGTAGTAATGCAGGTCGCCCTCGGAGGAGAAGGTCAGCAGGAACGCGCGGTCGAAGCCCTCGCCCGCGCCCTCGATGCTCAGCTGCGGCCCCGTCTCGATCGACTCGATGTAGGGCCGTCCGTCGCGGACGCACTCGTCGGCCAGGGCGAGGAAGCGGCGGGTGACCTCGTCCGCCTCGGCGACCAGCGCTGTCGGGCGGAAGCGGATCAGCACGAGGTGCCGGAGCGTGCCCGGGCGGAAGTCGCGGGCGACGAAGCGCTCCGGACCGATCTCGTCGAGGACCGCGGTGGCGCGCTCCGGGCCGCTGCGCCAGCGCGAGCCGACCGTCTCGGCCGCATCCCTGATGTCCGTCATGCCGACGCCTTCCCGGCGCGGGCGGCACGCCGCCGCTCACGATACCCCTCGACCAGGTTGTAGACGACGGGCAGGACCACGAGGGTCAGCACCGTCGAGGACACCAGGCCGCCGATCACGACGATCGCCAGCGGCTGCGAGATGAAGCCGCCGTGGCCCGTGATCCCCAGCGCCATCGGCAGGAGGGCGAAGATCGTCGCGAGGGCGGTCATCAGGATGGGCCGGAGCCGCCGCTCGGTGCCGTGCAGCAGCGCCTCCCGCACCGGCATCCCGCGGTCGCGGTACTGGTTCACCAGGTCCACGAGCACGATCGCGTTCGTGACGACGATGCCGATCAGCATCAGCACGCCGATCAGGGACGGCACGCCCAGCGGCACGCCGGTGATCACCTGCAGGAGGATCGCGCCGGTCGCCGCGAACGGCACCGACACGAGCAGGAGCAGCGGCTGCAGGAGCGAGCGGAACGTCGCCACCATCACGACGTAGACGATCAGGATCGCGACCAGCAGCGCGATGCCCAGCTGCGAGAACGCGTCGGCCTGGTCGGCGGTCACTCCGCCGAGGGAGGCGTCGACACCGGCCGGAAGCGCCGTCGCGTCGATCGCGTTCTGCACGGCGACGTTGGCCGAGGCGAGGTCGTCGCCCTCCGGGGTGACGGTGATGGTCGCGGTGCGCTGCCCGCGCTCGGTGGTGATGCTCGCCGGACCGTCCGTCTGCTCGACCGCCGCGAGGGTGGAGAGCGCGACGGTGCCGGTGAGGGTCGGCACCTCGAGGTTCCGCAGCTCGTCCACGGTGGCCGGCGGCTGCCCGTCGGCCAGGTAGATCGAGAGGGTGCGGTCGTCGATCACGACGCTGCCGACCTGGCTGGGCTGGAGCGCCTGGCTGACGATCGTGCCCACGGCGACCTCGCTGAGACCCGCCCGGGCCGCGGCGTCGCGGTCGACCCGCACCGCGATGTAGGGCAGCGAGGAGGAGAGGTTGCTCTCGGCCTGGCTGATCCCGTCGGTCCCGCGCAGGGCCTCGAGGAGCTGGTCGCTCGCGCTCTGGAGGTCGCTCTGCGAGGCGGTCGAGAGGTCGACCTCGATGTCCGAGGAGGCGCCGAAGCCGGAGGAGGCGGCGACGCTGATGTCCTCGGCCGAGGCGACGCCCGACAGCGCGTCGCGGACGTCCGCCTGCACGGCCTCCTGGTCGGCCGACTCATCGGTGGTGACGGAGTAGCGGATCGAGGTGCCGCCGCCTCCTCCCCCGCCGAACGCGCTCTGCAGACCGCCGGAGGAGCCGACGGTGAGCTGGACGGTCTCGACGCCGTCGACGCCGAGGATCGCCGTGCTCGCCTGCTGCGCCGTCGCGTCCTGCGCGTCGAGGCTCTGGCCGACGGGGACCGTCTGTGTGACGGTGAAGGTGTCCTGCCCGCTGGAGCCGAGGAAGTTCGTCTTCATCAGCGGGTACAGCGCACCGGTCCCGACGAGCACGAGCAGCGCGAGGAGGACGGTGACGACCGAGTGCTTCAGCGTCCAGTGGATGATCGGGCCGTACACCGACTGCAGCCCGCGCGCCCGCCGGGGAGCGGCGTGGGCGCCGTGGTGCGGGGCCTCCTCGACCGGCGCGGCGGTGTCGGCCGGGACCCCCGAGGCGGGTGCCCCTCCGGCCGCCGCGCGCTCCTCCGCGAGCGCCGCCTGCGCGGCCTGGCGCACCGCCGGTCGCTTCGAGGGGCGGAGGAACCAGTAGGCGAGCACCGGCACGATCGTCAGCGCCACCACGAGTGAGGCGAGCAGGGCGATCGACACGGTCAGCGCGAAGGGCCGGAACAGCTCGCCCGTGGTGCCGCCGACGAACGAGATCGGCAGGAACACCGCGACCGTGGTGATCGTGGAGGCGGTGATCGCGCCGGCGACCTCGCGGACGGCGACCGCGATGGTCCGGGCCCGGTCCTCACCCGCGTCGAGGTGCCGCTTGATGTTCTCGATCACGACGATGGAGTCGTCGACCACACGGCCGATCGCGATGGTGAGCGCGCCGAGGGTCAGGATGTTGAGGGTGTAGCCGGCCGTCTGCAGGCCGATGAACGTGATCAGCACCGAGGTCGGGATCGAGATGGCCGTGACCAGGGTCGAGCGCACCGAGAGCAGGAACAGCAGGATCACCAGCACGGCGAAGACGAGGCCGAGCGCCCCCTCCTGCGCGAGCGACGCGATCGACTCCTGGATGTAGGGCGCCTGGTCGAAGACCGGGGTGAAGGCGGCGTTGTCGCCGATCGACTCCTCGAGGTCCGGGAGCAGCGCGGCCACGCCGGTCGACACGTCGACGGTGTTCGCGGCCGGGAGCTTGGTGATCGAGAGGGTCAGGGCGGGCTGGCCGTTGACGCGCGAGATCGAGGTGACGGGGGCGTCGGTGACGGCGACCGTCGCGACGGAGCCGAGGGTGGTGACCGTCGGCTCTGCGGTCACGGCCGCGCCTCCCGCCGCTGCTCCGGCGTCGGAGCCGCCGGCGGAAGCCCCGGCACCCGCGGAGGCACCCGCACCCGCTGACGCACCGGCGCCGCCCGCACCCGCGGAGGCACCTGCGGACGGCAGCAGCGGCAGCGCCGCGATCGCGTCGGTCGAGTCGAGCTTGACGCCCGACTGCACCGAGAAGGTCGACCCGTCCTGGGTGATCTGTCCGCCCGCGACGAGCACGCCGTTCTGCTGCAGGGCCGAGCGGATGTCGCCGGTCGAGAGGCCGGCCGCGGCGAGCGCCGCGTCGTCCGGGGTGATCGTGACGCGCTGGGCGGTCTCGCCGACGAGCGCCGCCTCGCGCACGCCCTCGACCTTCTCCAGGTCCGGGATGACCGTGGTGCGCAGGCGCTCGGCCAGCGCGTCCGCGTCGCCGTCGCTCGACACGGCGAGCTGCAGCACCGGCAGGTCGTCGAGGGAGCCGGTGACCACCTGCGGGTCGACGCCGTCCGGGAGCGTGCTCTTGATCCGGTTGATCGCCTGCAGGATCTTCTGCTCGGCGGTGGCGAGATCGGTGCCGTAGGTGAAGGACGCCGAGATGAGGGAGGAGTCCGTGGAGGACGTCGCGCTGGTCGTCTCGAGCCCCGGCACCCCCTGGATGGCGGTCTCGATCGGCGTCGAGACGTCGTCGTTGACCACCTCCGGAGCGGCGCCCGGGTAGGACGTGACGACGGCGAGCTGCGGGAAGGAGATCGACGGCGCGAGCTCCTGCTTGAGCCCGGTCAGGGCGACTCCGCCGAAGACGGCGATGACGACGGTGACGAGCGCGATGAGCGCCCGGTTCTTCATGCTGAGGACCGCGAGGAGATGCACCCTCCGAGTCTTCCATCAGCCGACTGAGTGTTGGGAGGGACGCGGCGTTCCGGGGCGCGCGACGGGGCGACCCGCGCCACCGGCCGGCCCGGACGCCCTCAGCCCAGGCGGACCTCCGCCGTCGACGACCCGACAGGGAGGCTCACTGTAGCGCCCGCCCCCGCGCTCGAGAGCGCGAAGTCCCCGGCGAAGGCCCGGACGCCGATGCGCCCCTCGGCGTCCGTCCGGAGCACCGTCGGCTCGAGCCACCAGTCCCCGCGGATCCGCGAGCGCAGCGCCTCGTAGGCCGGCTTCGGGCTCCCGTCGCGGCGGAGGAACCCGCCCGGCGCTCCGAGCCAGGCTCCGGCGTCGTCGAAGCCCCAGTAGGTGATCGCCTCGACCGCCGGATGCGCGACCAGCGTCTCGTAGTGCCGCACCATCTCGTCCGCCTGCCGTGCCTCCCCCTCCGGAGTGGTCGGCCAGTCCTCGACCACGTGGTCGTTGAGGTCCTCGATCTCGGCGGGCATCAGCTCGCCCGAGACGAGGGTGGTCTCGGTCCAGTGCAGCGGCAGGCCGAAGCGCGCGAACCTGTCGCAGATCGCCGCGATCTGCTCCTCCCCGCGGAACCCCTGGTGCATGTGCGACTGCAGGCCGATCGCATTGGGCCGGATCCCGGCCTCGAGCACGTCCTCGATCAGCCGCTCGTACTCGGGCCCGAGGTCGAAGTCGTTCAGCACGAGCGCCGGTCCGGTGCCGAGGCTGCGCGCCTCCGAGAAGGCCAGCTCGACCATGCCGACGCGTCCCTTCTCGCGGGCGAGGCGGGTGACGGCGTTCGTCACGCCGTCCGGCTCGTTCGCGAAGCGCGGCATGATGACGACCTCGTTGATCGCGTCCCAGGTGTCGATCAGCTCGGCGAAGGCGCCCACCTCCCGGCGGATGCGCGCGCGGAGGAGCTGCTCGGCCTCGTCCAGCGGCAGCGCGTCGAGCCACTCCGGCTTCACGTAGTGCCAGACCAGCGGGTGCCCCTTCAGCCGGACGCCGTCCGCGGCGAGCGCGCGCGCCTCGGCGAGCACCTCCTCCGTCGCGGTGCGGCCGCGCTCCGGCTCGAAGCGGCCCCAGTAGACGGGGAGCGTCGCCGTGTCGAACAGGTCGAGCCAGAGCCGGCGCTCCTCGGCGCGCGCGGGGTCGGTGCTCGGAGGGGTGCAGCCGAAGGCGAAGGCGTGGCGTCGCTGCTCGACCGTCACGTCGGCGTGGGCGAGCGGAGCGCCGTCGGCACCGAGGACGGTGACGAGGGCGTCGGCGAGACGGGGGCTGAAGTCGGTCATGCGGGGCCTCTCAGGCGGGGTGGCGCTCGTCGAGCGCCGTGTACTCGGATCGGGTGAGCGGGAGGACCGCTCCGTGCTTGGTGTCCTCGGGCAGGTCGAACTCCTCCGCGAGCTCCCAGCGGCCCGAGGCCGGGTCGGTGCTCGTGTAGGCGCGGTAGCCGTAGGGGCGGAGGGCGTACTGGTCGACCCAGAGCGACCAGCGCTCCTCGCGGTGGTGCCGGAAGACCAGCGGCCCCTCGATGCTCGGGCCGAGCTCCTGCCCGATCCCCCGGGCGACGGTGGCGAAGTCGTCCGCGAGGAGGGAGGAGCCGACCTGCTGGAACACCTGCATCGTGTCGGGGGCCTCGTCGTGCTGCTTGGCGAAGCGGTGGACGGCCGTGCCCTCGATCAGCAGCGTCATGTCGATCACTCCGCCGGGCAGCCGCAGGTAGGTCTCGGGCTCGGTGAACGTGCGGAAGTCGCGCGTGCGGGACATCAGGATGCGGCTGTCGCCCGTCTCGCCGGTGGCGGGGTCGCCGTCCTCGGCCAGGCCGGAGGACCAGTGCACGAGGAAGTCGCCCGAGACCGGGTCGTAGACCGACTCCGGCGCCCAGGCCATGCCCGCGCCCTCGGGAGCGACGGCGACCGCGCGCGGCTCGGACCACTCGAGGAGGTCCGGGGAGTCCCAGACCACGAGGTCGCGGCTCCCCCGGTGCCGGTAGAGGTCCCAGTCCGGGCCCTCGGGCCGCCAGACGCGGAGATCAGTGGCGACGAGGTGGAAGCCCCGCGGCCCGCGGACGATGTGGGGGTCGCGGACGCCGCCCGTGCCGCCGGTCCACTCCAGCACCGGCCCGAGCGCCCGCCAGCGCAGCGGATCGTCGCCCCGGCTGAGCGAGAAGAAGATCTTCTCGCTGTGGCCGGTCCGGTCCTCCACGAAGTGGACCAGCAGGTAGCCGTACCCGTCGCTCATGAGAGAACGATCTCACACGCTCGGCGGGCACTCCACCTCAGACCACGTCGGCGAGGTACCCCGGGTCGGCCGCCGGGTGCCGGGCGACCTGCGCCCACGCCGTCGCGAGCGCCTCCACGGCCCGGTCGGTCGCCTCGGGCGAGTAGCCGATCGGGATGCGGAGGAAGCGCTCGAAGGCGCCGTCGATCCCGAAGCGCGGGCCCGCGGTGATCAGCAGGCCCGCCGTCCGGGCGGCGAGCGCGAGCTGCGAGCTCGCCGGCCGGCCCAGGCCCACCCAGGTGGAGAGGCCGCCCGAGACCCGCGGCACGCTCCACTCCGGGATCGCGCGCGCCAGGGCCGCCTCGAGGTGGTCGCGGCCGGCGCGCAGCTGCGAGCGCCGCAGCTCCAGCACGCCGTCCATCCGGCCGAGCATGTCCGCGACCAGGAGCTGCTCCAGGATCGGCGTGCCGAGGTCGCTCGCCGAGCGCGCCAGCGCCAGCTTGCGGATCACCGCCCGCTCGGCGCGGATCCAGCCGATCCGGATGCCGCCCCACAGCGTCTTGCCGACGGAGCCGATCGAGAGCACCGTCCCCTCGGGCCCGTAGGCGGCGAACGGCAGCGGCGTCATCCGCCGGTCGATGTCGAGCTCGGCCGTCGTCTCGTCGGCGATGATCAGCGTGCCCTGCCGGGCCGCGGCGGCGATCGCCCGCTCCCGCAGCTCGGGGGCCATGGAGCGGCCGGTCGGGTTGTGGAAGTCGGGCATCAGGTAGGCCAGGCTCGGGCTCGTGCCGCGCAGCGCGGCGATCAGGCCCTCTCCGTCCCAGCCGTCCGCCCCGTCGACGTTCACCGGCACGAGCCGCGCGCCGGCCAGCCGGAGGGCCTCGTAGGCGTGCGGGTAGGTCGGGGCCTCGATCAGCGCCCGGTCACCCCGCGCGAGCAGCGTGCGGGCGACGAGCGCGATCGCGTGCTGCGCGCCGATGGTCACCATGATCTGGCCGGGCTCGGTGCGCAGACCCCGCGCTGTGTAGCGCTCGGCGATCGCGCGGCGCAGCACCGGCAGGCCGACGGTGTCGTAGGAGCCGGAGTCGAAGTGCTCGGGGGCCGCCTGCGCCGCGCGGGTGTACGCCTCGGCCAGCTCGGGGACGGCGGGCAGGGCTGCCTTGGTGAAGTCGAGGAAGTCCGGCGCGAGCGAGGGCACCGCGTGCACGGCCGCTCCCGGCAGGCGGGTGACGCTGCCGGAGCCGCGCACGCTGACGAGGTAGCCGCTGTCGCGCAGCTCGCGGTACGCGGCGGCCACGGTCGTGCGGCTGACGCCGAGGCGGGCCGAGAGCTCGCGCTCGGCGGGCAGGCGGCTGCCCGCGGGAATGCGGCCGTCGATCCCGAGGAGGCGGATCCGATCGGCCAGCGCGAGGTAGGCGGGCCGGGTGCCGCGCTGCTCGCGCCAGTCGCCGAGGAGGGTCTGCAGGGCGCGCGCGCCGAAGTGGACATCAGCCATGCGTCCAAGGTAGCCGGATTGGACCGCGCGAAGAAGGCCAATGTCGCGCTGTGATGAGTCCATGACCCTCACCGCTCCCGTTGCCGCCGCCGCTCCCCCAGCGGGCCAGTGGCGCCTCCGACCCGTGCCGCGCCTGCTGGTGGGCCTGATCCTCTACGGATTCGCCGACGCGATGATGATCCGCGCGGCGATCGGCGTGGACCCGTGGACCGTCTTCGCCCAGGGGGTCGCGCACCAGACCGGGCTCGGGATCGGACTGCTCACGAACGTGATCGGCCTGCTCGTCCTGCTGCTGTGGATCCCCCTCCGACAGCGGCCCGGTCTCGGCACCGTGCTGAACGTGCTCGTGGTCGGCACGATGATCGACGTCGGACTGCGTGTGCTGGCGACGCCGGAGGAGTGGTGGGCCCGCGGCCTGCTCTTCGCAGGCGGTCTCGTTCTGCTGGCGGTCGCGAGCGGGATCTACATCGGCGCCCGCCTCGGTCCGGGGCCCCGCGACGGACTGATGCTGGGCCTGCACACCCGCACGGGCCTGCCGATCTGGGTGGCGCGCTCGGGCGTCGAGCTCACGGTGCTGCTCATCGGCTGGGCCCTCGGCGGCGACGCCGGCCTCGGCACCCTCCTCTTCGCGGTGCTGATCGGGCCGCTCTGCTCGGTGACCCTGCCTCTGCTCGGGGTGCGGAGGCACTGACCCGCGGACGACGAATGCCCGCCTCCCGGACCGGTTCCGGGAGGCGGGGCCGTCGCGATCGGATCGGCTAGCGCTTGGCCGCGATCTCCGCACGCATCCGCGACGCCTCGTCGGCGTCCTGGATCGAGGCGATCCCCTCGGTGATCGAGGTGCCCGACGCGGGGGCCTCGTGCTCGTCCGCTCCGAGCGTGGTCTCGTCGAAGGGCGAGCGCCCGCCGAGGACCTCGCGGACCTGCACCATGTCGATCTGCTTGGTCCAGGTGCCCACGAGAAGGGTGGCGACCGCGTTGCCGGTGAAGTTGGTGACCGCGCGGGCCTCGGACATGAAGCGGTCGATGCCGACGATCACGCCGACGCCGTTGACCAGGTCGGGGCGGAAGGACTGGAGGCCGCCGGCCAGCGTGGCCAGGCCCGCTCCGGTGACGCCCGCGGCGCCCTTCGAGGCGATCATCATGAAGAGGAGGAGGCCGATCTGCTCCGGGATCGACATCGGCGCTCCGGTGGCCGAGGCGATGAACAGCGACGCCATCGTGAGGTAGATCGCCGTGCCGTCGAGGTTGAAGGAGTAGCCGGTGGGCACGGTGATGCCGACGACGGGCTTGGAGACGCCGAGGTGCTCCATCTTCGCGATCAGGCGGGGCAGCGCCGCCTCCGAGGAGGAGGTGCCGACGATGAGCAGGTACTCGCGGGCCAGGTACTTCATCAGCGAGAAGATGCTGACGCCGGTCACCAGGCGCAGCAGCAGGCCGAGGACGACGACCACGAAGATCGCGCAGGTGATGTAGAAGCCGATCATCAGGGTGGCGAGAGCGACGACCGCTCCCCAGCCGGTCTTGCCGACGACCGCGGCGATGGCGCCGAACGCGCCGATCGGGGCGACCCAGAGCACCATCGAGAGGATGCGGAAGACCAGGACCTGGAGCTGCTTGATCGCTCCGAGGATCGGCTGTCCCTTGGCGCCCATCTTCTGCAGCGCGAAGCCGACGAGCAGCGCGACGAAGAGGGTCTGCAGGATGCTGCCGTCCACGAGCGAGGAGAACAGCGAGACGGGGATGATCCCGAGGACGAAGTCGCTGGTGCTCTCGGCCTTGAGGTCGCTGGTGTCGTAGGTGGCGCTCGAGATGTCGAGGCCCTCGCCCGGGTGCAGGATGTTGCCGACGACGAGGCCGATCGCCAGGGCGAAGGTCGACATCACGATGAAGTAGCCCAGCGCGAGTCCGCCGACCTTGCCGACCGTGGCGGCCTTCGCGATGGAGCCGATGCCGATGACGATGGTGCAGAAGATGATCGGCGCGATCATCATCTTGATCAGTCCGACGAAGGCCTTGCCGACGGGCTCGAGCGTCGCCGCGAAGGCGGGAGCGACGAGTCCGACCACGACGCCGGCGACCACGGCGATGATGACGGCGATGTAGAGCCAGTGGTTCCGGTCGATGCGCCGCCGGGTCTTCGGAGGGGTGACCGCGGGGATCAGCCGGTCGGACGGCGTCTGAGGCGTCTTCGCCATGGGGGTGTCCTTCTCTTCGTCGAGGTGAGGGGGTAGGACGATGGTGGCCCCGCCTCCGGAGCCCGGCACGGTTGCGTTCATACTGTTCACGGCGGGGCGCCCCGAGCGCTCGCTCACGAGGGAGTGGCATGGCCAGGACGCCGAGCGCACGCGGACCGCGCGGCAGCATCGCCGCGCGCCTGTTCGCCGTGCAGCTGCTGAGCATCCTGCTGATCGCCGCAGCGGCCGTCGCGGTGCTGGCCCTCGACGCGCGGAGCCGGGCGGGCGACGAGGCCGCCCAGCGGAGCCTCGTCGTGGCGCGGACGGTGGCCGACAATCCGTTCGTCCTCGAGTCGACGGCCGGCGCGGATCCCTCCGCGAGCCTGCA
Source organism: Rathayibacter sp. AY2B5 (assembly GCF_002931645.1). Classification (NCBI taxonomy): domain Bacteria; kingdom Bacillati; phylum Actinomycetota; class Actinomycetes; order Micrococcales; family Microbacteriaceae; genus Rathayibacter; species Rathayibacter sp. AY2B5. The sequence goes on along the minus strand of NZ_PSUE01000004.1, from coordinate 126,639 downwards.
GCCGTACGCCGAGGAGGTCATGCGGGACACCGGCGTCGACTTCCTCACGATCATGGCCCCCGACCGCACCCGGTACACCCACCGCGACCGCGACCGGATCGGCCTGCCGTTCCAGGGCACGATCGAGCCCGCGCTGGAGGGGCGGACCTTCACCGAGACGTACACCGGCACGCTCGGGCCCTCCGTCCGCGCCGTCGCGCCGATCGAGGACGCCGACGGCGCGGTCGTCGCGCTCGTGTCGGCGGGCGTCACGCTCTCGGCCGTGGACGCCTCCTTCGCCGCCCGCGTGCAGGTCGTCGCGTGGGGCGCGCTCGGTGCGGTCGCGCTCGGCGCGCTCGGCTCGTGGCTCCTCGCACGCTACCTGCGCCGGGTCACGGGCGGGCGGGGCCCGGAGCAGATGAGCCAGGTCTTCGCCTACTACGAGTCCGTCCTGCACTCGGTGCGGGAGGGGCTGCTGCTGGTCGACGACCGCGGCCGACTGGTGCTCGCCAACGACCACGCGCTGGAACTGCTCGGGCTCGAGGGCGTGCGGACGCCGGTGCCGGTCGCCGAGCTCGACCTCCCCGTCGCCCTGCGCGAGCTGCTGCAGGACGACGAGCCCGTCTCGGACCGCCTGGTCGTGGCCCGGGAGCGGATCCTCGTGGTGAACGAGCGGCCCGCCGCCTCCCCCGGCGCCCGCCCCCTGGGCACGGTCGTCACGCTCCGCGACCGCACCGAGCTGCAGCGGGTGAGCGGCGAGCTGGAGTCGCTGCGCACCCTCTCGGACGCGCTGCGCTCGCAGACCCACGAGTTCTCGAACCGCCTGCACACCATCGCGTCGCTGATCGAGCTCGGCCGCCCCGACGAGGCGCTCGCGTTCGCCGCCGGCGAGCTGAACCTCAGCCAGCGCCTGGCCGACCGGGTCCTCGGCTCCGTGCAGGAGCCGGTGATCGCCGCCCTGCTGCTGGGCAAGGCCGCGCAGGCCCGCGAGCGCGGCGTCGAGCTGCACTTCGAGACGCACCTCGAGCCCGGCACGCAGGGGCTGGAGCCCGGGGACCTCGTGACGGTGCTGGGCAACCTGATCGACAACGCCCTCGACGCGGCCGCCTCCTCCGCTCCGGACCGCGAGCCGTGGGTGGAGGTCTACCTCGGCCTCGCGGAGGGCGAGCTGGTGGTGCAGGTGTCGGACAGCGGCCCCGGAGTCGCGAGCGCCGCCGACGTCTTCGCGCGCGGCTACTCGACGAAGGAGTCGGACGGCTTCGGCCGCGGCATCGGCCTGGCGCTGGTGCAGCAGGTGGTGGAGCGGCTCGGCGGCTCGATCGAGGTCTCGCGCCACGTCGGCGCGGTGTTCACGGTGCAGCTGCCGCTGCCCGCGCGGGTGGCGTCGTGATCCGGGTGCTCGTCGTCGAGGACGAGCCTCTGACCGCGAGCGCCCACGCCGACTACGTCCGGCGGGTCGACGGCTTCGAGGTGGCCGCGGTCGCCGGCAGCGGCGCGGAGGCGATCCGGGCGCTGCGCGCGGACCCGGGCATCGCGCTGATCCTGCTCGACATGAACCTGCCTGACATGGGCGGCCTCGACCTCTGCCGGGCCGTCCGGGCGGCGGGCCTGGACGTCGACGTCATCGCGATCACCGCTGTCCGCGACGCCGCGAACGTGCGCGCCTCCGTCGCCGCCGGCATCGTGCAGTACCTGATCAAGCCGTTCGTCTTCAGCGCGTTCGCCGCCAAGCTCGCCAGCTACCGGTCGTACCGCGAGCGGATGCACGGCGCCGACGTCGCCAGCCAGCACGAGGTGGACGGGGCCTTCGCGGCGCTCCGCACCTCCAACGCCCCGGGTCTGGCCAAGGGGCTCTCGGCCCAGACCCTCGAGGCCGTCACCGCACTGCTGGGCCCCGTCGGCCTCTCGGCGGCCGAGCTCGCCACCCGCCTCGACATCTCGCGGGTGACGGCCCGCCGCTACCTCGAGCATCTCGCCGACTCCGGAGTGGCGGACCGCGCGCCCCGCTACGGCTCCCCCGGCCGCCCGGAGCTGGAGTACCGCCGCCGCTGAGCGCGCGTCAGGCGGCCCGCAGTGCGGCGGCGATCTCCTCCTCGATCAGGTCGTGGTTGATCGCCGCGCCCACGCGCAGCCCGTCGGCGGACGAGGCGACGACCTGCGCCATGGGCTCGACCAGCGAGCCCGCGGCGAAGACCCCGGCGACGCCGGTCCGGCCCATCGGATCGACGGCGAGGTGCCGCGCGACTCCCGACGGATGGTCGGCGAGCTCGAGGCCGAGCCCCTCGGGGAGCCGCCCCTCGACCCGCGGGCCGACGACGAGCGCGTCGAGCTCGTGCCGCCGACCGTCGATCACCACGCCGACCAGGCGGTCGTCCTCGACGAGGACCTTCTCGACGCGACCCGGCACGAGAGCGATCCCGCGGGCGGCCAGCCCCGCCGCCTCGTCGCCGGCGGGCGCGGGTGCGCCGTGGAGCAGGATCGACGTCCGGTCGCTGAGCTGTCGGAACATCTGCGCCTGGTGCCCGGCGAACGAGCTGCCGAGCACGCCGATCCGCCGGCCGCGCACCTCGAAGCCGTGGCAGTAGGGGCAGTGCAGGACGTCCCGTCCCCAGCGGGCGCCGAGCCCGGGGATCTCCGGCAGCAGGTCGCGGACGCCGATCGCGAGCAGGAGGCGGCGCGCGCGGAGGACCGTGCCGTCGGCGAGGGTCGCGGTCACGCCCTCGGCACCCGCGGAGGCGCGGACCGCCTCGCCCTCGATCACCCGGGCCCCGTAGCCCCCGGCCTCGGCGCGCGCCAGGCGCACCAGCTCCGTCGGCGGGACGCCGTCGCGGGTCAGCACGTTGTGGGCACCGGGCGAGGGTGCGTTGCGCGGAGGTCCGCCGTCGACGACGAGGACGTCGCGGAGACTGCGGCCGAGGGCAGTGGCGGCGGCGAGGCCGGCGAAGGAGGCGCCGAGGATCAGGACGTCGGCGGGGGCAGGGACGGACGGGCCGGTGGGGGCGTCGGTGGAGGTCATGGGTCGATGCTCCGCCGCCCCGGGCTGGGCCGCGAGGATCCGTGCCGTTCCGGCATGCGGCGCGACCGCCCGTGCCAGGATGGCGTCGTGCCCGAGACCCCGCCCGCCCCCTCCGACGACGAGATCGTCGCCGCCGTCGGACCACGGCTCCGGCGCCTGCGCACCCGCCGCGACCGCACGCTCGCGTCCCTCGCGGCCGAGACCGGCATCTCGGCGAGCACTCTCTCGCGCCTCGAGAGCGGCGGCCGCCGCGCGACGCTGGAGCTGCTCCTCCCGATCGCCCGCGCCCTCGGGGCGCCGCTCGACGAGCTCGTCGGCGCCGCGCCGGAGGATCCCCGCGTGCACGGGCGGCCGGTGCGCCGGAACGGCATGCTCATCCAGCCGCTCAGCCGCGACGCGGGCGCGCTCCAGGCGTTCAAGCACACGCTCCCGGCCGGGCCGGTGACGGAGCCGGCGGAGCAGCGCGCGCACGAGGGCTTCGAGTGGCTCTACGTGCTGAGCGGGCGGCTCCGCCTGCGGCTCGGCGAGCACGATCTGGTGCTGCCGGCCGGCGAGGCCGCCGAGTTCGACACCCGGGTGCCGCACTGGTTCGGCCGCGCCGACGAGCAGCAGGTCGAGTTCCTCAGCCTCTTCGGCCGCCAGGGCGAGCGGATGCACGTGCGCGCGTCCACGCGCCGCTGAGCGCGGTCACGCCTCGCCGAGCACCTCGCGCGCGAAGCCCTCGGTGCGCGCCCGCAGAGTGGCGATCCGCTGCGCTCGCGCCGCCTCGAGGTCGAAGCCGATGTAGGCCACCGACGGGCGCCGCCGCACGTTCACCGAGCACTCGAAGCGGGAGCAGACGAGCGTGCCGAGCGAGTCCCCCGCCCGCCCGGCCGCTCCGGCCTTCCGCGCCCCGAAGAAGACGACGTCGTTCGGGAGCTGCACGTCGCGGCACCACGAGCACTGCGCCCGCGAGCGCGGCAGGGCGTCGGCCTGGGTGAGCAGGACCCCGACGAGGCGCTCCTCCAGCGGCACGACGACGTAGGCGCGGCGGCCCATCCTCCGGTCGCGCCAGCCGAGATGGTCGATGACCGACCAGTCCAGCGCGTCGAAGTCCTTCGGCAGCGCGAGGTCGGCGACCTCCTTGCGGGAGGCGTTGACGAAGGACTCGCGGATCTCGGTCTCGGTCAGTGGCTGCATAGCGCTTCCGAGCCTAGGCCGGGATCAGCCCAGGTGGGCGACGGCCTCCTTCGGAGCATGGGCGAGGAACTCCTCCTTCTTCACCCGGATCATCGCGACGGCGACGACGGAGGCGACGACCAGCCCGATCGCGGCCGCGACGAAGACCGCGGAGTAGCCGTCGACGAAGGCGACCGGCGACTGCTGCTCACCCGCGACTCCCGCGTAGAGGGTCGTGAAGATCGACAGCCCGATCGAGCCGCCGATCTGCATGGCGGCGTTCGCGGTCGCTCCGGCGGCACCGGCGTCGTGGGCCGCGACTCCGGTGAGCGCGAGGTTCTGCAGCGGCACGAAGACCATTGCCATGCCGATGCCCAGGAGGATCAGCGCGGGCAGCACCTCGAGGAGGTAGCCGCCGTCGGGGGTGATGCGGCTCAGGTAGAGGAGCCCGGCCGCCGCGATCAGCGGGCCGACGATCATCAGCACGCGCGGGCCGATGCGCGGCAGCAGCTTGGCGGCGACTCCGGCGACGATCATGATCGTCACCGTCATCGGCAGATTGGCCAGGCCCGCCTCGAGCGGCGGCAGGCCCAGGACCAGCTGCAGGTGCAGGGTCAGGTAGAGGGTGGAGCCGATCATCACGCTGCCGACGATCGCCTGGACCAGGAAGGCTCCGCCGCGGACGCGGTCGGCGACGATGCGCAGCGGCAGCGACGGGTGGTCGGAGCGGGCCTGGATCCGCACGAAGAGGGCCAGCAGCAGCACGCCGACGAGGAGGAAGCCGAGGGTGTCGACGCGGAGCCAGCCCTGCTCGGCGAGGGTGAAGCCGTAGACGACGCTCGCGAGCCCGAGCGCGACGGTGATCGTCCCGGCGACGTCGAAGCGGTTGCGCCCCTCCGCGCGGCTCTCGGTGACGAGCAGCTGGCCGGCGATCGCGCCGACCACGACGACGGGGACGTTGACGAGGAGGCACCAGCGCCAGTCGGCGAACTCGGTGAGCAGCCCGCCCAGCACGAGGCCGACGGCGGCGCCCGCTCCGGCGACCGCTCCGAAGACGGCGAAGGCCGTGCCCCGCTCGCGGCCGGAGGGGAAGGAGACGGTGAGGAGGGCCAGAGCGGCCGGGGCGAGCAGCGCGGCGAAGGCGCCCTGCAGCCCGCGGGCGGCGATCAGCTCCGTGCCGGAGGTGGCGAGGCCGCCCCAGGCGGAGGCGGCGCCGAAGCCGATCATCCCGATCAGGTAGGTGCGCTTGCGGCCGGTGTAGTCGGCGATGCGGCCGCCCAGGAGCAGGAGCGCGCCGAACGCGAGGGCGTAGGCGGTGACGACCCACTGGCGCTCGACGTCGGTGAGGCCGAGGTCGGCCTGCGCGGCGGGGAGGGCGATCGTGACGATGGTGCCGTCGAGCACGACGACGAGCTGCGTGAGCGCGAGGATCACGAGCACCCACCAGCGGCGGGCGGAGGAGGGAGCGGACGGGGAGGGCATGGCGGCCTTTCACACGGAGCGGAGCGGGACCGGCGGGTCCGGATCCGAGCCGCATCATCGGGGCCGAACCACCCCAACCAGTTGGTTGGGCGAAGAAGAGTGTATCGTTCGAGCGCCCGGAGGTGAACCATGGAGCCGACATCCGATGCGGCGCTGCCCGCACGCGAGCGGATCCTCCGCGCCGCCTCCGTCGAGTTCGCCGCCCACGGCTTCGCGGGCGCCCGGGTCGACCGTGTGGCCGCGGCGGCGGGTCTGAACAAGGAGCGGCTCTACGCCTACTACGGCGGCAAGCGCGGCCTGTTCGTCGCGACCGTCGTCGAGGCGCTCGGCGCTCTCGACGAGACGCTCCTCGCCGAGGCGGCGGACCTCCCCGACCTCGCGGGCCGCATGTTCGACCATGTGTGGGAGCACCCGGAGTTCCTGCGCCTGCTCACGTGGGCGCGCCTGGAGGGAGCCGGCGTCTGGGAGGAGGCCGGCGAGCAGCTCGGCGGGGTCCCCGCCCCCGAGGCCCGGGTCCTCGAGTGGCAGCGCACCGGCGTCGTCGACGCGAGCTGGTCCGCCGACGACCTCTTCATCGCCCTCCTCGGCCTCTGCGAGATCTGGCACCTCACCCCCTTCGCCTCCCGGGGCGGGGAGAAGACGCGCGACCGCCGCCGCGCCTTCGTCGTGCACGTCGCGCAGCTGGTGGGCGCACCGCGCTGAGGCAGACCCCTCCCCCGGCAACGGAAGCGACGTCGGCATCTCCGATCCGGACGCGGTGGACGGGGCGGCTCATCCCTCCGAGCCGGAACCCGACGGATCGGACTGGAGTGGGAGGTCCCGCGGATCCGGCTTCGGGACGACCCCTTCATCACCCGGAAGGACCGCGCCCGCCGCGCGCTGAGCCTCGTCCTCGAGGAGGAGTGATTCGAAATCGCCGGGCGCGCACGGCATCTCCGCCCCGATCATGTACATCTCCTCGACAGCGCCGGTGACGAAGCTCGCCCGCAGCACCGGTCCGCCCTGCCCGTAGACCGTCGGGCGCGGAGTCGAATCGGTCACTCTCACCGTCATCCCCAGAGACTCCCAGTAGTCCGCGACCTTCCGCGCATCCCCCTCGACATCGGTGCCCGCCGGGGCCCACCAGGCGTAGCTGTAGCTCGCACCGCTCATCCGGTCGCCGGGGCCGCACACATCGGGCCTGGCCGCGCCGCTCCGCGGCCACCACCCCTCCACATCGAGCCGCCCCGCGGAGTCCCGCACGAACTCCACCACCCGATCCCGACCCTCCCGAGGACTCATCGTGCTCACCGGTCTCGCCTCCTTCTCCGTTGCACAAGCGGTCATCGACATCACGAGCAGAGCGGCGACGGTCAGCGCGACGCCCGTCCGCTGAGGAGAGCCTCTACCCGCCATGGGAGGCTCCCACGACCGCCTTCTGGAAGGCGGTCGGTCCGAGCGGCCGGTTCTCGGTCAGCAGGTCGAGTCGCCGGGAGACGGCCCACGCCGCGTTCTGCAGGGACTCGGTGTTCGTGTCGAGATACCCCGCGAGATCGCCGTCGTCGCTCTTCAGCGCAGCGTGATCCGTCACGATCCTCCCGGCGTCGCCTCCGGTCTCCACACCGAAGACGCGCGCGCCGAAGTCCTCGTCAGCGGGATCCGTGTGGTGGTTCCAGCTGAAGGCGCGGCCCATCCACGCGGCCTCGTCGCCGCTCTCGGTCTCGCCGAGGTACTTGTCCCGCGCCTGCCCCGCGAAGACGGATTCCGCGTGCAGGTCGCTCGCCTCGTCGACGCTGTCCGGGAGGCCGGCCGAGCCCAGCGTCACGACGACCCCGAGCTCGACGTCCGAGCGCGAGGCGGCGACGGCCATGACGGTGCTGCCGTAGGAGTGGGCGACGACGTTCGGCTTCGGCAGGTCGTCGCCCCGGACCGCGGAGAGCCCCTGGACAGCCGAGGCGAGTGCGGCGCCGCCGGCGACCGCCTGGTTCGAGGTGAGGACGTCCATGCCGTTCCCGCCGAGCCGCGCCATCGGCGGGGTCTCGTAGCCGATCCAGGAGACGACGGCGCTGCCGGGCGGGAGGAGCGACTGCAGATTCTGCGACGCCTTCGTCCATCGGGTCATGCTCTCCGTCGTCTGTCCCATCCCGGGGACGGCGTAGGTGACGTTCGTGGCGGTGTCGGGATCGCCGATCGAGACGGCGGCGAGCGGAGGCTCGTCGGCGGTCAGGGAGATGAGGAAGCGCGGGTCCTGACCGAGACCGCGCCGGAGCGATGCCCGCACGTCCCTCAGCGCCACCAGCTGCGACTCCACCGCCGCGAGTCGCTCCCCGTCGCCCGCCTTCCCGCGCAGGCCCGCCGCCTCGCTCCTCAGCGCCACGATCCGCGCCCTCAGCGCCCTCTCGTTCGCCCTCACCCGGGCGCGGTAGGGAACACCCTCCAGATTTCCGATCACCCCGGGCAGACCGGCGACCAGCGCCGCCTGCTGCGGCGAGAAGCGCGCGCCGTCCGTGGAGTCGAGGCTCCGCCACCAGTCGTTCACGAGGGTCGGAGCCAGTCGCCCGAGGCGCGCCGCGAGGTCGGGCGACGCCGCCAGGAGTGTCGCGAGATCGTCGGACGAGAGCGCCGCGAGGGAGTCGAGCAGGCTCCGGCCGCCCCGGGGCCGCGCCAGGGTGCCGACGGCGTCGAGGACCGGAACGGAGAGCGCCGCTCCCCCCGCGGCGGTGAAGGCCAGGGAGATCTGCTCGACCCAGGTCGCGTCGGCCGCACCGATCGACAGCAGCTCGCGGAAGCCCCGGAGCACCGAGAAGGACTCGACCGGCGCCCACGAGCAGCGGTTGCCGAAGGCTCCCCAGGCGGCCATCAGATCCTGGAGCCGGGAGCGCATCGCCTCGTCCGCCTGCCGGGTCTGCGAGACGAAGACGTCGAGGCGCTCGGGGTCGGCGGAGGTCGTGCCTCCCGCGGCGGGGCCGCCCGGGGACGTGCGGGGCACCGACCGGGGGGAGAACAGCGCACGGATCGGCGGAGGCACGACCGGCCGATCGGACGGCGGCCGGTCGACGACCTCCTCGACTCCCGCCGCGAGGGCCGCGACCGGATCGAGGCGGCGCTGCTGCTCGCGCTCGTCCGCCCGCCGCTCCCAGGCCGCGTACTCCTCCCGGCGCCGACGCTCCTCCTCGGCCTTCCGTGCCACGAGCCGCACCGTGTCGGCGAGCTCGTGCAGCTCGGCGCTCAGCCGACCGCGGTTCTCCCTGTCGCAGACGCAGACCCGGCGGAACAGCTCGGCGTACGCGCCGCGGAACTCGCCCAGCGCGTACTCGGCAGCGACGGACCTCAGCAGCCCCTGGGAGGCGAGCGCCTCCGCCGCCTCGTCCGAGGCGCGGACCAGCTCCGCCGCTGCTGCGTGGTCGAAAGAGAACAGGGTCATCGCCTCCTGAGTGAGAACATCTCAGGAAATGTAGAACGACTACGACGGCGTCGGCACCGGGTGGCGCGAGACGGCGCGCGGTCAGCGCGCCCGCGCCGCGTCCGGCGGCACGCAGAAGTGGCGCGGACCGCATCGGTCCGCGCCACTCGTCCAGATCACGCGGCTCACTCCGCCGCGGTCAGCCGCTCCAGGTATCCCGCGAACGCACGCAGGTCCTCCTCGGGCCAGGCGCTCAGCGCCTCCTGCATCCGCTGCCGCTGACGGCCGCCGAGGTCGCGCATCCGCTCGCATCCGGCCGCGCTGAGCGAGAGGAACCGCGCTCGGCCGTCGGCGGGATCGGAGGTCATCTCGACCAGGCCCAGCTCGGCGAGCTGGCGGGCCTGGCGGCTGATCGCGCTGCGGTCGACCCCGAGCCGCTCCGCCGCGGCGCCGGAGTGGACCGGACCGCAGCGCTCGAGGACCCGCAGCAGCCGCAGTCCGAAGGGCGGCAGCGCCGGGTCGATCGACGCCGCCGCGTCCCGGACGGCGAGGCGCACCTGGACGGCGAGCACGGTGATCTGCTCCTCGACCTCGTGCAGCGCCTCGGCCGAGGGCGCGGCGGCGGGCATCAGGAGCGCTCGATCACGTCGACGGAGCCGGTGGGAGCGGCGTGCCGGGCGTGCCCGACCAGCTCCTCCTGCCGCTCCTCGTCGGCGTGGCGGCCGTGTCCGACGGGAGTGGCCTCGCGACCCTCCCGGGCGTGCGTCGCGTCGTCCGTCCGCCGGGCCTGGCCGACGGGGCGGAGCGCCGCCTGGCCGTCCGAGGCGGCGATGAGGGCGTCCTCCGCGGCCTGCAGCGGAGTGGTCGGCTCCGCCTTGAGCTGCACCGCGTTCTTCGAGCCGAGGCTCACGTTCGGCAGGAGGACGACGGCGATCAGCGTGACCACGGCGAGCGGGATGCTGTAGAGGAACACGTCGCCGACGCCGATCCCGTAGGCGCTCTCGACCACGACGCGCACGGCGTCGGGCAGGGTGGCCGGCTGCGGGATCGTGCCGCTGCCCAGCGCCTGCGCGGCGAGAGCCTGGTCGGCGGGAGCGAGCCCCGCGATGCCGGTCTTGATGCGGTCGGCGATCACGGTGCCGAGCATCGAGCCCAGGACCGAGACTCCGACGGTGCCGCCGAGGCTGCGGAAGAACGTGACCGCGCTGGTCGCGACGCCGAGGTTCTTCACCTCGATCGAGTTCTGCACCACCAGGACGAGGTTCTGCATCAGCATGCCCAGGCCGGCACCGAGGACGGCCATGTAGATCCCGACGAGGACCAGGTCCGTGTCGTAGCGGAGGGTGCTGAGGAGGGAGGTGCCGATCACGGCGAGCACGCCGCCGCTGATCATGATCGCCTTCCACTTGCCGGTGCGCGAGATGATCCCGCCGAAGATCGTCGACGCGATCAGCAGGCCGGCCATCATCGGGATGGTGAGCAGGCCCGACTGGGTCGGCGTGGCTCCGCGGGCCAGCTGCATGTACTGCGCGAGGAAGACGGCGACGCCGAACATCGAGACGCCGACCGAGATGCTCGCCACGACGGCGAGGCTGAAGGTGCGGTTCTTGAACATCCCCATCGGGATGATCGGCTCGGCCACGGTGAGCTCGGTGATCACGGCGGCGATCAGCAGCACGACGGCACCGCCGACCATGACCGCGGTCTCCCACGAGGCCCAGTCGAAGTTCTTGCCGGCGAGGGAGACCCAGATCAGCAGGAGCGAGACTCCGCCCGCGATGAGCACGGCGCCGAGGTAGTCGATCCGCACCTTGCGCTTCGGGTGCGCGGGGAGGCGGAGGGTCATTTGGAGGAGGACGATCGCGACGATCGCGACGGGCATCGCGATGAAGAAGTTCCAGCGCCAGCCGAACGCGTCGGTCACGACGCCGCCCAGGAGCGGGCCGCCGACGGTGCCGATCGCCATCACGCCGCCGAAGAGGCCGGCGTACTTGCCGCGCTCACGGGGGCTGATGATGTCGGCCATGATGATCTGGCTCAGCGCGGCGAGTCCGCCGGCGCCCAGGCCCTGGAACACGCGGAAGACGATCAGCATGTTCGTGTCCTGCGAGAAGCCGGCCAGGGCGGAGCCGATGACGAACAGCCCGAGGGCGAGCTGGATCAACAGCTTGCGGTTGAACAGGTCGGCGAACTTGCCCCAGAGCGGGGTGGAGACCGTGGTCGCGAGCAGGGTCGCGGTGACGACCCAGGTGTAGGCGTTCTGGTCGCCCTTGAGGTCGGAGATGATCCGGGGCAGCGAGGTCGACACGACCGTGCCCGCGAGGATCGAGACGAACATGCCCAGCAGCAGGCCGCTGAGCGATTCGAGCACCTGGCGGTGCGACATGGCGCCGTCCGGCCCGGCGGGGGCGTGCGGCGCGGTGGTTCCGCGCGATGCGGCGCGGTGTTCGGGGTGTGACATGGGCTCCTCTTCAGCACGGCGGCGGTTCTAGTTGACTGCGATCAACTATTGACCGAGAGCAACTATATAGCCGGGCGTCACGAATCTCCAGTGGCACTCTGCTGCCGTCCAGGCGCCGCTCCGGCCGCGCCTATCCTCGGAGCATGGACAACATCGATCGGAAGATCCTCGATCTGCTGCGCCAGAACTCCCGCGCGGGCTACGGCGACATCGGCGGCGTGGTCGGGCTCTCCGCCTCCGCAGTGAAGCGCCGCGTCGACCGCCTCGTGGCCGACGGCGTGATCCGCGGCTTCACGATCAAGGTCGACCCCGCGGTCGACGGGATGGCCACCGAGGCCTACGTCGAGCTCTTCTGCCGCGGCACCGTCGCTCCGGACGAGCTCCGCCGCATCCTCTCCGCGGTCCCCGAGGTCGTCGACGCGGGCACGGTCACCGGCTCCGCCGACGCGATCGTCCACATCCGCTCGCGCGACATCCCCAGCCTCGAGCTCGCCCTCGAGAAGGTCCGCATCGCGCCCAACGTCGACCACACGCGCTCCGCGATCGTCCTCTCCCGCCTCATCCAGCGCAGCGAGGCCTGACGGATCGCGCCATCTCCTCGACGCGCGTCGCGACCGCCTGGTACTCCATACCTGTATGGTGAATTCAGGAGGGCGAGCATGAGCGACAGGGAACAGGCCGGTACGGCGGCACGACGGAGACGGCGCATCTGGCTGATGCTGCCGGCACTGTTCGTCGGCGTCCTGGCCGGGCACCTCGTCGCGACCGCGGTGGGCGCCGAGGATCCGTGGGACGTCGTGGTCACCGCCGCCGTCGCGGCAGCGGTGGCGTCCGTCGTCCTCGCCCTCGTCGACCGACGGCGCTGAGCCCTCCCTCCTGGATCGGAATCCGAGGGAGGGAACGACGATGGAACGACAGAGGACGAGCACGGCACTGGTCGCGGCGGCGGCCGCTCTGCTGGCGGTGCCGCTGTTCACAGCGCAGGCCGCGCACGCCGAGCCGGCGAGGCAGGAGACGAGCAGCCGAGTGCACCTCGAGGCACGGGGCGGATCGGCGTCGACGGTGACCTTCGACGTCACCGACGACACGCGGATCGTCGAGCTGGCGGGCGGCGGGGTCGGCTTCACGGACGGCGCCGAGACGTCCGACGCACTCCCGGAGAGGATCGACGTCGGACGCGGCCGCACCGTGTCGGGCCACTGGTCGATCGACGACTCCGACACGCTCACCTTCCACTTCGCCCCGGACTCGGCGTCCCGCTCGGCGGTGGGCGGCCTGCACCTGAACAGCGACTGGAGCTCGCCCGAATGGGGCCACTGCGTCGCCGGGAGCGGCGTCAGCGGTGCCGCGACCGGCGGGGTGATCGGTGCGATCTCCGGTCCCGGCGCGATCGCCTCCGCGACCGGCGGGCTGCTCGCGGGGATCATCGGCGGAGCGATCACCTGCTGAGCGCCGCCTCCTGAACGACCCGGATCAGGCGGGCGCGTCCGCTGCGGTGTGGACGCGCTCGCCGCCGATCCAGGTGCCCAGCACCCGGGTGTCCCCGATCGCCCGGGGGTCGCCGGCGAAGGGGTCCCGGTCCAGCAGGGCGAAGTCCGCCGCGAGTCCCACGGCGATCGAGCCCGACTCGCCCTCCAGGCCGTTCACCCACGCCGAGCCGGCCGTGGAGGCGGAGAGGGCGGTGGCGAGGTCGAGGCGCTGCCCCGGGAGGAACACCTCCTCGCTCCACCCCGGCTCGCGCTCGGACGGCGCCGAGAGCCGGTTCACCGCGACGTGGATCGCGGCGAGCGGGTCGGGCGTCGACACCGGCCAGTCGCTCCCCGCGGCGAGCACCGCGCCCGAGCGGAGCAGGGCGCCGAAGGGGTACTGCCACGAGCCGCGCCGCTCGCCGAGGAACGGCAGCGTCAGCTCCACCATCTGCGGCTCCAGCGAGGCCCACAGCATCTGCAGGTTGGCCGTGACGTCGAGCGCACGGAAGCGCGGCAGGTCGTCCGGATGCACGACCTGCAGGTGGGCGAGGTGGTGGCGGTTGCCGCGGCGCCCGTTCGCCTCGATCGCCCGCTCGACGGCGTCCAGGCACTCGCGCACGGCGCGATCGCCGATCGCGTGGAAGTGCACCTGGAACCCGGCCGCGTCCAGGAGCGGCACGGCCTCGCTCAGGAGGCGCGGGTCGACCATCGAGAGGCCGTCGCCGTGACCGTGGCCGCCGTGCCCGTCGAGGTAGGGCTCGAGCATCGCCGCCGTGAAGTTCTCGGCGACCCCGTCCTGCATGATCTTGACGGTCGTCGGCGCGAAGCGGTCGGCGGCGAGCGCCGCGCGCCGCTCGACGAGCTCCGGGATCTGCTCGACGCCGCGGCCCCGGTCCCACCACAGCGCACCGCGGACGCGCCCGGTCAGCTCGCCGCTCAGCGCCGCGCGGCGGTACACCGGACCGGGGTCGCCCACATCGCCGTAGGAGCCGATGATCGCGTCCTGCCACGCCGTCACTCCGAACGAGTGCAGGGTCTCCTGCCCGAGGAGCAGCGCGCGGTGGAGCTCGTCCGCGCTGGCGGGCGGGAGATGGCGGCGGACCGCGTCCATCGCCCCCTCGTGCAGGGTGCCGGAGGGGGTGCCGTCGGCCAGGCGCTCGATGCGGCCGTCGGCGGGGTCCGGCGTCGTGCGGTCGATCCCCGCGAGGCGCAGTGCGGCGGAGTTGACCCAGGCGCCGTGCCCGTCGGCGTTGGTGAGGAAGGCGGGCCGGTCAGGGACGACCGTGTCGAGCTCGCGGGCGGTCGGGGTTCCTCCGGGGAAGTCGGGCAGGTTCCAGCCGCCGCCGAGGATCCACTCCGCTCCGCTCTCCCGAGCCGCGTACCCGGCGACCGTCGCCAGGTGCTCGGCGGGCGATCCACCCGCTCCGAGCCAGCAGCGCAGCAGCGCGGCGCCGCCCCAGACCGGGTGCACGTGGGCGTCCTGGAAGCCGGGGACGAGCATCCGGCCCTCGAGGTCGACCACCTCGGTGCGCGGCCCGATCAGGTCGGAGGCGTCGGCGCCGACCGCGACGATCCGCCCTCCGACGACAGCGACGCCGTGCGCTCGGGAGCGCACGGCGTCGGCGGTGAAGACGGCGCCGCCGGTCAGGACGAGATCGGCGGCGCGCACGGGTTCAGAAGCCCGCGGGAGCGAAGGCCTGCGTCATCTGGGAGAAGAGCGACACCGTCCAGCCGATCGCGATGAGGAACGACACGACCACGACGCCGAGGAAGACCCAGAGCGGGAGGAGGCCGCCGCCGGTCACGCGCTTCACGACCACGCTGCGGCCGATCACGTAGACGTAGGGAGCGGCGAGGAAGGCCCACGCCCAGTGGAACGGACGCTGCAGGCCGGCTCGCTTCAGCTGGCGCCAGTCGAGGAAGGCGAAGACGACCTCCGCCGCGTAGATCAGGAAGCCGACGACCTGGAGCACGCCGAGGCCGACGAGGTAGGCCGTCGACATCCCCATCGAGGAGCTCGGCCCGTAGGTCGAGGCCATCGACGAGTCGACGATCGCGCTCGGCGGGAGGAGGAAGATCGACAGCGCCGAGAGCAGCGGCAGGAGGACCACCACCCAGATCCACGGGGTGGACGTGACGATGCTCGTGTCACG
Source organism: Rathayibacter sp. AY2B5 (assembly GCF_002931645.1). NCBI lineage: Bacteria > Bacillati > Actinomycetota > Actinomycetes > Micrococcales > Microbacteriaceae > Rathayibacter > Rathayibacter sp. AY2B5. Next base: position 111,539 of record NZ_PSUE01000004.1, on the reverse strand, counting down.
CTGCTGCACGGGTGCTCCGGGAGCCGCGGAGTAGGCCGGGTACTGCGGCTGCTGCTGGTTGTAGGGCTGCTGCGGCTGCTGGCCGTAGGGCTGCTGGCCGTACCCCTGCTGGCCGTACTGCTGGGGAGCCTGCTGGCCGTAGCCCTGCTGCGGCTGCTGCTGGCCGGAGGGCTGCTGCGGCTGCGGCTGCTGACCGGCGCCCTGCTGGCCGTAGCCCTGCTGCCCGTAGCTCTGCTGCGGGTCGGCGGACGACGGCTGCTGCGGATACCGACCCGAGGCCGACTGCCCGTAGCTCGTCGCCGCTCCGCTCGACGTCTCCCCGTAGGCGGGACGCTCGGCGGGCGGCGAGGGCGGAGTCGGTGCGGTCGGCGGAACGGGAGTCGCGGCGGCCTGCGCCGACCCGCTCTCGGCCGGGGCGGTGGGAGTGGCCGCCGGCGCGTCGCGGAGCGACTCCGTCCAGCCGGTCCCGTCCCACCAGCGCTGACGGGACGAGCCCGCCGGGTCCGGGTACCACCCGGCGCGGGGTCCGGAGGCCTCGCCGCCCGTGCTCGCGCCCTGGTCCGTGCCGGTTCCGTTGTCGTCCGTCATGGCGTCCTCCACTCCCCTCCGGGCGTCTGCCCGCGATCTCGGACCACCGTAGCGCCGCGACACGATGCATGGCCTGAGGGCGGGCTGATCGCGCGCTGTCCGAGCGCTGTCCGCACCGGCAGGCGCCGGAGGCCGCCGACCGCCAGGATGGACGCATGCCCCACCTCCTCCGAGCCCGCGCCGCCCTCTTCGACATGGACGGGACGCTCGTCGACTCGACGGCCGTCGTGGAGACCATCTGGGGCGCCTTCGCCGAGCGCTTCGCTCTCGACCACGACGCGGTGCTCGGCGCCGTTCACGGTGTCCGCGCCGCCGACAGCGTCCGCCGCTTCGCTCCGGCCGGCAGCGACGTCGACGCGATCGTCGCGGAGCTCGACGCGTACGAGCTCGAGCACACCGAGGGCACCGTCGAGATCCCCGGCGCGACGGCGTTCCTCGCCTCACTCCCCCGCGAGCGCGTCGCCCTGGTCACGTCCGCGAGCCCGGCGCTGGCGGCCGCACGTCTGGCTGCGGCGGGCGTCCCCTCCCCCGACACCGTCGTCACCGCGCACGACGTCGCGAACGGCAAGCCCGCTCCCGACGGCTACCTCGCCGCCGCGGCCCTGCTCGGCGTCTCCCCCGAGGAAGCGCTGGTGTTCGAGGACGCCGAGGCCGGCATCCGGGCGGGTCTGGACGCGGGCATGCGCGTGATCGTCGTCGGGAGCCACGAGAGTGCGAGCACCCGGGGGCTGCCCCGGATCGCGCACTACTCCGACGCGCGCGCCGCGCTCGAGGGCGACGAGCTCGTCGTCACCCTCGGCGGGCCTCAGTAGCGGATCGCGTCGATCACCTTCACCCGCACGGCGACGATCGCCGGCACCAGGCCCGCGAGCGCGCCGACGAGGGTCGCCGCCCCGAGCCCGAGCAGCGCCGCCTCGGCCGGGAAAGGCGGGATGTCGGCGATCCCGTTGTTTTGCACGAAGGCCACCGTCCACGGGTTGGTGACGAGGATGACCGCGACCGTCACGCCGACCACTCCCGCGACGACGGTCGCCACGACGCTCTCCATCATGATCGAGAAGAAGATGCGGCCGGAGGAGGCGCCGAAGCTGCGCCGGATGCCGATCTCGCGGATCCGCTGCCGGACGGTGACCAGGGCGATGTTGAGCAGTCCGAGCGCGCCGAGCGCCAGCACCAGGCCCGCCACGCCGCCGATCACCCAGGTCAGCACGCCGAAGGGGTCGGAGTCGTAGACCAGGTAGTCCTGCCGGTCGACCGACACCTCGAAGTCGGATCCCAGGGCGCCGGCCACGTCGCGCTCCACCGCCGCGGCGAGGGGCTCGGCCAGGTCGAGCGGCACCCACATCTCGTAGTTCGGCACGCCCTGCCCGCCGTACTGCGGGTCGGCGTCGCGGGCGACCGCCGGGTAGGCGTCCGCGAGCATCATCATCGACGGATCCGTCTCGAACTGCGAGGAGGGAGTCACGCCGACCACCACGCCCGTGACGTCGCGCTCGGAGCCGAGCAGGGTGACCACCGGGTGGGTGCGCAGATCCGGGCTCCCGATCCGCTCCCAGAAGCGCTCGTTGACGACGAGGGCGGGAGCGAGGCGCTGGGAGTCGCGGGCGGTGAACCAGGAGCCGTCCACGATCTTCAGCCGGTGCATCTCGGCGAAGGGCTGGTCGACCGCCTGCACCGCGACGTCGACGGCGCCGTCGGCGAACTGGACGCGCGCGCTGCCGTAGGTCGAGCGGCTCGCGTAGGTGATGGAGTAGCGCTCGAGCGCACCGGTCCACGCGGCCTGGAGTGCGTCGGCATCCACCTCGGAGGTGCCGGTACCGGAGGGGTAGGCGGAGAGGAAGAGGCTCGCCGGGCGCCCGCTGGAGCGCTCGGCCTGCTCGATGCTGGCCTGGCGGGCGATGCCACCGGCGGCGACGACCGCGGTCAGGGCGGCGACGGCCACCGCGACTCCGATCAGCGAGAGCAGCACGCGGCCGCGGTGGATCCGCAGCTCGGTCCACGCCTCGACGATCGCGCCGGCGATCCCGACGAGCGCGCGCATCAGAGGACCACCCCCTCGGCGACGGGGCCCGCATCCGCGGTCGAGCCCAGGCGGCCGTGGTCGAGCCGGTAGTGGCGCTCGGCCCGCGCCGCGATGGCCGGGTCGTGGGTGATGGTGACCAGCGCGGAGCCGGACTCGCGGGCGATCTCGTCGAGCAGGCCCATCACGCTCTCGCCGGTGTCGGTGTCGAGGGCGCCCGTCGGCTCGTCGGCGAGGATCAGCCGCGGTCGGCGCACCAGGGCGCGGGCGATCGCGATCCGCTGCTGCTCGCCGCCGGACATGCGCCCGGGCATCGAGTCCACGCGGTGCCCGAGGCCGACCCGCTCCAGCATCTCGGCCGCGAGGTCGCGGCGGCGCCAGAACTCCGATCCGGTCGCGTAGAGCAGCGGCGTCATCACGTTCTCGCGGGCGGTCCGCCCCTCCAGCAGGTTGAACTGCTGGAAGATGAAGCCGATGCTGCCGCCGCGGATGCGCGCGCGGGCCCGCGAGGACAGGGTCTCGGTGGGAGCGCCCTCGAGCAGCATCCGCCCCTCGGTGGGCTCGTCGATGAGTCCGAGGATGTTGAGCAGCGTCGACTTGCCGGAACCGCTGCGGCCCACGACCGAGACGTGGTCGCCCTCGCCCACCTCGAGATCGACTCCGTCGAGGATCGTCAGCGGCGGCGCGTCGGGCAGCGGGACGACCTTGCGGATCCCCTCGAGCCGGAGGATCGTCACGAGCAGAAGACCGAGCCGTCGGGCTGCGCGATGCAGTCGCCGCCCAGCTGGACGTCGGGAGCAGCCTCCTCCGCGCCCGGCACGAACTGCAGGAGCTCGGCGCCCTCCTCCACTCCGCCGGTGATCTCGACGGAGCTGCCGTCGGTGAGTCCCAGCGTCACCGGGACCTCCTCGGTGCTGCCGTCGTCCGCCCGGCGGAACACGACGCCGGACTGGGCGGTGCCCTCGACCGCGGTGGTCGGCACGACGAGGACGTCCTCCGCCTTGCCTCCCGCGAGCGTCACCGAGGCGGCGAGCCCGGGGAACACGGTGACCTCCGTCGGCACCTGGCAGGTGAAGCTCGTGCCGGAGCCGCCGGTGGAGGTTCCACCGCCGCCGTCCGTCGCTCCGCCGGTCGTGCCGCCCTCGCCGGCTCCGGCGAGAGGGGTGCTGATGGTGAGGTCGGTGCAGGTGAAGCCGGCGGGCCCGCCGGTGATCGCGACCTGCGCCTCCGTCGGCCGGTTCTGGATGCGGTAGAGCTGCTGCGCGTCGATCGTGCCGGTGACGGCGTAGCTCGGCGGCGCGACCTGTCCGGTCACCTCGCCGACCGTGACGGCCTGGTCGTGGATGACGCCGAGCGCGCTGAGGGTGCCGCCGGTCGCGGCGTAGACCCGCTCGAAGCGCACGGAGGGCTCCTGCTGGGTGAGGGTGACGGCGCCGTCCGGGCCGGTCGTCTCGACCGGGTCGCGCGGAGTCTCGACGCGGATGTCGTAGATGAGATCGCCCGACGCGACGGCCGCGCCCTGCTGCACGTAGACGTCGTCGACCGTTCCGGCCGCCGTCGCCTTCAGCGGCACGGCGGGGTCGGCGGCGACGGTGCCCTGGAGGGTGAGGTCGTTGGTGACCGTGCCGCGGGCGACCGTGACGGTCGGCTCGGTGATCTCACCGGTCGGCTGCGTCGGATCGGCCTCGGCCGCGCCGTCCGGGAAGAACGCGATCTTCACCAGGGCGATGCTCGCCGCTCCGATGATGACCATCCACACGATCGGGAACACCCAACGCCGAACCGCACCCATCAAGTCCCCCGACTCCGCTTCCAGAGCGCTCCGCCGTGGGGCGCCGGAGGCAGCCTATCCGGCGACGAGGTGGCGTCCCGGACCGTGGCGCGCCCGTCAGCCGACGAGCGCCGCGACGATCGAGGCGACGCGGCGCGCCCTCGTCTCGGCGGCCTTCGCGCCCTCGACCGACGTGACGTGGGCCTTCCGCGCGCTCGGCGAGAGCGCGGCGAAGCGCTCCGCAGCGCCCGCCGAGGCCAGCGCGGACGCCAGGTCCTCCGGCACGACGACCTCGCGCGGCGCGGTGTCGAGCTCGATCACGACGTCGATCGCGTCACCGCCGGCGAGCTGCGTCTCGCGGCGCTTGTCGGCCGAGAACGGGATGAGCGCGCGTCCGCCCATCGCTCCGACCGTGCTGGTGAAGCGGTAGCCGTTCACCGTCACCGCGACGGCGGGACGCTTGCCGCCGCCGAGTGCCTCGAGGACCTCGGGCGGCACCTCGATGCCGGTGTTGTTGCCGATCTGGAAGAGCGTCGTGGTGAACTGCACGAGGCGATGATGGCACGGACTCCCGCGTGTCGCGCGGCCGATCGCTGTACTGACGAGGAGGGCCGTCGACTCGATCCTCGTCGACCTCCCGTTCACGGATCCGGAGCGCTCGAGGGCGTTCTCCCCGGCGCTCGGCCGGACCCTGGATCTCCTTTTCAGCCCTGAATCCGCTGTTCAGCGACGACGCCGCCTGCTCCGTCGCCTCCGAGCACGTGTCCGCGATGCTCCTCCCGCACCCCTCCTTCTCGACCTCCAGATCGAAGGAGATCATCGACGCGCGCTCCCGGGTGCAGGGCCTCTTCGCGGTGAGCGTCGGCAGCAGGGAGGAGGTCGGCGAGGTGCTCGGGAACGGGCCGGCCTCCGGCGGCGCCGAGCCGGTCGCGGTGCAGGACCTCGGCTCCATGCGGGCGCGGCCTCAAGGACCCTGACGGGCACGTCCGGGAGTCCCTGTACATGAATTCGGCCGCGGCCGAGGCCGGTCCGCCCCGGGAGCGAGGGGTCGGTGCGCTCAGCAGGAGCGGGTGTCGGGGTCTCCGAGCGAGGAGCGCACGGCGTCGACCGTCATCCTGCCCTCGGGGTCGAGCCGGGCGAGCATGCGCGACATGATGTCGGCCAGCTGCGGGATCTGCTCGGCGTCGAGCGGATCGATGACGTCGGCCAGCACGGTCGCGACGTGACCGGGCGCCGTGTCGACGATCTTCTGGAGGCCGGCGTCGGTGAGCACCGCGTTCGTGGCGCGGCCGTCGGAGGCGCAGGGGCGGCGCTCGAGGTAGCCGCGGGCGACGAGGCGGGTCACCACGTGCGAGAGGCGGGGCAGGGTCGCGTTGGTGCGGGCGGCGAGCGTGGTCATCCGGAGGGCGCGGTCGGGCGCCTCGGACAGCATCGCCAGCGTCAGGTACTCGAAGTGCGTGAGTCCCGCGTCGCGCTGCAGCTGCGTGTCGAGGGCCCCCGGCAGCAGTTCCACGACCGCGATGAAGCGCAGCCAGGCGTCGAGCTGATCGGGCGTCAGCCAGCGTGTCTCGGGCGCACTCATCCCCCCACCCTACCCACTACTTGCCGCGACAAGTAAGTCCCTCCGTCGGCCCTCGCGACCCGCGTTCCGAACCAGTCGCGAGCACCACCCCCGAGGCGAACCAGCGATCCGCATACCAGCGGATCGCTGCAGCCGTACGCACCCCGCTCCTCAGAACGCACCCCGTCGAGAAGCCGACCGCGCCACACACGATCCACACCATCCCCGCGAGCACCACCCCCGAGGCGAACCAGCGATCCGCGTGCGAGCGGATCGTTGTAGCCGAACGCCCCCGCTCCTCAGAACGCACCCCGTCGAGAAGCCGACCGCGCCACACAGAATCCACACCATCCCCGCGAGCACCACCCCCGAGGCGAACCAGCGATCCGCGTACCAGCGGATCGCTGTAGCCGAACGCCCCCCGCTCCACAGAACGCACCCCGTCGCGAAGCCGACCGCGCCACGCCCGTCAGGGACGGGCGTGGAATCGACTACAGCACGTCGTCGCTCAGATCGATCGGGTTGCCGAAGCGGTGGTTCGTGATCGAGATCGCCTGCTCGCGGAGGAAGGGCAGCAGTTCGACGCGGCCGGCGGGGGTGACCGGGTCGGCGTAGACGGCGGTGTCGAGGGCGCCGCCGAGGGCTTCGGCGAGGGCGGTCGCGAGGGGGACGCGGGATCCGTCGGCGCGGGTGAGCGGGACCGGAGTTCCCGTGCTGCCGCGGGTCATGCCGGCGACGACGTCGGTGAAGGAGCCGGTCGAGTCGGACGATCGGCGGACGACGGCCTGCTGTCCGTGCGTCGGGCTGCCGGGGGCCTGCGGGCCCGCATAGCCGTCGACGCGGTCGGAGACGATGTCGCCGATGATGCGGATGCGCGGCGCCGTGATGCGGCCGGCCGCGGCGCGCTCGAGCCACTGGGCGTCGGTCTCGACGACGATGCGCGGGACGAGGCCCGCCATCTCGGCGAGCTCGTCGCCGCCGAGCATCTCCTGGACCCGCGGCGGGAGCGGGAGGGACGTGGAGATGTCCATCCGGGAGCGGGTCAGCAGGCCCGCGGCGATGACGCGGAGGAGCTCTCCGAGGTCGCCGCCGTCGGCCAGGCGCAGCGCGATCGGCACGCGGAGGTAGCGGAACAGGTTCCGCTCGACGCCGACCTTCGAGATGTCGGTGACGACGCCGAACTCGGTCGCCCAGGCGAGCTGGTCGGAGAGGGCGGAGCGGCGGAGCAGGTCGAACTGCTCGAACCGGAGCGAGGACTGGGCCGCCTCGATGAACTGGCGCGCGCGGTCGTCGAGGCCGCGCAGGTGCAGCGTCGAGGAGGAGCGCGCGGGCGAGGGCTTCCAGGAGCCGAGGCCGATGAGGTGGTTGGGTCCGCCCGCCTTCGCGCCGCCGCCGACGGACGAGCGCTTCCAGCCGCCGAAGGGCTGGCGCCGGACGATGGCTCCGGTGATGCCCCGGTTGACGTAGAGGTTGCCCGCCTCGACCGAGTCGATCCAGAGGGCGAGCTCGTCGGCGTGCAGGGAGTGGAGCCCGGCCGTGAGCCCGTACTCGGTGCCGTTCTGCATCCGGACGGCGTCCTCGAGGGTCGCCGCGTGCATGATCCCGAGCACCGGGCCGAAGAACTCGGTGAGGTGGACGTAGCTGTCCTCGGTGACGCCCTCGCGGATCCCGGGCGACCAGAGCGTGCCGCTCTCGTCGAGCCGCTGCGGCTCGACGAGCCACGACTCGCCTCCGCCCAGCGTGGTGAGCGCGTGCAGGAGCTTGCCGGTGGGCTCCTCGATGAGCGGCCCCATCACCGCCGACGGGTCGTCGGGCCGGCCGACGCGGAGCGACGTGACGGCGTCGACCAGCTGGGCGCGGAAGCGCTTGGAGCGGGCGACCGAGCCGACCAGGATCACCAGGGAGGCGGCGGAGCACTTCTGGCCGGCGTGCCCGAAGGCGCTGCGGACGATGTCGGCGACGGCGAGGTCGTAGTCGGCGTGGGGAGTGACGATGATCGCGTTCTTGCCGCTGGTCTCGGCCTGCAGTGCGAGGCCGGGCCGCCAGGAGCGGAAGAGGCGGGCGGTCTCGTAGGAGCCGGTGAGCAGCACGCGGTCCACGAGGGGGTCGGTGATCAGCGCCCGTCCCAGCTCCTCCTCGTCGAGGTCGACCAGGGCGAGGAGCTCCTGCGGGACGCCCGCGTCCCAGAGCGCCTCGACGAGCACAGCCGCCGAGCGGCGGGCCTGGGGCGCCGGCTTCACCACGACTCCGGAGCCGGCGGCGAGCGCCGCGAGGATCGATCCGGCCGGGATGGCGACCGGGAAGTTCCTCGGCGGAGCGACGACGGTGACCCGCGCGGGGACGAAGGTGGCCCCGGTGACGGCGTCGAGCTCGCGGGCGCGGGTGGCGTAGTAGTGGGCGAAGTCGATGGCCTCGGAGACCTCGGGGTCGGCCTCGGCGATCGTCTTGCCGGTCTCGGAGGCCATCACCTCGATCAGGCGGTCGCGGTTCGCGGCGAGGACGAGGCCGGCGCGGTCGAGCACGGCCGCTCGGTCGTAGCCCAGGCGCTCGCCCCAGCGCTCCGCGCGGCGGGACACCGCGCGCAGCACCTCCTGGAGCTCCGCCTCGGTGCTCACGCGCGCGGCGTCGGCCGTGCCCGCTCCGATGGTCGAGCCGGCGATGCGCTCGGTGATCAGGCGCGCCCAGCGGCGGTTGCCGGGGAGGGCGGGGTCGGTGTCGGGCTCGTTGTGGAAGCCCGCGGTCGCGGCGGCGGCACCGGAGCCGCGGCTGAGGCCGAGGACGGCCTGCGTCAGGCCCGCGGCGGCCGGGTCCTGCGCCCGCTCGCCGGCGCGGGCGTGCTCCTGCACGAGGCGGCGGCCGGAGCCGGAGGACCACTCCCGCAGGCGGTCCTGCGTGCGGTTCGGCGGCGGGACGGAGTCGTCGAGGGCCTCGAGCGAGGCGCGGAAGCGGCCGAGCTCCCGCTGCAGCACCTCCTCGTCGTCGAGGCGGAACGCGGCCGAGAGGAAGTTCTCGGGGCTGCTGTTCTCCTCGAGCCGGCGGATGAGGTACGAGATGGCCACGTCGAACTCGTGCGGGTGCACGACGGGCGTGTAGAGGAGGAGGCGTCCCACGTCCTCGCGGACGGCGCGCGCCTGCCCGGTCGCCATCCCGAGCAGCATCTCGATCTCGACCGCGCCGGTCACCCCGCGCTCGGTCGCCGTGAGCCACGCCCAGGCGAGGTCGAAGAGGTTGTGCCCGGCGACGCCCACGCGCACCGCGTCGACGCGCTCCGGCCGCAGTGCCCGGTCGAGCAGGCGCTTGTAGTTCGTGTCGGCCTCCACCTTGCTGCCGACCGTCGCGAGCGGCCAGTCGTGCAGGGCCGCGTCGACCCGCTCCATCGCGAGGTTCGCGCCCTTCACGACGCGCACCTTGATCGGGGCTCCGCCGCGGGCCCGGCGCTCCTGCGCCCACCCGGTCAGCTCGTCGAGCACGCGGACGGAGTCGGGCAGGTAGGCCTGCAGGACGATGCCCGCCTCGAGGTCGAGCATGCCCGGCTGCTCGAGGAGGCGCCGGAACACGGCGACCGTCAGGTCGAGGTCGCGGTACTCCTCCATGTCGAGGTTGATGAAGGTGGGGTCGGCTCCGGACGCGGCGGCCTGGTAGAGCGGGGTGAGACGCTCCACGACGCGGTCGACCTCCTCCTCGAAGGCCCACATCGACAGCTGGCTGACGACGCTCGAGACCTTGACGCTGACGTAGTCGACGTCCGGCCGCTCGAGCAGGCGGAGGGTCCCCTCGAGGCGGCGGCGGGCCTCGCGCTCGCCGAGCACGGCCTCGCCGAGGAGGTTGAGGTTGAGCCGGTCGCCGCCCTCGCGCAGCGCGGCGACGGCCGCACCGAGACGCGCCTCCGAGGCGTCGACCACGAGGTGCCCGACGAGGCGGCGGAGGACCCGGCGGGCCGCGGGCACGACCACCCAGGGCAGCACGGGGCCGACGGCGCCGCCGGTGCTGATCGCGGCGCGCAGGTAGGAGGGGAGGAAGGCGGGCGTCTTCGCGGTGAGCGCCGCGAGGTTCTCGGCCGCGACCGAGAGGTCCTCGGGCCGGGCGACGCCGTCGACGAACCCGACGGTGAAGTCGAGTCCGTTCGGGTCCTGGAGCACGCCCGCGAGCCGCTGGGCGGCGGGCTCGACCGGGAACTCGCCGCTGCGCGCGATCCAGCGGCGGACCAGGGACTCGACGCGCTCGATCATCGGGCGGTCGTCGACCTCGGGCTCGGCGGCGGCGGGCGCGGCGAGCTCCGACTCCGACGCGGCGTCGGGCCCGCGCAGGACCTCGTCCTCAGCGTCGCGCACGACCTCGTCCTCTGCATCGGGCTCGCTCACGGCCTCGTCCTGAGCGTCGCGCACGACCTCGTCCTCGTCCTGAACACCGGGCTCGCGCAGGTCCTCGTCCTCAGCGTCGGACTCCTGCTCGTCCTGAGGCTCGGCCACGTCCTCAGCGTCGGACTCCTGGTCGTCCTGAGGCTCGGCCACGTCCTCGGACGCGGACTCCGGCGCCGGCACGACCTCGGCCCCGCTCACGGAGTCGCGCGCCTCACCGGCCTCGACCTCGTCGTCCGACCCCGTGCCGCCCTCCGGCGTCCGACCACCGATCGTCGCGTCGACCCCGCTCCGCACGGCCGCGTCGTCGGGCTCGCGCTCCGGGTCGCTGCCGGGCACACCTGGGGTCGTCGACTGCTGCATCCTCCGAGGCTAAGCCCGACCCGCCGCCCGGACGCGGCGTGACGCGGTGGTCGCGCCGACTCGCCCGCGAGCCGCCCCTGTGGAGGAGCGGATCAGTGCCGGCGGTGGTCCTGGATGGTCATCCGCGGGCCGTGCCGCGGCTTCCTCGCTCCGCTGCAGCCGATCAGCCGGATGACACGCTGCCGGTGCCCGCGCCACGGCTCGAGGAGCTCGAGCATGCCGTCGTCGTCGACCCCGAGCCGGCCCGTGAGCGCGAAGCCGACGGCCGCGGCCAGGTGGTAGTCGCCCACGCTGACCGCGTCCGGATCTCCGTGGGCGCGCATCATCACCTCGGACGCCGTCCACGGCCCGATCCCCGGCACCGACTGCAGCCGGCGGGCGACCTCGTCGCCGCCCCGCCCGAGCGCGAGGGTCCGCTCGAGGCCGGAGGCGACGAGCGCGGCGGTGAGGACGGTCCGCGAGCGCCGCGGATCCACTCCCGCGCGGTGCCAGTCCCACGAGGGCACGCGCCGCCACTGCTGCGCGCTCGGAGCCACGTGCAGAGCGACCGGCCCCGGGGCGGGCTCCCCGTGGAGGCGCACCAGCACCCGGTAGGCGCGCCACGCCTCCGTGCTCGTGACCTTCTGCTCGAGGACCGACGGCGCGAGCATCTCGAACACCAGGTTCGCGCGCGTGAGGCGCAGGCCCGACGAGCGGCGGAGCACCTCGGCGAGCGGCGCGTGGGCCGACAGGTCGAGCCCGCTCCAGTCGTCGCCGTGGCCGAGGAGCTCGGGGACCGCGTCGATCAGCCACTCCGCTCCCCCGCCCCAGGCGCGCGCGTGGACCGCGCCGTCCACCGCCTGCCGCAGATGCAGGGTGCCCGGGCCGAGCGGCGTGCGGAACGCCCGCCAGAAGCCGGACGCGTCGAGGAGCATGGTCGGGTCGCCCGAGCCCCGCAGCAGCGTGCGGAGGGTGAGCGCGAGGCTCACCGGCTCCGCCGGCGCGTAGACCGTCGCCCAGGCGGGCTCCGGAGCAGGGGCGGGGATCGACACGCAGTGATGGTAACCGGCGGCTCCGACACCGGATCGGACGCTCCTCCACAGAACCCCCATCCACGACGTGTTCGGAGCGACACGCCCGGCGGATTGGTTCAGACGGCGTGAACACATGCGCGGATCCGATCGCCCGTTTCCACTGGTCAGCAGGTCGATCCCGGGCGTAGCTTCGCGCTGTCGCGGCGGCGCTCCAGCCGCCCGGCACCCGCCTACCACTGGAGATGCGCACATGTTCGACACGACCTTCATCCGCAACGCGATCGTCAAGAGCTCTGAGACCGCTCTCGACCGTCGCCGCTTCTTCGAGGCCACCGGCGTCGCCGGCCTCGGCATCGGAGCCGCGGCCCTCGCCGCGCCCACCGCCTCCGCCGAGGAGGTCGCTGCCAGCGGCCCCAGCGACGCCTCGATCCTCAACTTCGCCCTCAACCTCGAGTACCTCGAGGCCGAGTTCTACCTCCGCGCCGTCTACGGCACCGGCCTCGGCGGCTCGGACGTGACCGGCAAGGGCACGCCCGGCGGCGTCATCGGCGGCCGCCCCGTCGACTTCAAGACCCCGTGGCTGAAGAGCTTCGCCACCGAGGTCGCGAACGACGAGAAGGCCCACGTGCAGTTCCTGCGGGCCGCGCTGGGCACCGCGAAGGTGGCCCGCCCGGCGATCAACCTGAAGGACAGCTTCAACTCCGCCGCCGTTGCGGCGGGGCTGATCAAGGCCGGTCAGTCGTTCGACCCGTTCGCGAGCGAGTCGAACTTCCTGCTCGGCGCCTTCGTCTTCGAGGACGTGGGAGTGACCGCCTACAAGGGCGCCGCCCCGCTCATCCAGTCGAAGACCTACCTCGACGCGGCCGCCGGCATCCTCGCGGTGGAGGCGTACCACGCGGGCGCGATCCGCTCGGCGATCTACGCCGCCGACCTGTCCGACTCGGCGAACAAGCTCTCCGACGCGCGCGACAGCCTCGACGGCAAGACCGACCTCGACCAGGGCGTCAAGGTCAACGGCCAGGCGAACATCGTCCCGACCGACGGCAGCTCCATCGCGTTCAGCCGCACCCCGGGCCAGGTCCTCAACATCGTGTACCTGAACCCCGCGGCCGGGACGCGCACCGGCGGATTCTTCCCCCGCGGCGTCAACGGCGAGCTCGTCACGACCTAGTCCCACCAGCACCGAGCACGACGACGGGCCCTTCCTCGGGGCGGCGAGGAGGGGCCCGTCGTCGTCCGCGTGCACATCCGTTCACCGGGTCCTCTAACCTGAGCGGGTGAAGATCGGGATCCTGACCTCCGGTGGCGACTGCCCCGGCCTCAACGCCGTCATCCGCGGTGCCGTCTACAAGGGCATCAAGGTCTACGACCAGGAGTTCGTGGGCTTCCGGAACGGCTGGCGCGGAGTGGTCGACGGCGACCTCCTGCCCCTGGGCCGCCCCGAGATCCAGGGCATCGCCAAGCAGGGCGGCACGATCATCGGCACCAGCCGGACGAACCCCTTCGAGGGCGAGAACGGCGGCCCCGAGAAGATCGCCGAGATGATGGACCGCAACGGCATCGACTCGATCATCGCGATCGGCGGCGAGGGCACCCTGGCGGCGGCCAAGCGCCTCACGGACGCGGGCCTCAAGATCGTCGGCGTCCCGAAGACCATCGACAACGACCTCGGCGCCACCGACTACACCTTCGGCTTCGACACCGCCGTCGGCATCGCGACCGACGCGATGGACCGCCTCCGCACCACCGGCGACTCGCACGGCCGCTGCATGGTCGCCGAGGTCATGGGCCGCCACGTCGGCTGGATCGCCCTGCACTCCGGCATGGCCGCGGGCGCCCACGTCATCCTCATCCCGGAGAAGCGCACCTCCCTAAACCAGATCGTCGAGTGGGTGCAGAGCGCGCAGGACCGCGGGCGCGCACCGCTCGTCGTGGTCGCCGAGGGCTTCTCGCTCGACACGATGGACGACGCCCACTCCGAGCGCGGCCTCGACGCCTTCGGCCGGCCCCGCCTCGGCGGCATCGGCGAGCTGCTGGCCCCGCTCATCGAGGAGCGCACCGGCATCGAGACCCGTGCCACGACGCTCGGCCACATCCAGCGCGGAGGCACGCCCACCGCGTTCGACCGCGTCCTCGCGACCCGCCTGGGCATGGCCGCCATCGACTCCGTCGTCGCCGAGCACTGGGGCCGCATGGTCGCCCTGCGCGGCACCGACATCTACCACGTGGACTTCGCCGAGGCGCTCGGCACCCTCAAGACGGTCCCGGACGCCCGCTACGAGGAGGCGCGCACCCTCTTCGGGTAGCGCGCGCTCCCCGCGGAGCGGGTCAGCCCTTCGCGCCGTCCGGCGTCGCCGTGGCGACGATCTGCGCCCGCGCGAGGGTGTGGAAGTGCGCGTTGAAGCCGAGGATCGCCGGCGTCGACTCCGGATCGAGGTCGAGCGACTCGACGTCGAGGGCGTGCACCACGAAGAAGTAGCGGTGCTCGCGGTCCGGCGGCGCCGCTCCGACGAACTGGCGCAGCCGCATCTCGTTGGGCAGCGTCTGCGCGCCCGCCGGGAGCAGCTCGAAGCCGGCGGCTCCGGCTCCCGTGGGGAGCTCCGTGGTGTCGGCCGGGAGGTTGTAGACGGCCCAGTGCCAGAAGCCGGAGCCGGTGGGCGCGTCGGGGTCGAACACCGTCACGGCGAAGCTCTTCGTCTCGGCGGGGGCTCCCGACCAGCGCAGGTGCGGCGAGACGTCCTCCCCGCCGGAGCCCTCGCCGTAGTGGCGGGCGGACAGGGGCGCACCGTCGGCGATGTCGTCGCTCTCGAGCGCGAAGGTCGGCACCTCGCCGAGGCGGGCGTAGGGGTCGTAGGTCCAGTCGGACATCCGGTTTCTCCGTTCGGGAAGGGCGGGCGGGGGCCCGCGCCCCCAGCCTAGGAACCCGGCGGTGCGCGCCGAAGGGCTTGCGGAGGGGGTCAGGACCCGAGATAGCGCCCGGGCCGGTGGTTGAACGCCAGGACCAGGTTGAGCACCACCACTCCCGCCGCCGAGATCAGCACGTTCAGCGGAGGCACCACCAGCAGCGCGGCCGCGACCACGCACGCGTCGAGCGCCATCATCACGTAGCCCGCCCGCCAGCCGAGCCGCTCCTGCGCGATCAGGGCGACGATGCTGAATCCGCCCAGGCTCGACCCGTGCCGGAAGAGGATCAGGAGGCCGATCCCCGCGAGCACGTCGCCCGTGAGGACGCCGTAGACGGGCTCGATCCGCAGCTCGCCGAACGCCAGCGGGTGCAGGCCCGCCAGGACCGAGACCAGCACGATCGAGAACATGGTCCGCAGCGTGAAGCGCCAGCCCTTCTTCCACAGCGAGAGGGCGAGGAACGGCACGTTGACCGTGACGAGGATCACGCCGAACGGGATGTCGAGCGGGTACCCCAGCAGCAGTGCGAGACCCGCGGTGCCGCCCGTGACCGCCTGGCTCGCGCGCAGCAGGTAGAGGCCGAGCGACACGACGAACGCACCGGTGACGAGACCGAAGACGTCCTCGAGGCGGGAGTGCGGCACGGGGGCGGAGGCGTCGGGCACCCGACGATGCTGCCACACGCCGCGCCCCGGTCCGGACGTCCTCGTAGGATGTGCCGGTGCTGCCGAAGATCCTGCTGTTCTACCGCTTCGTGCCGCTGGCCGACCCCGAGTCCGTGCGGCTGTGGCAGCGCGAGCTGTGCGAGTCGCTGGGCCTGCGCGGGCGCCTGCTGATCTCGGAGCACGGGGTGAACGGCACGCTGGGCGGCGGGATGGACGCCCTGAAGCGCTACGTCCGCCGCACCCGTGAGCACTCGGCATTCCACGGACTCGAGGTGAAGTGGAGCGACGGCTCCGGCCTCGACGACGACGGCCGCAGCCTCGACTTCCCCGGTCTCTCGGTGAAGGTGCGCGACGAGATCGTCTCGTTCGGCGCGCCCGACGAGCTGCGGGTCGACGCCGACGGGGTCGTCGGGACGGCTCCGCGGCTCGACCCGGACCAGCTGGACGCCCTCGTCGCCGAGCGCGACGACGTGGTGCTCTTCGACGGCCGCAACGCCTTCGAAGCCGAGATCGGCAGGTTCGAGGGGGCGATCGTGCCGGGGGTCTCCAGCACCCGCGAGTTCGTCGAGCAGCTCGACGCCGGCGTCTACGACCACCTCAAGGGCCGGCCCGTGGTCACGTACTGCACCGGCGGCATCCGCTGCGAGGTGCTGTCGAGCCTGATGACGGCGCGCGGCTTCGGCGAGGTGTACCAGCTCGACGGAGGCGTCGTCCGCTACGCCGAGGCGCGGCGCGACCGCGGTCTGTGGAAGGGGGCCCTGTACGTCTTCGACGGCCGCGGCTCCGTCTCCTTCTCCCCCGACGCCGAGGTGCTGGGCCGCTGCACCTCGTGCGCCGCGCCGACCAGCCGGATGCGCAACTGCACCGACCTCTCCTGCCGCGCCCAGCTCGTCGTGTGCGCGGACTGCGATGCGGCGGCCTGCGCCGCGCACGCGGGCCCTACGCTCGTGCCATGAGCATCGAAGCGCGCGGGCGCACCCTCGTCGACCTCCACACCGCCCCCGAGCTGCTGCAGGTGGTGAACGTCTGGGACGTGATCAGCGCGACCACGATCGCCGCGCTCCCGGAGACCCGGGCGCTCGCGACCGCCAGCCACTCCATCGCGGCGGCGTTCGGCTACGAGGACGGCGAGCGGATCCCGCTGGAGCTGCACCTCGGCATGATCGAGCGCATCGTCGCCGCCGTCGAGGTCCCGGTCTCGGCCGACCTCGAGGCGGGCTACGGCGACGCGGGCGAGACGGTCCGGCGCGCGATCGGGATCGGCGTCGTGGGCGCGAACCTCGAGGACCAGGCGAAGCCGCTCCCGGAGGCGCTGCGGGCGGTCGAGAAGGCCGTCGCCGCGGCCGAGGAGGAGGCGGTGCCCTTCGTGCTCAACGCCCGCACGGACGTGCTCCTCCGCGCCGGCGACCGCGACCGCGGCGAGGTCCTGGCCGACGCCGTCGAGCGCGGCCGCGCCTACCTCGACGCCGGCGCCACCTGCTTCTTCGTCCCCGGGCTGCTCCAGGACGCCGAGCTGGAGTCCCTCGTCGCCGCCCTCGGGCGGCAGCGCGTCAGCGTCATCGGCGTCCCCGGATCCCAGTCCCCCGCCCGCTTCGAGGAGCTCGGGCTGGCCCGCGTCTCCTACGGTCCGTGGACGCAGCGCGTCGCCCTGACGGCGCTCCAGGACGCGGCCGCCGCCCTCTACTCCGGCGGATCGCTCCCCGAGGGCACCCGGCCCCTGAACTGACCGCCCGGCCGCGGGCCCGCGGGCGTAGCGTGGGCCAATGTACCGAGCCATCGTCGTCGAGCGGCACTCCGACTCCGACACCGACACCCCCAACCGAGCCCGCCTCCTCGAGCGCGACGATCCCGACCGCTCGCACGGCGACGTGTCGATCGCCGTCGAGTACTCGAGCGTCAACTACAAGGACGCCCTGGCGCTGGCGGGGCGGCCCGGGATCGTGCGCCGCACCCCGCTCGTCGCCGGCATCGACCTGGTCGGCACCGTGGAGTACGCGGACGGCGAGGCGGGCGAGCGCTTCGACTCCGGCGACCGGGTGGTGCTCAACGGCGCCGGCCTCGGCGAGCGCCACGACGGCGGGCTCGCCGAGCGGGCGCGTGTCGACTCCGCGTCGCTGCTCCGGCTGCCCGGCGCCATCTCGGCGGCACGGGCCGGAGCGATCGGCACCGCGGGCTTCACGGCGATGCTGGCCGTGCTGGCGCTCGAGCGGCACGGCGTGCGGCCGGGCAGCGGTCCCGTCCTGGTGACGGGGGCCTCGGGAGGCGTGGGGTCGCTCGCCGTCGCGCTCCTGGCGCGCCTCGGCCACGAGGTCGTCGCCTCGACCGGCCGGCTCGGCGAGCACGGCGCTCTGCTCCAGCGCCTCGGCGCCTCCGACGTCATCGACCGCGCCGAGCTGCAGGAGGGCGGGAAGCCGCTGCAGTCCGAGCGCTGGGCGGGAGCGGTGGACTCCGCCGGCTCGCACACGCTCGCGAACGCCCTCGCGCAGACGCGGTGGGGCGGCACCGTGGCGGCGTGCGGTCTCGCGCAGGGCCCGGACCTGCCGGTGAGCGTGATGCCGTTCATCCTGCGCGGAGTGACGCTGGCCGGCATCAACTCGGTGGAGGCGCCGCGCAAGCTCCGCGAGGAGGCCTGGCGCCGCCTCGCTCACGACCTCGACCTGGAGCTGCTCGACGAGCTGACGACGACGGTGCCGCTCGGCGGGGCGGTCGACGCGGCCGAGGACGTGCTCGCCGGCCGCTCGCACGGTCGGACGCTGGTGGACGTCCGCGCCTGAGGGCACGGCGTCGGCGGAGGACGTCCGCCCGCCTCGAGCGTGGAGGAGTGGGCGCCTCGGCCGGCGCTGCGTGGCTGCTGCTCGTGCGGCGGTGCGCTACTCCGCGGCCTCGGTGGCGCCGCTCGGCTCGGCCGACGCGTGACCGACGGAGGAGTCGGGGCGCGCGGCGCGGGGTTTCGCCGGCGTGCGGGGCTTCGGCGCGGGCTTCGCGGCCGGAGCCGGCTTCGCGGGGGCGGGCTCGGCGGACTCGGATCCGGCGGGCTTCGGCTCGGCGGGCTTCGATCCCGCGGACTTCGGCCCGGCGGGCTTCGGCTCCGCGGGCTTCGGCTCGGCGGGCTTCGGCTCCGCGGGCTTCATCGGGGCTGCGGACTCGATCGGCTCGGAGCCGATGACGTCCACGGGCGCGGAACCCCCGGACCCGGCCGGCGTGCTCGCGGCGGTCCGAGCACTCGTCTTCGGAGCGCCCTTCGGCGTGGCCTTCGGGCTCTTCGGAGCGGCCCCCGCTGCTGACTCCGTCGGAGCCGCGACGTCCTCCGCGGCGCCGTCCGCCTCCGGAGCCGCGGCCGCCGCGCTCACGCCGCTCGCCGCCTCCTGACCCTCGACCACCGTCGCCGGACCCGCCGCCTCCGCGGCCACGGCCGCGGCCTTCGCCGCCTTCGCCTTCTTCTTCGCGGCGGCCGCCTGGGCCCGCTCCGCCTGCTCGGCGACCTCGGGGACGATCACGAGGTCGTCGGTCTCGATCACGGGGATCGCCGCGGTCGTCGTCCCCAGCTGGAGGGCCGCGATCAGCTCGGGAGCGTGCTTGGTGCTCACGATCAGGCGGGAGTAGTCCTCGTCGACCAGGTCGATCACGACGGCCGAGGCGGTGCGCTTGATCAGCAGGAAGTCCTTGCCGCCGTGGAACTTCCACGTGCCGGCCGCGAGCGTGAGCGGCACCGCGGTGCCCGGCGCGCGGATGCCCCGCACCCAGATCCAGGGGTCCTCGGTGACCGTGGCCGAGCGGATGCTCGACCGGTCGACGACGACGTCGCTGCGGTGGAACGCGAGCAGTCGCTCGGCCGCGGTGAGGCGGAGTTCGAGGCGGTCGGGGAGCACGGTCACGACGGGCATGCCTCTAGTGTGCCCCGCCGCCCGCCGCCGGGTCAGCGCCGGATCGCACAACGATGCCCCGCCGCCCGCGTGGGTGGCAGCATGGTCGGATGCCGATGGATCCGGACGAGGCGCGCCTCCTCGACGCGCTGCTGGCCGAGCGGCAGGCCGAGACGCGCGACGAGGCGGCCCGGCTCGAGGCCTCGCTGGCCGAGCTCCTGCGCGACCGTGCCGACGGCACCGCCGATGACGAGCACGACCCGGAGGGCACGCCGCTCTCGGCCGAGTGGTCGCGGATGGCCGGAGTCCGCGACGCTCTCGGCCGCACGGCACGCGAGCTCGACGCCGCTCGCACCCGCCTCGGCACCGGCGGCTACGGGGACTGCGCCTCGTGCGGCCGCCCGATCGGAGCCGCCCGCCTCGCCGCCCGGCCCACGGCCGAGCTCTGCATCGACTGCGCCCGGCTGGCGGAGTCGCGCATCCGCTGACGCCCCGCGAGGCGAGCCTGCGGCGAGCCCTCCGCCTGAAGGCCCCCACAGATCCCGGCGTGCGGAAACCCGGTTTCTCCTGCGAGCATTCACATCCGGTCGCGTCCCTCGAACAGGTCTGACGGACCACCCCTTCCCCCCCCCGCTCGAAAGGCACTCCTGCGATGACCGAGACGTCGACCGCCCGATCGACCGGCGCCCCTCCCGCCCCCGACAAGCGCGCCTGGCGCTCGCTGATCGTCCTGCTCGCGGGCATGTTCATCGCCCTGCTCGACACGACCATCGTGAACGTGGCGCTGCCCACCATCCGCACCACGCTCGACGCCTCCGAGTCGACGCTCTCCTGGATCATCTCCGGCTACGCCCTCGCGTTCGGCCTCGCCCTCATCCCCGCCGGCCGCCTCGGCGACCGCTTCGGGCACAAGTGGGTCTTCGTCAGCGGCATCGCCCTCTTCACCGTCGCCAGCTTCGCGTGCGGACTGGCCGCGGACGACACCCAGCTCGTCATCGCCCGCATCGTGCAGGGCCTGGCGGGCGGCGTCTTCGTCCCGGCGGTCAACGCCTACATCCAGCTCCTGTTCCGCGGTCCCTCGCGCGGCAAGGCGTTCGCGGTCATGGGCGCGGTCCTCGGCGTCTCGTCGGCGCTCGGCCCGATCATCGGCGGCCTGATCATCCAGGCCTTCGGCGACGAGAACGGCTGGCGCCTGGTCTTCTGGGTGAACCTGCCCATCGGCGTCGCGACCCTGATCGCCGCCGCGGTCCTCCTCCCCGCCCGTCGCGACCTCGAGGCCGGCGACCGCGCCCCGAGCGGAGGCGTCGACTGGCTCGGCCTCGTGCTCGTCTCCGGCGGCCTGGTCGCCCTGCTCGTCCCGCTCATCCAGGGCGAGGACGAGGGCTGGCCGCTGTGGACCTTCCTCTCGATAGCCGGCGGAGTCCTGCTCCTCGCCGCGTTCGGCGCCTGGGAGGTCCTCCATGTCCGCCGCGGCCGCGCTCCCCTGGTGCCGCCGTCGCTGTTCCGCCATCCGGCCTTCACCGGAGGCGTGATCCTCGCGCTGGTCTACTTCGCGGCCTTCACGAGCATCTTCTTCACCATCTCGCTGCTCTGGCAGTCGGGCCTCGGCCACACCGCGCTCGAGTCGGGCCTGGTGTCGATCCCCTTCGCGATCGGCAGCATCATCAGCTCCTCGCAGAGCAACCGGATGACCGCGCGCCTGGGCCGCAACGTCCTGGTGATGGGCAGCGGACTCCTCGCCGTCGGGCTCGGCTGGGTCTGGCTGGTGCTGCTGACCGCGACCCCGGACTCGATCAGCAACTGGCAGCTCCTGCCGCCGCTGCTGATCGCGGGCCTCGGCAACGGCTTCTTCATCGCCCCGAACGTGCAGTTCATCGTCTCGACCGTCGACCCGCAGGACGCGGGCGCGGCGAGCGGCGTGATCTCGGCGATCCAGCGCATCGGCTCGGCCGTGGGCATCGCGGTCATCGGCAGCGTGCTGTTCGGGAGCCTCGTCATCACGGGTCCGGACACGGTCGCCTCGGGCTTCCTCGACGCCGCGGCTCCCGCAATGCTCCTCAGCACCCTGATGGCGGTCGCCGCCTTCGCGCTGGTGTTCGTGCTGCCGAAGTCGGTCTCGCGCCGGGGCTGAGGGCCCCTGTCCGGTCGCCGCACGCCGGCGGCCGGGCGCGCGGAACGACCGCCGCCCGGAGCTCCGGTGCGGCGGGCCCCCGCCTGATCCGCGGGTGGCCCGGGAGCCTACGCCCGAGCGGCCGCCGCGGCCTTCGCCGCCGCCGGCAGCGCGTCCACGATGCGCCCGATCGCCGCGTCGTCGTGCGCGGCCGAGACGAACCAGGCCTCGTACACCGACGGCGGCAGCGAGACGCCCGCATCGAGCATCGCGTGGAAGAACGCCGGGTAGCGGAACGACTCCTGCGCCTGGACCTCGGCGTAGTCGCGCACCGGCCGGCCCAGGTCCGTGAACATGAAGCTGAAGAGGCTCCCGGCCGTCTGCACCGTGTGCGCGACGCCCTCGGCCGTCAGCGCCGCCGACACCTCGCGCTGGAGCGTCAGCGCCGTGGCGTCCAGCGAGGCGTAGACCGCGTCGTCGGCCAGCTGCAGCGTCCGGATGCCCGCGGCCACCGCGACCGGGTTCCCGGAGAGGGTGCCCGCCTGGTACACCGGCCCGAGCGGCGCCAGGTGGTCCATGACGTCCGCACGGCCGCCGAGAGCCGCGACCGGCATCCCTCCGCCGATGACCTTGCCGAAGGTGTAGAGGTCGGCCCGGTACGGAGCCTCGGCGCCGCGGTTCTCGAGCCCCCACCAGCCGCCGGCGCTCACGCGGAAGCCGGTCAGCACCTCGTCCATGATCAGCAGCGATCCGTTCGCGTGCACGAGCTCGGCGAGGGCCGCGTTGAAGCCCGGGTCCGGAGCGACCACGCCCATGTTGGCGGCCGCGGCCTCGGTGATGACCGCCGCGATGTCGGCGCCACGCTCGGCCAGGACCGCGCGCACCGCCTCGAGGTCGTTGTACGGCAGCACGATCGTCTGGGCCGCGGTCGCGGCCGTGACGCCGGCGGAGGCGGGCAGCGAGAGGGTCGCGAGACCGGAGCCGGCATCGGCGAGCAGCCCGTCGGAGTGGCCGTGGTAGTGGCCGGAGAACTTGATCAGCAGGTCGCGGCCGGTGACGCCGCGGGCGAGGCGGATCGCCGTCATCGTCGCCTCGGTGCCGGTGGAGACCAGGCGGAGCTTCTCGATCGGCGAGACTCCCCCGGCCGTGATCCGCGCCTCGACCAGCTCGGCGAGATCCGTCTCGGCGGGAGTGGACGCGCCGAACGAGAGACCGCGGGCGGCCGCCTCCTGCACGGCCGCGACGACCTCGGGGTGCGCGTGCCCGAGGACGGCAGGGCCCCAGGAGCAGACGAGGTCGACGTACTCGCGCCCGTCCGCGTCCGTGATGTACGGGCCGGCGGCCGAGACCATGAAGCGCGGGGTCCCGCCGACCGAGCGGAACGCTCTGACGGGCGAGTTGACGCCTCCGGGGATCGCGTGCCGGGCACGCTCGTACAGGGTGTCGTTCGCCGAGGTGGTCACCCCTCCAGGGTACGCGCGCCGCCCGGCGCCCTCGCGCCGGAGGAGCGCTTTCGGACGAGATGCCGAGGCTCGCTCCCGGGAGGAGGAGCGGCTACTTCAGCAGGTCGCGAGCGATCTCGACGGCCCAGTAGGTGAGAACCGCGTCGGCCCCCGCGCGGAGGATCCCCGTGACCGACTCCAGGATCGCCGGCTCGCGCGAGATCCAGCCGTTCGCGGCGGCGGCCTCGATCATCGCGTACTCCCCCGACACCTGGTACGCCCAGACCGGCACGTCCGAGACGGATGCGACGTCCGAGAGCACGTCGAGGTAGCTCATGGCCGGCTTCACCATCACCACGTCGGCGCCCTCGGCGAGGTCGAGGGTCGCCTCGCGCAGGCCCTCGCGGCGGTTCGCCGGGTCCTGCTGGTAGGTGCGGCGATCGCCCTCGAGCGTGGACTGCACGGCCTCGCGGAACGGACCGTAGAAGCTGGAGGCGTACTTCGCCGAGTACGCGAGGATCGCGGTGTCCAGGTGCCCGGCGCCGTCGAGAGCGGCGCGGATCGCTCCGACCTGGCCGTCCATCATCCCCGAGAGCCCGAGCAGGTGGGAGCCGGCCTCGGCCTGGGCGAGCGCCATCTCCTCGTAGCGGAGGAGCGTGGCGTCGTTGTCGACGCGCCCGCGGTCGTCGAGGACACCGCAGTGGCCGTGGTCGGTGAACTCGTCCAGGCACAGGTCGGTCTGCACGACCAGCGCGTCGCCGACCTCCTCCACGACGACCCGCGTCGCGGCGTTGAGCACGCCGTCGGGGTCGGTCGCACCGGAGCCGACCGCGTCGCGCGTGGTCGGCACGCCGAACAGCATCACACCGCCGATCCCCGCCTCGGCCGCCTCCGTCACCGCTCCGCGGACGCTGTCCAGCGAGTGGTGCATCACCCCCGGCATCGACCCGATCGGCCGGGCCTCGGTGGTCCCCTCGGCCACGAAGAGGGGCAGGATCAGCTGCGCCGGGTGGATGCGCGTCTCCTGGACGAGACGGCGGAGTGCGGGGGTCGTGCGGAGGCGGCGCGGGCGGATGGCAGTCATGTCCTCCAGCGTAATCCCGCCCCGCCGAGCACCTCCCGGGAGCGCGGACGCCTCACCCCGTGGAGGTGCTCCGGACGCACGACATCAGCCGAGAGGCGGATCCCTGGCCTGCGGGGCGAGGCCCGCCCCTCCCGGCCGACGTCGCGCCGGGGAGGCGGCTCAGCGGGGAGCGCGCTCCGTGGCGACGGCGGCGACCGCGTCGATGAGGGAGGAGGCCGAGCGCTCGTCGGCGACGACGTCGACGCGCAGGCCGAAGGCGCGGGCGTCCTTCGCGGTCTGCGGCCCGATCGCGGCGACGAGGATCGACTCGGGCACCGGGCCGAGCTGCTTCTGGACCTGCTCCGCCACGCTGCCCGAGGTGACGAGGATCGCGTGCACGGCTCCGCCGGCGACATCCGCCACGACGCGCTCCTCCACCGGGACGCCGACCGTGCGGTAGGCGACCACGGAGCGCACGTCGTGCCCGATGCGGGTGAGGCCCTCGGTGAGCAGCGGCTTGGCGATCTCGGACCGCAGCGTCAGCACGCGCAGGGGGTGTCGGCCGCCGGTGGCCTCCTCCCACTCGGCCAGGAGGCCGCGGGCGGAGTTGTCCTCGGAGGGGACGAGGTCGACGGAGTACCCGGCGGCGACGAGCGCGGCCGCCGTGGTCTCGCCGACCGCCGCCACCTTGGTGCTCGCGGGCACGGTGGTGCGCAGGAGGGAGAGGACATCGACCGTGGTGGCGCTCGTGACGGTCATCCAGTCGAAGGCGCCGGCCTCGAGGTCGGCGAGGGCCTGCTCGAGCGCGGGGAAGTCGTCGGTCGGCGCGAAGTTGATCATCGGAGCGACGACGGGCGAGGCTCCCTTGGCTCGGAGAGCGGCGGCGACACCGTCCCCCCACGGGCCTCCGCGGGGGACGAGGATGCGCCACCCCTGCAACGGCTTCTCCCACTGGGAGTAGGCGGCGGGGACGATCACGAAGGGGCTCCCAGGGGTGCGAGTTCGGCGGCACCCGCACCGAGAAGCGCGTCAGCGAGCAGAGAGCCGCAACGGAACGCGGCTTCGACGACGGGCAGTTCGCGACCACCATACTGCGGATCCGCCCGGTGTCGACCACCGCCGACCGAACCGTTATCGACCGGCTCCGCGACCTCCCGTGCGAGGGACGCCGCGCCGTCGACGGCGAAGACCACGCAGTGCAGGACGACGCGGTCCTCCTCGACGACCGCGGAGGCCCCGATCGGAGCGGCGCACCCGGCCTCGAGGGAGGCGAGGAGCGACCGCTCGGCCGTGATCGCCGCGCGGGTCGGCACGTGCTCGACCGCTGCGAGAGCGGCGCGAAGCTCCTCCGACGGCTCCTCGTCGCGCACCTCGATGGCCAGCGCTCCCTGACCGGGGGCGTGCGGGGAGACGTCGAAGCCGAGCACCTCGGTGATCGCGTCGACCCGGCCGAGGCGGCGCAGGCCGGACAGGGCGAGCACGATCGCGTCCAGCGGCGAGTCGCTGCCGGGCAGCACCCTCCGGAGCCGTGTGTCGATGTTGCCGCGGATGTCCACGATCTCGAGGTCCGGACGGGCGGCCAGCAGCGCCGCGCGCCGGCGGGGCGAGCCCGTGCCCACGCGGGCTCCGACCGGCAGGGTCGCCAGGGTGAGCCCGTCGCGGGCGCAGAGCGCGTCGCGCGGGTCCTCCCGCTCGGGGACCGCTCCGAGCAGCAGGCCCTCCACCGGAGCGGTGGGCAGGTCCTTCAGCGAGTGCACGATCGCATCGCAGCGCCCGGCGAGCAGCGCGTCGCGCAGGGCGCTGACGAACACGCCGGTGCCGCCGAGGGAGGCGAGCGAGCCGCGCATGCGGTCGCCGTCCGACTCGATGCGCACCAGCTCCACGGGGACCCCCGCGGCGGCCGACATCAGATCGGCCGTCATCCGGGTCTGCGCCACCGCGAGCGCGCTCGCGCGGGTGCCGACTCTGATGCTCACGACAGACGACTCCTCATCACGGTGCGACTCCCGCCAGGGCGGGCTTGAACCCCGCTCGCACGTTCTCGCAGCAACCGGGGCGGCAGACGTCGTACCAGGGGCCGAGCGCCGTCATCGAGGGCCGGTCCTCGGTCGGCACGCCGTTGACGCGCTCGAGGACCAGGTCGATCAGGCCGGAGACGTAGACCGGGTCCGTGCCGGGGGTCGCGACGCGGAGCGCGACGAGTCCGTGCTCCTCCGAGGTCTCGAGGG
The DNA here is from genome assembly GCF_002931645.1 of Rathayibacter sp. AY2B5. Lineage (NCBI taxonomy): Bacteria > Bacillati > Actinomycetota > Actinomycetes > Micrococcales > Microbacteriaceae > Rathayibacter > Rathayibacter sp. AY2B5. The sequence goes on along the minus strand of NZ_PSUE01000004.1, from coordinate 85,590 downwards.
CCTCGTTGTCGAGGTCCCACATGACCTCCATGTGGTCGGACACGAAGCCGAGCGGGACGATCAGCAGCGCGCGGCGGCCGCGGGCCGGCAGCTCCGCGATGGCGTCGTTGATGTCCGGCTCGAGCCAGGGCTGGGTGGGCGGGCCGGAGCGCGACTGGTAGACCAGCTGCCAGGGCACGTCCTCGTCCGTGGCGGCGGCCATGACGACCTCGGCGACGGCGAGGTGCTGCGCCTCGTAGGCACCGCCCGGTCCGAACTCGTGCACGTCGACGACGGTGCCGTCGTCGTGGCGCTCGTGGGGTCCGCTGCGCTCGGCGTCGGCCATGGGGATCGAGTGCGTCGAGAACAGCACCTCCACCTCGGACGTGACATCGAGGTCGGGCATCCGCTCGCGCAGCTCGTCGAGCCCGTCGTGGACGGCCTTGATGAACGGCATCACGAAGCCGGGGTGGTCGAAGAACTGGCGCACCTTGTCGATCCGCAGCTCGCCCTCGAGGCCGGTCGCGTCGAGCGCCGCCGCGTAGTCCTCGCGGTACTGCCTGCAGGACGAGAAGGAGGAGTACGCGCTGGTGGCGATGGCGAGCAGGTTGGTGAACCCGCGCTCCTTCGCCTCGGCGACGGCCTCGCTCAAGTAGGGCGCCCAGTTGCGGTTGCCCCAGAGCACGGGGAGGTCGATGCCGCGGTTCGCGAGCTCGGCCTCGAGCGCCTTCTTCAGCGCACGGTTCTGCGCGTTGATCGGGCTGACGCCGCCGAAGTGGCGGTAGTGGTGGGCGACCTCCTCGAGGCGCTCCTCCGGGATGCCGCGGCCGCGGGTGACGTTGCGGAGGAACGGGATGACGTCGTCCTGACCCTCGGGCCCGCCGAAGCCGGCGAGGAGGATCGCGTCGTACGCCACGGGGACCTCGACGTGCTCGGGGCCGGACGCCGCCGCGGGGGTGGCCCCGCGGACGAGGATCGGCTCGCTTGTCGTGTCGCTCATCGGAGCACCTCGGCGATCTGGTCGGCGTCGATGCGCCGTCCTGTGTAGAAGGGGACTTCCTCGCGCACGTGGCGGCGGGCCTCGGTGGCGCGCAGGTCGCGCATGAGGTCGACGAGGTTGACGAGCTCCTCGTCCTCGAGGGCGAGGATCCACTCGTAGTCGCCGAGTGAGAACGAGGCGACCGTGTTGGTCAGGACGGAGCGGAACCGCGAGCCCTGGCGCCCGTGCTGGGCGAGCATCGCGCGGCGCTCCTCCTCGGGGAGGATGTACCACTCGTAGGAGCGGACGAAGGGGTAGACCGTGAGCCAGCGGGCCGGCGCCTTCCCGCGCATGTAGGCGGGGAGGTGGTTCGAGCTGAACTCGGCGTCGCGGTGCACGCCCATCGCGTTCCACGTCGGCAGGAGGCCGACCAGCAGCTCCGTGCGCCGCAGCTCGCGGTAGGCCCGCTGCAGCTCCTCGGGCGCCGGGCCCGTGAGCCACAGCATGATGTCGGCGTCGGCGCGCAGGGCCGAGACGTCGTAGGTGCCGCGGACGGTCACGCCCTCGCCCTCGAGCTGGGCGACGAGGTGCTCGTACTGCTTCACCGCGGGATCCACGGCGTCGCTGGAGAGGGTGAACGGACGTGCGGGATCCCTGCGGAGAACCGCCCAGAGCGTGTACCCCAGGGCCTGATCGGAGTGATCCTGATCGGCGGGGGGCTGCGGCGCCGGAGCGGCGGCGCTCGTGTCGGGGGCGGACTGAACGGGACCCGCCGTGCCGGCGGTCTGATCGGTCATTGATCCATCATCCCTCCGCTCGTGCCGATGCACAAAAGCGGCGGGGGCTCTGGCGCCGGAGGGCCCGGGACGCTAGCGCCCCGGGCCCTCCGGCGCTCAGTCCTCGATGATCTGCTTCGCGACGCCCCAGACGACGAGGCCCACGGCAGCGGCGGCGCCGACCGCTCCGGCGATCAGCGCGGAGGGGTTCTGGCGGCTCACGACCTGGAGCTTGCGCTCGATCGTCCGCTGGGCGGTACGCACCTTGCGCGGCACGTTGACCTTGTACTCGATGGCGTCGAGGGTCGCGGCGAGCTCGGAGCGAGCGCGCTCGATGTCGGCCTTCAGCTGGCCGGGCTTCAGCTCCGCCGGGTCGACGAAGCGGGGCGTGGTGCTGCTGACGGATCGCTCAGTTGTCATAGCTGCCCACTCCCTTGAACGCCTGGACGTCCTTCTTGATGCTGTCGATCGAGTCCTGCGGCACCGGCGGCACGGCCTTCTTGATGGTGCGCACGCCGACGAGGGCGAGGATCACGGCCACCAGGAGGAAGAAGACCGTCACGATCAGCGCCGACAGCCAGGCCGGCAGCCAGGAGGCGATGCCGATGATCGCGAAGGCGACCAGCGTCGCCCACGCGGTCAGGAGGAGGAAGGCCGCGACCGCGAACAGGCCGACGGCCAGACCCGCGCTCTTCGCCTTGCCCGCCAGCTCGTTCTTCAGCGAGGCGACCTCGGCCTTGACGAGCTCGATCACGAGGCCGGGCAGGTCGCTGACCAGCTCTCCCAGCGATCGGGCGTTCTTGGGATTGCGTTCGTTCACCACGGGAGCTCCTCGAGGGTGGGACGTGCCGGCCGGCGCGCGCCTGGCACGGCCGGAGGGATGAGCACTAGGCCCTGCTGCTGGAGGTGGACGTCGTCGACCCGCCGGAGCCGGCCGACGCCGCGGCCTCGTCGACCTTCGAGGCCGCCTTGCGGGCGGCGGCCGACGCCTCCGCGTCGCTCGCTCCCTGGGCCTTCCTGCCGCCGGACACGGCCTTGACGACCACCGAGCGCACGACCTCGTACGCCTTGTCCGAGACGCTGCTCAGCTGGGTCTTCGCGGCACCGCCGACGGCGCCCGCGACGTCCTGCACCGGCTGGGTCCGCCAGAAGCGGCCTGCCGCCGAGGCGATCTGCTCGTACCGCTTGCGGCCGGCACGTGCTCCCAGCACGTACCCGGCTGCGGCTCCTGCCACGAAAAGAATCTTGCCCTTCACGCCTACTCCTCGTCCTGGGTCGCTCTCGCGATCGTCCACGCGGTCGGTGACCACTCGTGCCGGGGCACGCCGCACGCTCGCGCGGATGCCTGGGCCTAAGAGTAGCCGTCGGCGTCGCGGGCGTCGCTCGGCAGCCCGACTCCTTGACGCACCAGTCGGCGCCGGATAAGGGCGGCCGTCTCGGCGGCGTGCGGGAGCACCGAGGCGAGGCCCGTGCCCGCGATCCAGGTGCCGGTCACGGCGACTCCCTCGATCGGGAGGAGCGCCTCGCGGAACGCCTCCAGGTGCGCACGGCGGCCCAGCGCCGCGGCGGGCCGGACGTTGGCCCAGCTCACCCGGGCGGAGTCGACGAGCGACGCCGGATCGAGGGCGAGTCCGAGCAGCGTCGAGGCGTCGAGCAGGGCGATCGCCGCCGCCTCGGCATCGGTGCGCCCCTCGAGCGGCGGGCGCTCGCCCGGGCGCCCGTAGGAGAGGCGCAGCACGTGGCGCCCGGGAGGGAGGGAGGTGGCCAGCCAGTCCCACTTCGCGGTCGCGTGCGTGATCGCCTTGGCCGTGACGTCGGTGGCGGTGGGCGCCACGAGCACACCGGAGCCGCGGGGGGCTGCGTCCAGGCGGGCGTCGTCGAGGACCAGGGTCACCAGCGCGACGGAGTCGTGGGGCGCCTCGTCGGCGCGCTCCGCGACGGCGGGAGCGAGGCCGGCGAGCAGCGCCCGGGCGTCGCGCTCCGGGGTCGAGACGATCACCGCTCGGGCGCTCAGAGCGCCGTCGGCGAGGGTCAGGACGAAGTCCCCGTCGGAGCCCTCGAGCCGCTGCACGGAGGCGCCGGTGCGGATCTCGCCGGAGAGGTAGTCGATCCGCTGGACCAGCGCGGCGACCAGGCGGTGCATCCCGCCCTCGAGCCCGCGGACCGCGACTCCGGCCGGGAGGTTCGCGCGGAGGGCGGCCACGGCCCGGGCGAGGGAGCCCGCGCGGGTGAGCGCGCCGTTCAGTCCGGGTGCGGCCAGGTCGACGTCGATGTCGTCCGGCCGGCTCGAGTACACGCCCGAGACGACCGGCGCGACCAGGTCCTCGAGCACGCGCTCGCCCATCCGGGTGCGCACCAGCTCGGCGAGGGAGTGGGCGCGGCCGATGCGCAGCACGGGCATCAGGGTGTCGAGCCAGGCGCGCCAGGCACCGCGGCGGCCGATCGCCCGCACGACGTCGGGGGCGAGCGGCGTGCCGGGGATGCCGAGGATGCCGGCCCGGGGCGACGGCACGGAGCGGCCGCCCGAGAGGTGCAGCCACGAGCCGTGCGTCCGCGGCTCGACGATCGACTCGGCGAGCGGGACGCCGTCGAGGGTCAGCGCGGCGAGCGCCCGCTCGACGTGGCCGCCGCGGGTGGCGAAGCTCTCGGCGCCCGCATCGAGCACGGCTCCGGCCAGCGCGAGCGGGGAGACCGAGCCCCCGACCCGCTCCCCCGCCTCGAGCACCACGACGCGCAGGCCGATGCGCAGGCACTCCGCGGCGGCGGCGAGCCCCGCCACTCCGCCGCCGACGATCGCGACGTCGTACGACGCCGCGTCGCGGGGGCGCTCTTCGCTCACGGCCGCCAGGCGTGCACGAACGCGACGAGGCGCGTGAGCACGTCGGGGTCGGTCTCGGGCGGCACGCCGTGGCCGAGGTTGAGCACGTGCGCGGGGGCGCTCAGGCCCCGGCGGAGCACGTCGTCGACGTGGGACTCGAGGACCTCCCACGGCGCGGTCAGCAGCGCCGGGTCGACGTTGCCCTGCACCGGCACGAAGCCGCCGAGGCGGTGGTTGGCCTCGTCGAGCGGGATCCGGTAGTCGACGCCGACCACGTCGGCGCCGATGCCGTGCATCGCTCCGAGCAGCTCGCCGGTGCCGACGCCGAAGTGCACGATCGGGACGTTGCGGCGCGTCTCCCCGTGGTCGAACGCCAGGTCGCGCACGTGGACGAGGGCGCGCGCGGAGGCGGGAGCGACGTGGGTCGTGTAGTCCGAGAGCGAGAGCGCCCCGGCCCAGGAGTCGAAGAGCTGCGCGGCGCTGGCCCCGGCGAGCACCTGCGCGCGAAGGAAGCGGCCGGTGACCTCGGCGGTCCACTCCATGAGCTGGGCCCAGGCGGCGGGGTCGGCGTGCATCATCGTCCGCGCGCGCAGGTGGTCCTTGGACGGGCCGCCCTCCACCAGGTAGGCGGCCAGGGTGAAGGGAGCGCCGGCGAAGCCGATGAGCGGGGTGTCGCCGAGGCCCGCGACGGTGCGGCGCACGCCCTCGCGGATGGGCTCGAGCGTCTCGTCGAGGACGGACGGGTCGATCGAGGCGAGCTCGGCGACGTCGGCGGCCGTGCGCACCGGCTTCTCGAGCACCGGACCGCGCCCGGGGACGATGTCGACGCCGACGCCCGCGAGCCGCAGCGGGATCACGATGTCGCTGAAGAAGATGGCCGCGTCCACTCCGTGGCGCCGCACCGGCTGCAGGGTGATCTCGCTCGCCAGCGCCGGGTCGAGGCAGGCGTCGAGCATCTTCGTGTCGGTGCGCAGGGCCCGGTACTCCGGGAGGCTGCGGCCGGCCTGGCGCATGAACCAGACGGGCGTCCTCTCGCCCCGCTCGGAGCGGTAGGCGCGCAGGAGCAGCGAGTCGGCCGTGCGGCCGGCGGAGAGGGGGTGCAGCGGATCGAGCAGGCCGTCGGTGGGGGAGGTCACCGCGGCATTATTCCAGGCGCATCCGTGCATTCCTCCCCAGTCCGGGACCCCGCCCCGCAGAGCGCGGGTAGACTGACGTGGTGCTTCTGTGTCTGACGGCGTCGCACAAGAACGCCAGCTTCGATCTCCTCGAGAAGCTCTCCGTCGACTCCTCCGCCGTGACCGCGGCCCTCTCCGAGGGGATCGACTTCGTCTCCGGAGCCGTCGTCGTCGCGACCTGCAACCGCTTCGAGGCCTACCTCGACATCGAGGAGCCGCTGACCGCCGCGCAGGCCGTCGCCGTCGAGGCCGCCACCGCCGCCGTCAGCGCCGCGACCGGCGTCGAGCAGGACGAGCTGCGCGGGAGCGTCGACGTCGTCTCGGGCGACCGGGTGGCCGAGCACCTCTTCGCCGTCTCCAGCGGGCTCGAGTCCGTCGTGGTCGGCGAGGGCGAGATCGCGGGCCAGGTCCGCCGGTCCCTCGAGGAGGCGCGCCGCCTCGGCACCACCTCCTCCGAGCTCGAGCGGCTGTTCCAGCGCGCCTCGCAGACCTCGCGCGGCATCAAGAACCGCACCGGCCTCGGCAGCGCCGGCCGCTCGATCGTGCGCCTCGCGCTCGACCTGGCCGCGAGCCGCGTCACCGACTGGCGGGCCGCCCGCGTCCTCCTCGTCGGCACCGGCAGCTACGCGCGGGCGACCGTCGCGGCCCTGCGCGACCGCGGAGTGGTGGACATCGCCGTGCACTCCCCCTCCGGCCGCGCCGAGGGCTTCGCCGCCCGCCGCTCGCTCCGGCCCATCGCCGCCTCCGATCTCGCGCTCGAGGCGGTCTCGGCCGACATCGTCATCACCTGCACCACGACCCAGGAGCCGGTGCTCGACGCCGCCCTGCTCGCCGCCGGGCGCCTCCAGGGCTTCTCCCGCGAGCGCCAGCTCGTGATCGACCTGGGCCTGCCGCGCAACGTCGCCTCCGACGTCACCTCGGTCGCCGGCGTCGAGCTCCTCGACCTCGAGACGATCAGCCTGCACGCACCTCTCGACGTGCTCGACGCGTCGCAGCAGGCGCGCGCGCTCGTCGACAAGGCGGCCCGGAAGTTCTCGGACGTCGCCGACGAGAAGAGCCTCACTCCGGCCGTCGTCGCCCTGCGCGCCCACGTGTTCGACGCGCTCGACGCCGAGATCGAGCGGGCCCGCTCGCGCGGCGACGAGGACGGCCGCACCGAGCAGGCGCTCCGCCACCTCGCCGGCGTGCTGCTGCACACCCCGAGCGTCCGCGCCCGCGACTACGCGCGCGCCGGAGCGCAGGAGGCGTACCTCACCGGGCTCGAGGCGCTCTTCGGCATCGAGGTCCCGGCCGAGCCCGCCGCCGCCGCCCGCCCCGACGCGGACGCCGCCACCGCGTGAGCCTCCGGCTCCCCTTCGACGCGGAACCGCTGCGCTCCGCGCCGCTGCTCACCGCGCGCCTGCTCCTGCGTCCCCTCGGACCGGAGGACGCCGAGGACCACGCGCGATACCAGGGCGACGCCGACGCCGTCCGGTTCCTCCGCTGGCCGGTGCGCACCCCCGAGGAGTCGCGGGCGCACCTGCAGCGCCGCCTCCCCTCGACACGGCTCGCCGCTGACGGCGACGTGGCCGTGCTGGCGATCGTCCCCCGGGAGGGCGTCCTCGCCGGGCGGATGATCGGCGACCTCACGCTCATCGCGACGTCCGTCGAGCAGGAGGCGGTCGAGATCGGCTGGGTGCTGCACCCGGAGGCGCAGGGGCGCGGCTACGCGACCGAGGCCGCCCGGGCGCTGCTCGACCTCGCGTTCGACACCCTCGGCGCCCACCGCGTGATCGCGCAGCTCGACGCTCGGAACACCGCCTCCGCCCGCCTCTGCGAGCGCCTCGGGATGCGCCTCGAGGCGCACCACCGGGAGGACGAGTTCTGCAAGGGCGAGTGGACCTCGACCCTCGTCTTCGCCCTGCTCGCCCGCGAGCGCTGACCGCAGGGCCGGCTGGTCCGCGCCCTCCGGGACGCCGCCGGCCCGTCCGGTCGGCGGCGTCCCGGGAGGAGCGTCAGGCCCCGCGGAGCCCGGTGAAGAGGTACGACTCGAGCTGCTCGAGCGGGATGCGCTCCTGCTTCATCGTGTCGCGATCGCGGACGGTCACTGCGTCGTCCTCGAGCGAGTCGAAGTCGACGGTCACGCAGTACGGGGTGCCGATCTCGTCCTGGCGGCGGTAGCGGCGGCCGATCGCTCCGGAGTCGTCGAAGTCGACGTTCCAGAGCTGGCGCAGCTGGTCGGCGACGCGGCGCGCGAGCGGCGAGAGGGCCTCGTTGCGCGAAAGCGGCAGCACAGCCACCTTCACCGGCGCCAGGCGCGGGTCGAGGTGCAGCACGGTCCGCGTCTCGACCTTGCCCTTGGCGTTCGGCGGCAGCTCCTGCTCCTCGTAGGCGTCGACGAGGAACGCCATGAGCGCGCGGGTGAGACCGAACGACGGCTCGATCACGAACGGCACGTAGCGCTCGTTCTTGTTCTGGTCGAAGAACGAGAGGTCCTTGCCCGAGTGCTCGATGTGCGTCTTGAGGTCGTAGTCGGTGCGGTTCGCGACTCCCATCAGCTCGCCCCACTCGCCCGAGGCGAAGCTGAAGCGGTACTCGATGTCGACGGTGCGCTTGGAGTAGTGGGAGAGCTTGTCCTTCGGGTGCTCGTACTGCCGGATGTTCTCGGGGTTCATCCCGAGCCCGACGAACCAGTCCCAGGCGAGCTGCATCCAGGTCTCCTGCCACTCCTCGTCCGTGCCGGGCTCGACGAAGAACTCGAGCTCCATCTGCTCGAACTCGCGGGTGCGGAAGATGAAGTTGCCGGGGGTGATCTCGTTGCGAAACGCCTTGCCGATCTGGCCGATGCCGAAGGGCGGCTTGCGACGGGCGCTCTGCAGCACGTTCGCGAAGTTGGTGAAGATGCCCTGGGCGGTCTCGGGACGCAGGTAGTGCAGACCCGACTCGTCGTCGACGACGCCGAGGTAGGTCTTCATCAGGCCCGAGAACTGCTTGATCTCGGTCCACTGGCCGACCTTGTCGGGGTGCTCCGGGTCGGGGATGTCGGCGAGGCCGTTGACGGGCGGGTGGCCGTTGACCTCCTCGTACTTCTCGAAGAGGTGGTCGGCGCGGTAGCGCTTGTGGGTGATCAGCGACTCGGTCAGCGGGTCCGAGAAGACGCCGACGTGTCCCGAGGCGTGCCAGATCGCCGTGGGCAGGATGACCGCGGAGTCCAGGCCGACGACGTCGCCCCGGCCCTGCACGAAGGTCTTCCACCACTGGCGCTTGATGTTCTCCTTGAACTCCACGCCGAGCGGCCCGTAGTCCCACGCGGAGCGGGTGCCCCCGTAGATCTCACCCGAGGGGAAGACGAATCCCCTGTGCTGCGCGAGGGTGATGACTTTGTCGAGGGTGGTGGGTTCTGCCACGGGTTGCTCCTCAGCTGTTCGGGCGCACGGGGCCCCGGCGCGCGCCGGCTGCGCGCGTCCTTCTGGTGTGCCCCCATGGTAGCCGCGGGGGCGCCGCGACGGTCCGCCCGCGGCGGGCATGATGAGCGGATGAGCACCCTCCCGCCGATCGTCGTGTCCGCCGTCGCCGTCCTCCGCGACCGGCGCGTCCTGATGGTCACGGCGCGGGGCCGCGACGTCCTCTACCTCCCCGGCGGCAAGGTCGACGAGGGCGAGAGCGGGATCGAGGCGGCGGCCCGCGAGGCCCGCGAGGAGCTCGGCGCCGTCGCGCTCGGCCCCGAGCCCCTGTTCACCGTCCGCACCCAGGCGCACGGCGAGCCGGAGGGGCGGGAGGTCCACATGAGCGTCTTCGCCGCCGAGCTCGACCGGGAGGCGCGCCCGAGCGGCGAGATCGACTCGCTGCACTGGGTCGACGGCTCCGATGCGGGCCGCTGCCCGCCCGCCGGGGTCGAGACCCTCCGGCTGCTGCGCGGTCTCGATCTCGTCGACTGACCCTCCGGCGCCGGGCCGACCGCGGGGCGGCTAGCCTCGTGGCGTGGAGACGAGACGGCGTGCACGGGACCGGTCGAGCGCGGAGGAGCCGGACCGGCTCGAGCCGGTGCGACTGGAGGCGGCCGTGCCGATCCTGCGGATCTTCTCGGTCGCCAAGGCGGGCGAGTTCTACGTCGACTACCTCGGCTTCGAGGTGGACTGGGAGCACCGCGCCGCGCTCGACGCCCCCCTCTACCTGCAGGTGTCGCGCTCGGGGCTCCGCCTGCACCTCAGCGAGCACCACCGCGACGGCAGTCCCGGCGCCGCGGTGCACGTCGCCCTCCGCGGTGTCCGCGAGCTGCACGCCGAGCTCGACGCGAAGGCGTACCCCTACCTCAACCCGCGGATCACCCGCACGCCGTTCGGCTTCGCGCTCGACGTGATCGATCCGTTCGGCAACCAGCTGCGCTTCGCGGAGCCGGCCCCGGTGCCGCGCCTGCCCTGATCGGTGCGCGTGCGGGTGCTTGTACAACCTGAGCGCCGACTGATCAACCGTTCACCGGCCGTCCATGCACTTCGGAGTCCCATCCTTTAGCGTGGCTCCGATGGCTTCACGGGGGACGATCGAGCGGCCGGACACGGCCCGGGCAACGGGACGGCAGCGCCGACCGCGGCTCCGCTTCATGGAGGCCGCACCGCTGGCGACGGGCCTGCTGGGCTCGATCGCGATCCTCCTCGGCTCGCTCGGCGTGGGCTACCTGCCCGCCGGCTCGCCCATCCGCGACTGGCCTCTCGTCGCCTCGATCCGCGCCACGGGCTGGCTCACCGAGTCCAGCGGCGCCCTCGTCGTGGGCGGCGGGATGCTGCTGCTGATCGCGTGGCTCCGCCTGCGCACGGTCGCTCTCGCGGCGGGCCCCGGCTCCGTCCGCACCATCGTGGTGGCGGCCCTCGCCTGGACCGCTCCGCTCCTCGTGACGGTGCCGCTGTTCAGCCACGACATGTTCTCCTACGTGGCGCAGGGTCGCCTGATGACCCAGGGCATCGACCCCTACACCCACGGCGTCGCGACGCTCCCGGGCTGGTTCGACCTCGGCGTCGACCCGCTCTGGGCCGACACGCCCACGCCCTACGGGCCCCTCTACCTCCTGATCGAGCGCACCGCCGTGCAGTTCGCGGGCTACGGCGCACCGGAGCTCTCGATCGCGATGCTCCGCGCCGTGTCGGTCGCGGGCGTGGCCGTCATGGCCGTCTACGCGCTCCGCCTGGCGCGCCTGCGCGGCCTCTCGGTCCCGCTCACCGCCTGGACGATCGTCGCCAACCCGCTGACCCTCGTGCTCTTCGTCGTCGCCGGCCACAACGACTCCGTGATGCTGGCGCTCATCCTCGCGTCGCTCTACTACGCCCAGACCGACCGGCGCATCGCCGCCGTCGTGCTGATGGCCGGAGCGATCGCGATCAAGCCGATCGCCGTGATCGCGCTCCCCGTGCTCGCGCTCCTGTGGCTGCGCCACGACGCGACGTGGCGTGAGCGCACCCGCGGCTGGCTCTGGACGGGCGCCGGAGCGCTCGGCCTCGTGGTCGCCGTCGGGCTGCTCGCGGGCGTCGGGGTCGGCTGGGTCGCGGCGATGGTCGTGCCCGGCTCGATCCTGCACTGGTACGCGCCGATGTCGTTCGTCACGGTCTCGGTCTCCCGCGCCGTCGAGTTCACCGGTCACGACCCCGCCGCGGCGATCGCCGTGGTCAAGATCCTCGCGCTCGGGCTCGCCGGCCTGATTGCTGCGCGCCTCATGCTGTCGCGGCGCTCCATCGATCCGCTCGCCCGCCTGTCCGGCGCGCTGCTCGCGTTCGTGACGGCGTCGACCGCCATCCACCCCTGGTACGCCCTCTGGATCCTGCCGATCGCCGCGCTCGCGCGCCCGTGGAGCCGCTCCCACGTGCACCTGGCGGTCTACGCGTCGATCTTCCTCATGTGCGTCACGCTCGCCGAGCCGATCGACGGCGGAGGCGGCACGATGGACCAGATCCCGGCGCGGGTCGCGACGATCGCCGCGATCGCCGTGGTCGGGATGTACGTCCTCCTCGGCTACACGGACGAGGAGCGGGTCGAGGGTCTGCCCCTGGTGCGCGCGCTGCCGTTCGGCTCCGTGATCCTCGCCCGCCTCAGCGGCGGCCGCCTGGTCGACGCCCGGATGGCCGCCACTCGCCTGCGCGACTAGCCGGGGCCGCGGCTCAGGAGTCGGACTCGTCGCTCCGACGGCGCGTGCGGCGGTCGAGCGCGGCCTGCGCCGTCTCGGCGGCCGAGTCCGGGGAGCCGACCGGCCCGGTGGGACCGGCGAGGGTGCTCGAGAGCGACGACAGCCAGCCGGAGTCGTCGCGGCCGGCGTTCAGCGCATCCGAGAAGAGGGGGAGGTCGCTGCGGGCGGCGTGGATCGCGTAGGACTCGCGGGAGAACCCGTTGTCGGGGACGACGGGCGTCCTGCGGGACGCGCGCGTGGAGTCCGGGGCCTGCTCCTGTCGAGCAGCGTTCGACACCTGCTCCTGGGTGGACTGCTCCTGGGCGGCCTGCTCCCGGCGGGCGTCGCGCTCGTCGCGCGGGGTGCTGCTGTCGTTGTCCACGGCGGTCCTCCTGCTCTCCGCCCCGAGCGGAGGGACGGGCGCCGCGATGACGGGGCGGCGCCCGGTCAGGCTACCCCTCGTTCAGGGTGTGGCGTCGTCGGCGGCCCCTGATCGTGGCGCGGGGCGCCAGACGACCAGCTCGGTCCGGCGCTGCGCGCGCGTGCCGTGGCGCAGAGTGACCACGTCCCCCTCGAGTCCGGCGGCGAACACGCGGCGGCCCGGCCGGTTCAGGAGCTCGTCGGCGAGGGCCGCCTCCAGCTCGCGCACCCGCTGCGAGAGCGACTGCACCTGGTTTTCGAGCTGCAGGATGCGCGCGATGCCCTCGAGAGAGACGCCCTCGGAGGAGAGCCGGGCGACCTCGCGCAGCTGCACCACGTCGCGCATCGAGTAGCGGCGCGACTTGCCCGCGGTGCGGGTCGGGCTCACGAGCCCGAGCCGGTCGTACTGCCGCAGGGTCTGCGGGTGCATCCCCGCCAGATCGGCGGCGACGGCGATCGCGAAGACGGGCGTGTTCTCGTCCATGTCTCCTCCTCCGACCGGTCGCGCCGATCCGGTGCTAGTAGCGGGCCTTCTCCAGGATGTCCTCGCGCGGGTCCTCGTCCGGCTCGGCGGCGGCGTAGGCCTCGAGGGCCTCACGGGCGGCGGCGGACAGGTGGCTCGGGACGGCGACCTGCAGGACGGCGAGCAGGTCGCCCGTGCCCTTGGGGGTCGTGACGCCGCGGCCCTTGACGCGCAGGACGCGGCCGCTCGGGGTGCCTGCGGCGACCCGGAGCTTGACGGGCTCGCCGCCGAGGGTCGGCACCTCGATCGTCGCGCCGAAGACGGCCTCGACGAAGGTCACGGGCACCGTCACGCGCAGGTTCAGCCCGTCGCGCTCGAACACCGGATGCTTGCGGACCGAGACGGTGAGCACCAGGTCGCCGGGATCGCCGCCGTCCGGGCTGGGGCGGCCCTTGCCGCGGACGCGGATCTTCTGGTCGTCGGCCACGCCGGCGGGGATACGCACCGAGAGGGTGCGCCCGTCGCCGGTCTGCAGCTGGACGGTGTCGCCCCGGGTCGCGGTGCGGAAGTCGATGGTGGTGCTGGCGGTGACGTCGGCGCCCTTCTGCGGGCCGCCGAAGCCGCGGTAGCCGCCGCTGGGCTGGCCGAAGCGGCTGCCTCCGCCGCCGAACATGCCGCCGAGGATGTCCTCGAAGCCGGGCGGCGGGCCCTGCTGGGTGCTGTAGGAGGTGCGCCCGCCCTGGCCGAACATGCCGCCGAAGACGTCGTCGAACCCTCCGGGCTGGCCGCCCGCGGTGAAGCGCGCCCCGCCGCCCATGGCGCGGATCTGGTCGTACTCCTTGCGCTGCTCGGCGTCCGAGAGCACGGTGTACGCCTCGCTGATCTCCTTGAAGCGCGCCTCGGCCTTCGCGTCCCCCGGGTTGGAGTCGGGGTGGAACTGGCGGGCGAGCTTGCGGTAGGTCTTCTTCAGGTCCGCGGCGGAGACGTCCTTGGACACGCCGAGGACCTTGTAGAAGTCCTTGTCGAACCAATCCTGGCTGGCCATGTGCCTCTTCCTGTGTCGAATGCGGCGAGGGACCCCGCCCCGGTCCGGCAGCGTGCTGCCGAGCGGGGCGGGGTCCTCCGCGGTGGTGGTGCCGGTGGCGGGGTCAGTCGGCGGGGACTGCCACGACCACCTTGGCGGCCCGCAGCAGCGAGCCTCCGAGGTAGTAGCCCGCCTCGACGACGTCCGCGACCGTGGAGGTCTCGGCGCCGGGGGTGGGCTGCTGGAAGATCGCCTCGTGGATGTTCGGGTCGAACAGGTCGCCCACGGCGCCGGTCTTCACCAGGCCGAGCTTCTCCACTCCGCCGCGCAGCTTCTGCGCGATGGCCGTGAAGGGCCCGCCCTCGGCGAGGTCGCCGTGCTTCTCGGCGCGGTCGAGGTCGTCGAGCACGGGGAGGATGACCTTCACCGCGTCGCCGATCGCCCGCTCCTTGTCGACCTGGCGGTTGGCCTCGGTTCGCTTGCGGTAGTTCGCGTACTCGGCGGTCACCCGCTGGAGGTCGGCGAGGTGCTCGGCCGCGAGCGTCTCGGCGCTGGACTGTCCCGAGAGGAACGAGAGGTCGGCGTCCGAGAGGCTGGTCTCGACGTCGGGCCCCTCGGCCTCGATGAGGCCCTCCTGGTCCTGGGCGTCCTGCGCCGCCTCGGCTCCCGCCTCGCCGCCGGTGACCGGCTGCTCCTCGGGGAGGTCCTGGGGCTCGTTCTCGGCTGCCATGGCTACTTCGTGTCCTTCGGCTCGTCCTCGTCGATGACCTCGGCGTCGACGATGTCCTCGTCGTCCTTCTTGTCACCGTCGGCCGGAGCGTCCGCGGGGGCGCTCTGCGCGGCCTGGTCCTGGGAGTAGATCGCCTGGCCGATCTTGGTCTGCGAGGCGTTGAGGGCGTCGAACGCGGTCTTGACGGCCGCGTCGTCGTCGCCGGCGAGCGCGGTCTTCAGCGCGTCGACGTCTCCCTGCACCTCGGACTTGACGTCCTCGGGCAGCTTGTCCTCGTTGTCCTTGATCAGCTTGTCGATCGAGTACGCCAGGGTCTCGGCGTTGTTGCGGATCTCGGCGGCCTCGCGGCGGGCCTTGTCCTCGGCGGCGTGCTCCTCGGCCTCGCGGACCATGCGGTCGATGTCGTCCTTGGGCAGCGACGAGCCGCCCGTGATCGTCATCGACTGCTCCTTGCCGGTGCCCTTGTCCTTCGCGGACACGTGGACGATGCCGTTGGCGTCGATGTCGAAGGTGACCTCGACCTGCGGGATGCCGCGCGGGGCCGGCGCGATGCCGGTCAGCTCGAACGTGCCCAGGTTCTTGTTGTCGCGGGTGAACTCGCGCTCGCCCTGGAAGACCTGGATCGCGACGGACGGCTGGTTGTCGTCGGCCGTGGTGAAGGTCTCGGACCTCTTGGTCGGGATCGCGGTGTTGCGCTCGATGAGCTTCGTCATGATCCCGCCCTTGGTCTCGATGCCCAGCGAGAGCGGGGTCACGTCGATCAGGAGGACGTCCTTGCGCTCGCCCTTGAGGACGCCGGCCTGCAGCGCGGCGCCGACGGCGACGACCTCGTCCGGGTTGACGCCCTTGTTGGGCTCCTTGCCCCCGGTGAGCTTCTTGACGAGCTCGGCGACGGCCGGCATGCGGGTCGAGCCGCCGACGAGGACCACGTGAGCGATGTCCTCGACCTTGACGCCCGCCTCGGCGATGACGTCGGTGAAGGGCTTGCGGGTGCGCTCGATCAGGTCGCTGGTGAGCTCCTCGAACTTGGCGCGGGTGAGCGTCTCGTCGAGGTTCGCCGGACCGTTCTCGGTGAGCGAGAGGTAGGGCAGCTGGATGCTGGTCGAGGTGCTCGAGGAGAGCTCCTTCTTCGCCTGCTCCGCGGCCTCCTTGAGGCGCTGGCGAGCGATCTTGTCCTTCGAGACGTCGACGCCGGTCGAGTCCTTGAAGCGCTTGACCAGGTGGTCGACGACGCGCTGGTCCCAGTCGTCGCCGCCGAGGCGGTTGTCGCCCGAGGTCGCACGGACCTGGATGGTCGAGAAGTCGTCGTCCTTGCCCACCTCGAGGAGGGAGACGTCGAACGTTCCGCCGCCGAGGTCGAAGACGAGGATGAGCTCGTCCTCCTTGCCCTTGTCGAGGCCGTAGGCCAGCGCGGCCGCGGTGGGCTCGTTGATGATGCGCAGGACGTTGAGTCCGGCGATCTCGCCGGCGTCCTTGGTCGCCTGGCGCTCGGCGTCGTTGAAGTAAGCCGGGACGGTGATGACCGCGTCGGTCACCTTGTCGCCCAGGTACTGCTCCGCGTCGCGCTTGAGCTTGCCCAGGATGCGGGCCGAGATCTCCTGCGGGGTGTACTTCTTGTCCTCCACGCCGAAGGTCCAGTCGGTGCCCATGTGGCGCTTGACCGACGCGATGGTGCGGTCGACGTTGGTGACGGCCTGGCGCTTCGCGGTCTCGCCGACGAGCACCTCCCCGTCCTTGGTGAACGCCACGACGGACGGCGTGGTGCGGAAGCCCTCGGCGTTGGCGATGACGGTGGGCTCGCCTCCCTCGAGGACGGCCACGACAGAGTTGGTGGTTCCCAGGTCGATGCCTACGGCACGGGACATATGCGTTGTTCTCCTTCGCGATCGGCGTCGCGCGGGCGGCTGCCGGTCAGTTGACGGGTGGTGCGGAATCCTCTGCGGGAGTTGAGCCCCGCACGCTCAAGTTTACGCATCCGTCGTCTCGCGTCAAGTCCGGAGGCGAGAAGTTGAGTCGCATCGGCTCAACTCTCAGACTCACGGGTCCCGCCGCTTCCGGCCGTTCACCTCCTCCCCCTACGGTGGGCCCATGACGACGCGCACCGGCCGCTGGCCCGTCCTCGCCTGGGGCCTGTGGGACTGGGGCGGATCGGCCTTCAACGCGGTGGTGACCACCTTCGTCTTCACCGTCTACCTGACCACCGACGGGCTCTTCGGCACCTCGAGCGGAGTCTCGGCCGCGCTCGGCTGGTCCCTCGCCGCCGCCGGCGTGGTCGTCGCCGTCATCGCGCCGATCACCGGCCGCCGGGCCGACCTCGGCGGGCACCGCCGGCTCTGGCTCGGGATCCACTCCGCCGTCGTCGTCCTCTGCATCCTGCTGATGTTCCTCGTGCGACCCGACCCGGCCCTCCTCTGGCTGGGACTCGGACTGCTCGCGGTCGGCACGGTCTTCTTCGAGTTCGCGAGCGTCAACTACAACGCGATGCTCCTCCAGGTCTCGACCCGGGCGACCATCGGCCGCGTCTCCGGCTTCGGGTGGGGCATGGGCTACGTCGGCGGGATCGTCCTGCTGCTGATCGTGTACTTCGGCTTCATCTCGCCCGAGGTCGGGCTCTTCGGAGTGACGGGGGACGACGGCCTCGACGTGCGCGTCTCGATCCTGGTCGCCGGCGTGTGGTTCGCCGTCTTCGCCCTCCCTGTGCTGGTCGCGGTGCCGGAGACGCCGGCGCGCGCGAGCCGGGCGGAGCGCGTCGGGGTGATCGCCTCCTACCGCGCGCTCTTCGCGCAGGTCGCCGGCCTCTGGCGCGAGAGCCGCAGCACCGTGGCCTTCCTCATCGCCAGCGCGGTGTTCCGCGACGGGCTCACCGGGGTCTTCACCTTCGGCGGCGTGCTGGCGCAGGGCACCTTCGGCTTCGACGCCGGCGAGGTGATCCTGTTCGCCATCGCGGCGAACGTCGTGGCCGGAGTGGCGACCATCTCGGTCGGCGCGCTCGACGACCGCATCGGCCCCAAGGCCGTGATCGTCGCCTCGCTCATCGGCCTGGTCGTCTGCGGCACCGCCGTCTTCGTCCTGCACGACGGGGGGAGCACGGTGTTCTGGATCTTCGGCCTGCTGCTGTGCCTGTTCGTCGGCCCGGCGCAGTCGGCGAGCCGCAGCTACCTGGCCCGCCTCATTCCGGAGGGACGGGAGGGCGAGATCTTCGGC
The DNA here is from genome assembly GCF_002931645.1 of Rathayibacter sp. AY2B5. Classification (NCBI taxonomy): domain Bacteria; kingdom Bacillati; phylum Actinomycetota; class Actinomycetes; order Micrococcales; family Microbacteriaceae; genus Rathayibacter; species Rathayibacter sp. AY2B5. Next base: position 67,892 of record NZ_PSUE01000004.1, on the reverse strand, counting down.
CTCTACGCGACCACCGGGCGGGCGGCCTCGTTCCTCGCGCCCGCCGCCTTCGCAGCCGCCGTCTCGATCGCCGCGGCCGTCTCGGGCAGCGGCGAGGCGAACGTGCAGTACTGGGGCATCCTCGGGCTCGTCCTCGTCCTCGCCGTCGGGCTGGTGCTGCTCCTGCCGGTGCGCCGCCCGCCGGCCACCGCCCCCGTCGTGCCGGAGCCGCGGCTCGCTCCGCACGCCCGCCGGGACTGACGAGGCCCGGACCGCGGAGTCGCTGGCGACGCCCCTCCCCGCGCGCCGCCGGCCGCGGATCAGACCGTGGCGATCCAGAACACGATCAGCAGGAGCGTGACGAGGAAGCCGGTCAGGAAGTTCAGCGCGAGGAAGCGCTTCCAGCCCGCATTCGCCCGCTCCGCCTCGGCGTCCTCGAGCGACCGGTACGGCCAGATGCTCACCGCGTACGGCACCGCGAGGATCGCCGCGAGAGTCCCCGGCCAGGGCAGCAGGAGCAGGAGCAGGCCGCTCGCGACGTAGGCGGCGATGGCGAAGCGCGTGGTCGCCTTCGCTCCGATCACGGTCGCGATCGAGCCGATGCCGCCCGCCCGGTCGGCCAGGATGTCCTGCACCGCGCCGAAGGCGTGGCTCGCGATCCCCCAGAGGAAGAACGCCACGAGCAGCGCCACGAGAGGTCCGGTGACCACGGTGCCCGCGAGGGCGATCCCGTAGACGGCCGGGCTGACGAAGTGGGTCGCCGAGGTCAGCGAGTCGACGAACGGACGCTCCTTGAAGCGGAGCCCCGGCGCACTGTAGGCGATCACCGCGAAGACGCTGATCGCGAGGACCAGCCACGAGACCGGGGATCCGAGCAGCACGAGCGCCACCAGGAACGGCACGTTCGTGGCCACCGCCGCGATCAGCGTCGCGCGGTGCTCGCTCCGGTCGAGCACGGCGCCCTCGACGCCGCCCTTGCGGGGGTTCCGCAGGTCGGACTCGTAGTCGAAGACGTCGTTGATCCCGTACATCGCGAGGTTGTAGGGGATGAGGAAGTAGATCGTGCCGAGCACGAAGGCGAGGTCGATCTCGCGGGTGGTCAGCAGGTACGCCGCCGCGAACGGGTAGGCGGTGTTGACCCAGCTCAGCGGGCGGCTCGAGACGAACAGCGCGCGCAGCCGGTTCACGGCTCGCTCCGACGACGCGAGGGCAGGAGCACCCAGAGCGCCGGGAGGGCGAGGGCCGCCGCGATCGCGTAGGCGAAGTCCTCGATCGGAGCGACACCGATCCGGATGCCCGAGATCAGGTCGTCGTCGTAGGCGACCAGCAGGCCCACTCCGATCATGATGTTGTCGAACACGGCGGTCATCACCAGCAGCACGGCGAGGGTGCCGAGGACGGCGGGCAGGCGCAGGACGCGTCGGCGCAGCGCGAGCGGCAGCAGCACCAGCACCACCGCGAGGAACACGGCGTTGAGGAGGAGGTAGGTCACGCGCGCGCCTCCGCCCGCCGGGCGACCCGCTGCGAGAGGAAGCCGTGCACGTCCATCGTCAGGTAGCAGAGCAGGGTGAGGAAGAGGACCTCCTCGACCGGGAGCTCCGGCGCGATCTGCAGGCCGGTCATGTAGGAGGTCTCTCCGCGGAAGAAGACGCCCAGGCCGATCCCCACGAGGTCCCAGACCAGGAAGAACGCGACTCCCACGGGCAGCACGATCGCCGCGCGTCGCGCGTCCGCCCAGAAGAACAGCCGGAAGCGGCGGTCGAGCACGATCATCCCGGTGATCGAGACGAGGAGCGCGAGCAGGTAGAGGATCCCCACGCCTACTCCCCCACGGCGACGGGCGCGACCGGAGCGGACGGCGCCTCCCGCACGGGCAGCGGCTCGGTCGACACGTCGCCGCGCACGCGCTTGAGCATGACCTCGGCGCTGATGATGCACATCGGCAGGCCGATGCCGGGGATCGTGGAGCTGCCGGCGAAGAGCAGGCCGTCGACGTGCCGGCTGACGTTCCCGGCGCGGAAGAAGGCGCTCTGCGAGAGGACGTGGGCCGGTCCGAGCATCGAGCCGCGCCAGGCGCCGAGGTCGCTCTCGAAGTCGGCCGGGCCGATGGTGCGGCGGACGACGATCCGCTCGGCCAGGTCGGTCGCGCCGGTCCAGGACGCGATCTGCGCGATGGCCTGGTCGGCGATGGCCTCGACGCGCGCGTCGCCCGCGCCGTCGACTCCGCCGTGGCCGATCGAGGTGTCGGCGGGGATCGGCACGAGCACGAACAGATTCTCGTGCCCCTCCGGAGCCGTGCTCGCGTCGGTCGCGCTCGGGCGGCAGACGTAGATCGACGCGGGATCGGGGACGGTCGGGTGCTCGCCGAAGATCTTGTCGAAGTTGTCGCGCCAGTCCTTCGTGAAGAGCAGGGTGTGGTGCTCGAGCTCGGGCAGCTCCCCGCGCATGCCCAGGAGGACGAGGACGGCGCTCGGGCCGGGCTCGCGCTTCTCCCAGTAGGCGGGCGGGTAGGTCCGCAGCTCCTCGGGGAGGAGCGACTGCTCGGTGGTGAAGAGGTCGGAGGCGTTGACGACCAGGTCGGCCGGGATCCGCTCCGTGCCGTCGGGGCCCGTGAACTCGACTCCGACGACCTCGGCGCCGCGGCGTCGGCCGCGGGGCGAGCGGGCGGTGAGGATCCGCGTCGCGGGCGAGGACGTGCGGACGGTGACGCCGGCCTCCTCGGCGACGTCGGCGACCGCCTCGATCAGCTTCGTGAATCCGCCCATCGGGTAGAGCACGCCGTCGGCGAGGTCGAGGTGGCTCATCAGGTGGTACATGCTCGGCGCGGCGAACGGCGAGGAGCCGAGGAAGACGGCCGGGTAGCCGAGGATCTGGCGCAGCCGGTTGTCGGTGACCGCCGTCGCCGCGAACGTGTCGAGCGGAGTGAGCAGCAGGCGGCCGAGCCTCCCGGTCCGGCTGAGCACGTCGCGGCGCAGCAGCGGGAGGAAGGACGAGAAGCTCGTGTAGAGGAAGCGGCGCTTGGCCATCTCGTAGGTGTCGCGCGCGGAGTCGAGGTATGCGCGCATCCGCTCGCCCGCTCCGGGCTCGATGCTCTCGAAGAGCGCGAGGTTCGATTCGAGGTCGGCGAGCACGTCGATCGGCTCGTCGACGCCCTCGCTGTAGACCCGGTAGCCGGGGTCGAGCGTGACGAGGTCGAGGCGCTCCTCGGCGCTGGTGCCCATGAGGCGGAAGAAGTGGTCGAACACCTCGGGCATCAGGTACCAGGAGGGACCGGTATCGAAGCGGAAGCCCTCGTGCTCCCACGAGCCGGCGCGGCCGCCGACGGCCTCGCGCGCCTCCAGGAGGGTCACGTCGTAGCCGTCGCGCGCGAGCAGCGCGGCGGAGGCGAGTCCGCCGATCCCCCCGCCGATGACGACGGCGCGGTGCGGGCCGGTCCTCGAGCGGGTCGCGCGGACGGGGCCGGGGCCCAGGCGCGGGCCGAGCGTCGACACGGCCGCCTTGGCCGCGAGCGCCGCCTTGGCGGCCGTGGGCACGCTGACGCGGGCGCGGAGGAGCTCCTCGGCGGGCGTCGCGCGGATCCGGTCGGCCAGGGCGGCGAAGAGGGAGTGGGCCAGCAGGACCGCGCGCCGACTCGAGCGCGGGAGCTCGGCCACGATGGCTGCGGCCTCGGCGAGGTCGTCGTCGAGGTCGGCGAGCAGCGAGGCCTTGTCGCGCTCGGAGAACGCCCGCGGGTCGACTCCGGGGAAGTAGCTGCGGCCGAGGCCGTCGACGTCGGCGGCGAGATCGCGGAGGAAGTTGACCTTCTGGAACGCGGCGCCCAGGCGGCGCGCTCCGGCCACGAGCCGCTCGCGGGCGGCCTCGGAGACGAGCCCCGCGTCCGGCGCCGCGAGGAACACGTGCAGGCACATCAGCCCGACGACCTCGGCGGAGCCGTAGACGTAGGCCTCGAAGGACTCGGGGGTGTGCTCGGTCTCGCGGAGGTCGGCGCGCATCGACGCGAAGAACGGCCGGGTGAGCTCGGTGCCGAATCCGGTCGCCCGCGCGGTCCGAGCGAAGGCGTGGATCACGAGGTTGGAGCTGTAGCCGGAGGCGAGCGCGCGCTCGGTCTCGGCCTCGAAGGCGTCGAGAGACTCCTCCACCGCGGCCCGATCGAGACGGGCCTCCTCGGCGACGCCGTCGACGATCTCGTCGGCGACGCGCACGAGGGCGTAGACGTCCTCCACCCGCTCGCGGACACCCGGGGCTAGCAGACGCGTGGCCAGCCCGAAGGAGGTGGAGTAGCGGCGGATCACCTGCGCGGACGACTCGTGCGCGACGCGGTCGTACAGTTCGCTCTGGCGGCTCATCGTGCCACCGTACGGGGGCTCGGCCGGGCGGAGCGCATCGTCGCGCGCATCCGCGCGTGGCGGACAGCGCTCATCGGGTGCGCCCGACCACGCTGGCCACCAGCGGGCGGACCTCGTTGCGGAACGCCTCCGACACCGCGGGCGTCTCCAGAGCCGCCCAGGCGCGATCGGCGAACTGGTTCGCGAGCCCCTCGGCGTAGCTGCGGGCGCCGCACTCCTCGAGGATGCCGCGCACCTTCTCCGCGGTCTCGGGCGCGAGGTGCTCGTCGCCGATCAGCGCCTCGATGTCGGGCCAGCAGTCCGTGCCGGCCGCGTGGGCGATGAGGACGGTGCGCTTGCCCTCGCGGAGGTCGCCCAGCGTGGTCTTGCCGGTCTGCCCCTCCGAGCCGAAGACCCCGAGCAGGTCGTCGACGATCTGATAGGCGATGCCGATCCAGCGGCCGAACTCGCCGAGGGCGTCCACCGCGGCGTCCGAGGCCCCGGCGAGGATCGCTCCGGCCTGCAGCGGCGCCTCGAACGAGTAGACGGCCGTCTTGAGGCGCTCCATCTCGAGCACCTCGTCGACCGAGGGCATGCCCGGCATGAGGGAGAAGTCCACATCGGCCAGCTCACCCGCGGCGGAGGCGAAGACGGCCTCGTCGAGCAGGGTGAGCAGGCGGGCCCGCACGCCGTCGGAGGCGCCGACGCCCTCGACGAGGCGGTGGGCGCCGGTGAGGGCGAGGTCCCCGGCGATCACGGCCACCGAGGTCCCGCGGTGCTCGGCGATCGGGATGGAGAGGCCCGCGGTCGTCGCCTCGTCGCGGTAGCTGCCCGAGACGTTCGGGCCGCCGCGGCGCACGAAGTCGCGGTCGATCACGTCGTCGTGCACGATCAGCGCGGTGTGCAGCAGCTCGAACGCCGCGCCGAGATGGGCAGCGGCCTCCGGATCCTGGCCGCCGTGGGCCTCGTACGCGGAGATCACCATCAGCGGGCGAAAGCGCTTGCCGCCGCGGGTGTTGGCCTCCAGCGTCTGCCACAGGGTCAGGTAGCGGGGTCCGAGACGCACCGCCCGGGACCTCGCCAACGAGAAGAACCTGTCCAGGACGGCATCGACGTGCTCCTGCCTCAACCGGGACAGAACCACGGGGTCGCGCGTATCCACGTGGGAAGGCTAACAAAGGGGAGAACCAGGACGATAAGCCGGCTGATGTGTTGCGGCGTGCTTGACTTGCGGGTATGACTTCGCCAGCCGCCACTGTGCAGACGGACCGGATCGAGCAGGTGGTCCTCCTCGACGAGGCCGGGAACGCCGTGGGGGTCGCCGACAAGGCGACCGTGCACGACACGGCCACTCCCCTGCACCTCGCGTTCTCCTGCCACGTCTTCTCCCCGGACGGCGCGCTGCTGGTGACCCGCCGCGCGCTGGAGAAGCGCACCTGGCCGGGCGTCTGGACCAACTCCTTCTGCGGGCACCCCGCCCCGGGCGAGCGGATCGAGGACGCCGTCGTCCGCCGGGCCGAGCGCGAGCTCGGCGCCCGGCTGGCCACGCTGGAGGTCGCCCTGCCGGACTTCCGCTACCGCGCGGTCGACGCGTCCGGCGTCGTCGAGAACGAGATCTGCCCCGTCTACACGGCGACGCTGTCGAGCCGCGACGCCCTCGATCCGCGCCTCGACGAGGTCATGGACTACGAGTGGGTCGACGCCGAGGCGACGCTCGCCGCCGTCCGCTCGACCCCCTGGGCGTTCTCCCCCTGGCTCGTGCTGCAGCTCCCCCGCCTGCTGGGCTGACCCCCGCACCCTGATCCCTGCGCCGGCGTCAGTCGGTGTAGACGTCCGTGCGGTGGAAGCCGAGCGCCGAGCGCGACGCGGTCGGACCGCGCTGGCCCTGGTACCGCGAGCTGTACTCCGCCGAGCCGTAGGGCTTCTCGGCGGGCGAGCTGAGGCGGAAGAAGCACATCTGGCCGATCTTCATCCCCGGCCAGAGCGTGATGGGGAGCGTCGCGACGTTGCTGAGCTCGAGGGTGACGTGGCCGGTGAAGCCCGGATCGATGAACCCGGCGGTCGAGTGGGTCAGCAGCCCGAGCCGTCCGAGAGAGCTCTTGCCCTCGAGGCGCGCCGCGATGTCGTCCGGCAGCGACACCTCCTCGTAGGTCGAGCCGAGCACGAACTCTCCCGGGTGGAGGATGAACGGCTCGCCCTGCGGTGTCTCGACCAGGCGGGTCAGCTCGGGCTGGTCCTCGGCCGGATCGATGTACGGGTAGCGGTGATTGTCGAACAGCCGGAAGAAGCGGTCGAGGCGCACATCGACGGACGACGGCTGCAGCATCGACGGATCGTGCGGGGCGAGCCCCACGCGGCCGGAGGCGAGTTCGAGCGAGATGTCGCGGTCGGAGAGGAGCACGCTGCGATCCTAGGGCGTGGCGCGACCCCGGGGCGTGGGCCGGCTCCGGGCCTTGCTACGATGTCCTGGTGCGCCCGAGCGGCGCCGCGCGAGTGTAGTTCAATGGTAGAACTTCTGCTTCCCAAGCAGATGGCGCGGGTTCGATTCCCGTCACTCGCTCTCCTCCTCCCCTCGTCTGCGGCCGATCCTCCGGCCCGATGCGAGCGGCTCCTCCTCCGGCGCTGCAGCGGCGTCCGGCAGCCCCGCGGTGTCCGTCAGCCCAGCAGCGGCAGCCGCCCGACGATCCTGTCGATCCGGTTCCTCGGCCCCACCAGGCTGACCGCGAGGTACTGCAGCTCGTCGGAGCCGCTCGCCGCCACCGCCTCCCGGTACTCGTCGTACACCCGGGTGGCCTGCGCCGACGCGGGCATGTCGGCGACGAACGTCCCGTCGTGCGCCTCGGCCTTCGCGCGGATCGCGAGCAGGGTCGCCGCGTCGGCGGCGAGGACCGTGCAGCCGGCCCACGGCAGACCGGGATGCAGCGATCCGGACGCGTCGGCGGGGCTCGGTCCGAGCAGCCCCGCGACGTGCGCGGCCGTCGCGGCGCCCACGCAGATCGCGGCGTTCACGGCGCGGCCGGCGGGGAGGGACTCGTCGACGACGACCACCCACTTGAGGCGGGCCGAGCGGGTGGGCGCGGCGGTGTCGATCTCGTCGGGGTGGAAGCCGACGGCGTCGGGGGCGGAGATGGTCATGATGCTCCTCGGTTCGTGCGCAGTGACGTCACGAACAGTAGGCAGGAGGGCTCCCCTTCGGCGGGATCTCCGTATGAACGACCAGCAGAACGGCCCAGGAGCGGCACTCGACGAACTCGACGTCCGGATCCTGCAGGTCCTGCAGTCGGATGCACGGATCACGAACCGTGACCTCGCAGCCGCCGTGCACGTCTCGCCGACCACCGCCCTCGACCGCACGAGGAGCCTCCGGCGCCGCGGCGTGATCACCGGCGCGACGCTCACTCTCGACTTCGCGGCCCTCGGGCGCGGCGTGCAGGCGCTGATCGCGGTCCGCATCCGTCCGCCGTCGCGCGAGATCATCGAGGCCTTCCGCGACTGGGTCGCCGGCCTCGACGAGACGGTCGGCGTGTTCGTCACCTCCGGCTCGGAGGACTTCATCATCCACGTCGCCGTCCGCGACAACCAGGACCTCTACGCCTTCGTCATCGACGAGCTGACGCAGCGCCGCGAGGTCGCCGACGTGCGCACCTCGGTCGTCTACGAGCACTTGCGCGAGCAGGTCGTCCTGCCGCTGAAGCCGCACGGCCGCGCGGAGCGGTGAGGCGCCCGCGCGGCGTTTCGACGCGACACGCCGGGCGGATCCGCGGCAGCGCGCGGGATCGCGGGACGCAGAGGGCAGGGTGGAGGGGTGACAGAGCTCGTCCAGATCCCGTCGCCGGGCGTCGCCCTCGAGTACGGGCACCCCGGCCGGCCCGTGGTGGTCGTGCTGCACGACGTGTTCGGGCGCCTGCCGTGGCTGGAGCCGTTCGCCGAGGCCGTGGCGAAGCACGGCTACCACGTGCTCGTGCCCGACCTCTACGACGGCTGGGCCACGCTCGCCCCGGAGGACGCGCGCGACCTCGCCGCGATGGCCGCGCAGGACCGCACCCTCGCCGCCGTCGCCGAGGCGGTCGGCACCGGAGTCGCGGCCGGGGCGCCGCGCAGCGCCGTCATCGGCTTCGGCTTCGGCGGCCGCCTCGGGCTGCTCGCCGCGGGCACCGGGCTCGTGGACGCGGTGGTCGCGTACTACGCCACCCTCGGTGGGGAGGAGCACGTGCTGGTCCCGTGCCCCACCCTCCTGCACTACGCGCAGAGCGACGAGTGGCCCGCGGGCGACGACCCGGAGTCGTTCGTCGGGCGGCTGAAGGAGTCGGGGACGCCGGTCACGGCGCACACCTACCCGGACACGCAGCGTCACTTCGCGAACGGCAACCTGCGCGACGCGGTCAGCCCCGCCTCCGCGGCGCTCGCCTACGCGCGGACGCTCTCGTTCCTCAATCCCCAGCTCATCGACACCTGAGCTCAGCCCTGCACGTCGTGCAGGTGGTGCTGGACGTCGTGCAGGTAGTAGCGGGCGATCGTGTCGACCGTGAACGCCGCGCCGTCGCTGCGGCGGCCTCGGCGCTGCCACTGGGCACCGGCGACGGAGTCGAACACCTCGGCGATGCGCTCAGCCGCCTCGACCAGCTCGCGGCCGACCGTCGCGGGGTCCTGCTGGTCGTAGCGCTCCTCCACGGCGGTGACGTCCTGGTCCCAGTTGGGGTAGAGCGGGTCGTCGCCGGCGAGCATCAGCTGCACACGGGTGCGGTAGATGCGGTGCACGTCGCGCACGTGCGCGGCGTACTCGAGCGGCGACCAGGTCTCGTCGTCGGGCCGGCCCGCCGCGTCGTCGCGGTCGAGCACGTAGGGCCAGGCGGCGGCGTTCTCGCGGATGAGCTCGGCGACCTCGTCGGCGTCGACGAGCGAGGCGTCGAAACCGCACTCGAGGCACGGGCGCTCGAGGACCCAGGTCCAGTCCTTGGTGTCGGGAGTGATCGGCATGGCACCAGAGTAGGGCGCCGCCGGATCAGCAGCGCGTCGGGGTCCCCTGCACGGCGCCGCGCTCGCCGTCGGCCGTCCACGGGAGCTGGGGCAGGCCCTCGGCTCCCGCCGCGGCTCCCTGCTCGACCGCGATGGCGGCCAGGGTGCGAGCGACCGTCGCGGCGAAGTCCCCGCCGGGCGTCGAGCTGTTGATCGAGACGGCCACGGTCAGGCCCGAGACCGGGTCGGAGTACGCCGCGGTGACGAAGCCGGGCGCGAGGCCCGAGAAGCCGCGGAGGGGTCCCGCCTCGTGCCCGCCGAGCCCGGCGCGGAGGTAGTCGGCGCGGCCCTGGCCCTGGACGACCGGATCCTGCCACATGGCGTCGCCCGCGGGATCGGCCGCGAGACCCGTCGCCAGCCGCCGGAGGTCCTCCAGATCGGTCAGCGCTCCGCCCGCGGCGCCGAGCGCGGACGGGGACGCGGCGGTGACGTCGAGCCGCACGTCGCAGCGCTTCTCCCCGGTCGCCGGGTCGAGCGCGACCGCATAGCCGCGGGGGGACGGAGCGGGCAGGTCGACCTCGGAGGCGCCGGGCAGCTCCGTGCTCCGCAGCCCGTACCGCGGCACCACGTACTGGTCGTAGAGCTCCCCGATGCTCCGACCGGTCACCTGCGCGGCGACGATGCCGGCGAGCAGCGGACCGGTGGCGGAGTCGGACCACGCCGCTCCGGGCTCGGCCGAGGCACCGCGCACCTGGGCCGCGGCGAGCAGCTCGAGCGTCGGCCACTGCCGCGGGGGGTTCTGGAGCACGGTCGGCCAGAGCGCCGAGCGGAAGTCGGCCAGGCCGGAGGTGTGCGCGCAGAGCTCGCGCAGGGTGAGCCCGTCGATGCCGGGCAGGGAGCGCAGCGTCTCGCCGACGTCGGCGTCGAGGTCGACCCGGCCGGAGTCGGCGAGGGCGAGGACCACGTCGCAGGTCATCGCCTCGGTGCCGCCGGTGCCGAGCCGCAGGTGCGCGTCGGTGGTGAGGGCGGTGGTGCGCTCGTCCGACTCCCAGCCGACCGCGCCCTCCCAGCTGCCGCCCCACGGCGACCAGACCCCGGCGACCGCTCCGGTCGCGCCGGCGACGCCGACCGTCTCGTCGAGGAACCCCGACAGGGCGGAGGCGAGCTCCTCCGACGCCGCCTGCGCGGGCGCCTCCGCCACGCGCGAGGCGGCGGCGGGCGTGCAGCCGGCCAGTGCGAGCACGAGGACCGGGACGACGAGCAGCCCCGTCCGCGTCCGTCTGCGAGATCCCATGCCGTGCGACTCCCCCGTCGTCTGCGAACGGCACCACTGTACGGGGGCTCCGTCGGGCCGGAGAGGGCCGCTGAGCGCGCGATCGCGATTCGTGTCCTGACCGTGACCGGCGGAGTCCACCCCGTTCCCAAACCGGCAGGCGCCGGGTTACGAAGAGAGGGAGTACAGCGCAGAGGCGCTGCTCGAAGGAGGTAAGAGACCATGCGCAGATCCCCCAATCGACTGCTGGCGACTCTCTTCGGAGCCGTCTACGTCGTCGTCGGGCTCCTCGGCTTCGTCGTGACCGGAGGTGTGCAGTTCCTCTCGACCGAAGGCGGGCTCCTGCTCGGCATCTTCGAGGTGAACCCGCTGCACAACATCGCCCACCTGCTCATCGGAGGCGCGCTGCTGATCGCGGGCCTGTCGACCGTCGCCGCGGCGAAGACCGTCAACGTGACCGTCGGAGCGGTGTACCTGCTGCTCGGCATCGTCGGCTTCTTCCTGGTCGACACGGCCCTGAACGTGCTGGCGCTGAACACCGCCGACCACTTCCTGCACCTGGCCAGCGCGCTGGTGCTCCTGGGAGTCGGACTCGGCACCGAGAAGACGGCGAGGACGCGCACCGCCGCGACCGCCTGACCCGGGCGGCACCTGCCGCCCCCCTCTACTCCGTCCGCCGTGGGCCCGCCGTTTTCCGCGGCGGACGGACTGAACGGCCCCGGACGACACGATGCGGTGTGTCGATCCGGGGCCTCCTCTTCTTCCCCGATCCAGCGAAGGAGCCGCCATGACCACCGTGGCCCGCTGCAACGCCGCTTTCGCCGGACTCGGCGCCGGGCTCGTCCACCTCTCGCTCGCCGCCGGCGGCGAGGGCGCGCAGGCCCCGGTGATCGGGGTGCTCGGTGCCGTCGAGATCCTCTGGGCGGTCCTCGTCCTGGCGCGCGGCCGGATCGTCGTGCCGCGCTCCGCGCTGGTCGTCGCGGTCGCCTCCCTGGCGGCGTTCGCCCTCGCTCTGGCCCTCGGCGCACTCGCCGAGCCCCTCCCCGCGCTGGCCGCCGCGGTCCTCCAGCTGATCGCGGTCGCCGTGGTGGCCGTCTCGCTCCGCTCTCCGCGCGTCGAGGAGAAGGCCGTCTCGCCGTCGCGAGCTCTCGTCGGACTCCTGGCCGGCGCGCTCACCGTCTCCGCCCTCGCCACCCCCGCCATGGCCGCCTCCTCGGGCGGCTCGGGCGACATGGGCGGGATGATGCACTCCGTCGTCGACGGCGGACACGGGCACTGACGCCTCTGGTCCCAGCGGCTCCGCTCGGCTAAGGTAAGGCAGTCCTCAGTCGCCGAGGGAGGCCACCGTGTCGAACGTCATCCCGTTCTCCGAGGCCCTGCGCCTGCGCATCGGGCAGTCCGGCGCGGACGACGAGGGCGCCGCCTTCATGACCTCGCTGATGACCGGCTCCGGCAGCCGCGACGACTACATCGCGCTCATCTCGCAGCACTACTTCGTCTACGAGGCCCTCGAGGCCGTGGCGGAGGACATGGCCGGCGATCCGGTCGCGGAGCCCTTCCTCTCGGCCAAGCTCACCCGGCTCCCCGCGATCGCGGAGGACCTGCGCTTCCTCGTCGGCGAGGACTGGCGCGAGCGCATCCGCCCGCTGCCCTCGACCAGCGCCTACGTCGACCGGATCCGCACCGTGGCCTCGGACTGGAGCGGCGGCTTCGTCGCCCACCACTACACGCGCTACCTCGGTGACCTCTCCGGCTGCGCGATCGTCCGCGGGCTGCTGCAGCGGCGGTTCGGCTTCGAGACCAACGGCGTCGGCTTCTTCCTCTTCGGCGAGATCGCCGCACCGTCGGCCTTCCGCGCCACCTATCGCGAGCAGCTCGACGCCGCGGGCTGGGACGAGGAGGAGCGCGAGCGGGTCATCGCGGAGGTCGCGGAGGCGTACCGGCTGACGACGGAGCTGTTCCGCGATCTCGCCCGGACCTGCGCGGCGGCCTGAGGCCCCTGCTCCCACGTCCTCCGCGGGGCGTCAGTCCGCGGACGCCTCCGCGACGGCGGCCGGCTCGGCTCGCCGTTCGGACATGAAGCGCAGCACGTCCTTGTCGACGATGATGTCGCTCGGCCGGAGCGGCCGCGTCAGGTAGAGCCCCTCGAGGCTCGTGATGCGGCTGAGCGCCACGTAGGTCTGCCCGGGGGCGAAGGCGCGCTGCCCGAGGTCGACCACGGCGGAGTCGTAGGTCTTGCCCTGCGACTTGTGGATCGTGACCGCCCACGCCAGGCGGAGCGGGAACTGCGCGAACTCGGCGACGATCTCGCGGGTGAGCTTCTTCGTCGCGGCGGAGTAGGAGTAGCGGTAGCGCTCCCAGGTCGCGGGCTCGACCTCGTGGACCTCGCCGTCCACCTCGACCCACACCGTCCCCGCGACCTTCGTCACCCGGCCGATCGTGCCGTTCACCCAGCGCTGCTCGGAGTCGTTGCGCAGGAACATCACGTGCGCGCCGATCTTGAGCTCGAGGTTCTGGTCCGCTGGATAGGCGCGCCCGCCGAAGTCGCCGCTGATCTCGGCCGACGCGGTCTTCAGCGGGCCCTTCAGCCGCGCGAGCGCCGCCTGGTTGATGCGGTTGACCGTGTCGTTGCGGGTCGCGAGCGTGATCGCGTCGTCGGCCGGAGGCGTCCGCGCGCCCGCCGCGTTCAGCACGTCGGCGATCTCCTTCGTCACCATGCCGAAGCGGACCGCGTTGAGCATCCACTTGAAGCGCTCATCGCTCTGCCGGTGGATCCGGCCGAGCTCGACGATCCGCAGCGGCGCCTCCTGCCAGACGAGGGCGTCGAAGAACCACAGCGAGCGGTAGCGGTCGGCGAAGTAGGCGCGCTCCTCCGGATCGCCGGGCACGGGTGCGAGCTGGAACGGGTCGCCGAAGAGGACGACCTGCACGCCCCCGAACGGCTCGGAGCGCCGCTGCCGCGCCTGCCGGAGGCTGCGGTCGATCCCGTCGAGCAGGTCGGCGTTGACCATGGAGATCTCGTCGATGACGAGCGTGTCGATGGTGTTGAGGAGCTTGCGCAGCTCGGGCGGCTGGTCGAGGTCGGAGTCGGCGATGACGCCGATCGGCAGCCGGAAGAGCGAGTGGATGGTCTGGCCGCCGACGTTCAGCGCCGCGACGCCGGTGGGGGCGCAGATGACGATCTGCTTGTCGGTGTTCCAGCTCAGGTGGTTGAGCAGGGTGGACTTGCCCGTGCCCGCGCGACCCGTGACGAACAGGTGCTCGCGCGTGTTCTCGATGAGGTCGAAGACCCGCTGCTGCTCGTCGGAGAGGGTCGGCTGAGTCACCGCTCCACTGTACCCGCGGGCCGCCGGGACCCCGGGGCCCGGCGCGGATCAGCCGCGCTTCTGGAGGGCGGCCAGGCGGTCGTTGTAGGCCGTGAGCTCGGCCTCTCCGGTGCGGTCGGCCTGGCGGTCGCGGCGCTTGGTCTCGCGGGCGTCGGAGCGGCTCCACATCATCGCGACGACGATCGCGAGCGCGAGGGTGGGGATCTCGCCGATGCTCCACGCGATGCCGCCGGCCGCCTGCTGATCGGCGAGCGCGGAGGTGCCCCAGCCCATCGCTCCGTACCAGTCGGCGAGGAGCAGCCCCTCCCCCGTCATCAGTGCGAGGCCGAAGAAGGCGTGGAACGCCATGGTGCCCAGCAGCAGCAGGAGGCGCATCGCGTAGGGCACGCGGTGCACGCTCGGGTCCACTCCGATCAGGACGCTGACGAAGAGGTAGCCGGTGATCAGGAAGTGGACGATCATCCACTCGTGGCCGATGTGGTCCGTGGTGGCCCAGCGGAACAGCGGGGAGTAGTAGAAGCCCCAGAGCGACCCGACGAACAGCAGCGCGGCGACGATCGGGTGCGAGATCGCGGTGGCGAAGCGCGAGTGCACGGCGAGCAGCACCCACTCGCGGGCGCCGCGGGAGCCGTCGGTGCGGCGGGCGGCGGCGCGGGCGATCAGCGTGACCGGTGCCGCCGGGACGAGCAGCAGCGGCACCGCCATGGTGAGGACCATGTGCGAGAGCATGTGGGCGCTGAACAGGTACTTCTCGTACGCGTTCACCCCGCCGTTCGTGATGTAGGCCAGGAGGAGCATGCCCGCGATCCAGAGGATCGTGCGGTGCAGGGGCCAGCGGTCGCCGCGGCGGTGCAGGCGCACCACTCCGGCGACGTAGAACGCGATGGCGAAGGAGCAGACCAGGAGCCAGACCAGGTCGATTTTCCAGAGCGTGAGGAAGTTCATCGCGCTCGCGGGCGGCGGCAGGGGCTCGCCCGTCAGCAGCTGGGCCGGGGTCGGATCCGTGAGCTGGCTCGCGGCGATCTGGTCGACCGGGGTCGCGGTGCGCGCGAGCGCCGCGGCGACTCCGGACGCGATCCCCATGAAGGCGATCTCGGCGCCGACCAGCCACCAGAAGCTGCGGCCGCCGACACCGCCGGCCTTCCGCATCCGCTCGATGAGGTAGCGGCGCTGCAGCACGCCGAACAGGCCCAGCGCGACCAGCGCCGCGACCTTGACCAGCACGAGGATCCCGTAGCCGGTCAGCAGGTTGTCGAGGGTGGCGAGCCGGAGCTCGGCGCTGACGTAGCCGGACGCCGCGACCACGACGAAGCTCACGAGCGCGAGGCTGGAGTAGCGCTCGATCACGGGCAGCAGGCGGGAGCCGCCGAGCAGGGGCCGCAGGGCGATGACGGTGATGAGGCCGCCCAGCCAGATCGCCGCGAAGACGAGGTGCAGGCCCAGCGCCGTGACGGCGGCGTCGTGCCCGCTCGCTCCCGCCGCGTGCCCCTGCTGCGCCATCGGCAGCAGCGTGAGCAGGGCCAGGCCCGTGACGAAGACGAGCGCGGTCTGGTTGCGGACGGCGAAGCAGAGGACGGTGACGACGGCCGCGAGCAGCGTCGTGATGAGCCAGGCCTGTCCGACCTCGATGCTGCCGATGAAGTAGCTGAGCTTGGTGCCGAAGTCGCGGTCGAGGCTCAGGGGCGTCTGCGTGACG
Source organism: Rathayibacter sp. AY2B5 (assembly GCF_002931645.1). Lineage (NCBI taxonomy): Bacteria > Bacillati > Actinomycetota > Actinomycetes > Micrococcales > Microbacteriaceae > Rathayibacter > Rathayibacter sp. AY2B5. The sequence goes on along the minus strand of NZ_PSUE01000004.1, from coordinate 52,337 downwards.
TTGAGGAAGGTGAGGAACCCGGTCACCGCGCTGGCCGCGGCGAAGAAGGCGGCGCTGGCGGCGGCGACGTCGAGGGCGATCGAGAACTCGGTGCGCGGCTCGGGCGCGGCCTCGGCGGGCGCGGGGCTCGCGGGGGCGACCGCGGTGCGCGTCGATCCGGCGCGGGAGGAGGACTGGCCGCCGCGCGAGGAGGACTGACCGGCGCGCGAGGAGGCGTGAGCGGTCGAGGCGCGGGACGAGGATCGGGCGTCGCGGGCGGCAACGGCGCGGGGGCTCAGCGCGAACAGCGTCAGCACGAGCGAGCCGATCATCCCCGCGGCGCCGAGATTGACGGCCAGCTTGGCGATCGGGAGGCCGTAGCGGACCACGGGGCCGGGATCGTTCAGCAGCGGAGCCGCGGCTCCCCCGCCGAAGGCCAGGGCCGCGAGGAGGGCGACGAGCGCTGCGGCGACGAGCACGAGCGCAGGGCCGACGATCCGGACGGTTCGATTCACCGGTCCAGCCTACGTTCCGCGGCTGATCGGCAGCCGCGTCCGCGGACGACGACGGCCCCGGCGCAGTGCCGGGGCCGTGTCGGAGGGCGCGACTACTTCGCGGCGGCCTTGAGCTTGGTGCCCGCGGAGACCTTGACCGAGTGGCCGGCGGCGATCTGGATGGTCTCGCCGGTCTGCGGGTTGCGGCCGGTGCGCGCGGCGCGGGAGGTGCGCTCGACGGCGATCCAGCCGGGGATGGTGACCTTCACGTCGTTCGACACGGAGTCGGCGAGGGTGGTGAAGAGCGAGTCGAGGACGCCGTTGACGGCGGCCTGGCTCTGGCCGGAGTCGGCGGCGATCTTCGCGACGAGCTCGGTGCGGTTGAGCGACTTGTCAGCCATGGAGTGTCCTCCCAGGACGTTCTCGCTGTCGGAACAGCTGGTTTCGATGGATCGTCCTCGGCCGGGGACGGACGTCCTCAACCGGTCGGACCGTCGGTAACCTACCAGCCCCGCCCCGGATCTCCGGCGATTCCGGCCTCGAGACGCCCGGAACGACGCCGATCGCGCCGGTCGGTCCCTCCACAGGAGGCGCTCGGCGCCTCTCGTCCACCGATCCGCCGATCGCCACTCCGCAGAGTCCGCCGCCTGACGAGGATCGGCTCATGACGACGACGGCACTCCTCCCTCCATCCGCTCCGGCCGACGCGGCCCTCCCCCGGCCGCCCCGGCGGCACCCTCCCGCTCGCCGGCCGTACGAGCCCGGCCTCGCCGCGCTCGCGCTGGGCCTGCTCGCGCTCGCGTCCTCCGTGCATCCGCTCTGGGCCCTCCCCGCCGTCGCCGTGGCGGTCGCCGCGGTGATCGCGTCCGTGCGGGCGCTGCGGTGGGCGGGCGAGCGGAGGAGCGCGGTGGCCGGGCTCGCCTGCGCGGCTCTCGCGCTGCTCGTCTGCACCGTCACGGCACCCGCCTCCGTGCGGGCGGGCCTCGCCGTGCTGGCCTGGATCGCCGCCCTGCGGCCCGGCTCGTGAGCGGGCGCGGCTCCGGTCCAGCCCGCCTCGCTACAGTGACGGCGGCCCGCGCCCGAGCGGGCCGGGAGGACGGCCACGATGGCTCAGACGGACGGTTGGATCTCGACGGCGATCTGGTGGCACGTCTACCCGCTCGGCTTCACGGGCGCCGAGGCGAGCGCCTCGGAGGGTCCGGGCCCGGACGACGAGCCGCAGCACCGCCTCCGCGCCCTGCTCCCCTGGCTCGACGACCTGCTGGCGCTGGGCTGCAACGGGCTGCTGCTGGGGCCGGTCTTCGCCTCCTCCACCCACGGCTACGACACGGTCGACCACTTCCGGGTCGATCCCCGCCTCGGCGACGAGGCAGACCTCGACGCGCTGATCGCCGCGTGCCGCGAGCGCGGGATCCGGGTGCTGCTCGACGGGGTCTTCAACCACGTGGGACGGGAGCACCCCTGGTGGCGTGCCGCCGTCGCGGCCGGCGAGGGCTCCCCCGAGGCGGCGCGCTTCTCCCGCAGCGAGCGGTCGCAGGAGGTCGACGGCCTCCGCGTCGACGTGTTCGAGGGGCACGACGCCCTGGTCGAGCTCGACAACGGGAACCCCGAGGTCGCGGAGCACGTGTCCTCCGTGCTCGCGCACTGGCTCGAGCGGGGCATCGACGGCTGGCGGCTCGACGCGGCGTACGCGGTCGCGCCGGCGGCCTGGCACGCGGCGATCGACCCGGTGCGGCAGCGCTTCCCCGACGCGTGGTTCGTCGGCGAGGTCATCCACGGCGACTACACCGGCTACGTGCGGGAGTCGGGGCTCGACTCGGTCACGCAGTACGAGCTCTGGAAGGCCGTCCGCAACTCCCTCGAGGAGGCGAACCTCTTCGAGCTGGCCTGGTCCCTGAAGCGCCACGACGACTTCGTCCGCGAGTTCCTGCCCCTGACCTTCGTCGGCAACCACGACGTGACCCGGATCGCCAGCGCCGTCAGCGACGAGCGCCACCACGGCCACGCCACGGCGATCCTCGGCTTCGTCGCCGGCGTGCCGAGCATCTACTCCGGCGACGAGCGGGGCCTGCGCGGCGTCAAGGAGGAGCGGATCGGCGGCGACGACGCGATCCGCCCGGAGTTCCCGGCCGAGCCCGCCGAGTGGCCGGGCGGGGAGGCCTACCGGGCCCACCAGGAGGTCGTCGCGTTCCGCCGACGGAACCCGTGGCTGGTCGGCGCGAGCACCCGCACGGTCGACCTCTCCAACACCGCCGTGATGCTCGTGGCGGAGGGCCCGGAGGGACGCACCGCGCGGCTCGCGCTGAACATCGGCGACGAGACGGCGACCGTCGGCGGCGTCCAGGTCGCTCCCCACTCCTGGTCGCTGCACGACTGACCCGGCGCGCGGGCGGCCCGGCAGTGCGCGACGGAGCGTCGACCTCCGGGGGCCCGTCCTCTACGCTCGGGCGCATGCCGAGACCTGCACGAGGACCCTTCGACGGGCGAGCCGACTCGATCGACGACGCCGGGATGCCGGCGTCCGGACTCGAGCAGGCGTTCGCCGCCCCCGTCGACCCGGAGAGCGACCCCGGACCGGGCGAGAGGAGCGGCCTGTCGAGCCGCATCGCCCAGGAGCTGCTCGAGGACGGCTTCGGCCTCGACGCGAGCGACGAGGAGCCCCCGTCCCGCGCCGTGGAGATCGACGATCCCGCCCGCGCCGTGGGTGACGATCCCGCCCACCCCGTGCACGGCTCGATGTCCGGCGAGTTCGAGCGCCGCTGAGCCCGGCCGCCGTCGGTCGGTCGTCGACAGCCCGGCGGCACCGTTCCGCCCGCCGGCCGTCGTCACCCCGCCGGTACCGCGCCGCCGGCCGCCGGAGCCGGGTCCGGGCCGGCCGCCTGCAGCTCGGCGAGGAATCCGGGCCGGAGCACGCGTGCCTCGATCGACGCGGCTCCCGAGGTCCAGCCGTCGCCGAGCGGACGCTCGGGCGTGAGCAGCACGTGGCCCGGCGTCCCCGCGCGGCCGAGGGCGGCGGCGACGCGGCCCTCCGGATCGTAGAGGGCGTGGTCGACGAGCGGCCCGTAGACGGCGTGCACCGCGAAGTCCTCGCGGCTGCCGAGGAGGACGGGCAGCAGCTCCTCGCCCGGGCGCAGGCCGTGGGGCCACCAGCGGAAGCGCTCGACGAGCGCGTGGCAGGCGGCGCACGAGGGCGAGAAGAAGACGAGGTGCGTCGCCGGGCGGGACAACTCCTCGAGCGTCAGGAGCTCGCCGGCCACTGTGACGAACGCGAGGTCGGCGGCCGAGAGGTCGCCCTCGGGCGCGCGCCCCGGCGCGGACTCCCTGTCGGCTGCGGACAGGCGGGCGGCCGCCCGGACGCGAGCGGCCGTCGACGCCGCAAGGCGGTCGCGCACCAGCACGAGCGAGACCGCGGCGAGAGCGGCGGCGAGCCCGGACGCCGCCGCCGAGGCACCGCCGCCGCCGAGCAGCGCGGCCGGAGCGAGCCCGCCGAGGGCCCCGGCGACCGCGAGCGCGAGCAGCACCGCGTTCCTCGCGACGGTGTGTCCGGTCATCCGTGCCGAGCCCAGCCCGCCGAAGCACTCGCAGTCGACGTCCTCCGTCGCGCGGACCGCACGGACGGCGACGACGAGGAACACGGCGTCGAGGAGCGCCACCGGCACGAGGGCGGCACGGTGCGCCGGAGCGGGCGCCAGCACCACCGCGGCGCCCAGCGCGATCTCGACGACGGGGAAGGCGGCCGCGAACCAGCCGCGGCGCCGGAGGAGGAGGGGGACCCCGAGCGCCTCGAGGCTCGCCCGGAACCGCTCCGTGCGGCCGAGCTTCAGGGCGCCGCTGACGACGAGCACCGCGCCCGCGCACCACGCGGCGATCGCGAGAACCGCCTCCAGCATCCGTCGCCCTCCTCGCTCGGCATCGACCCGCACAACGCTACCGGCGCGGACCGGCCTCCCGCGGCCGAGACGGGGAACGGGGCGGAGACGGCGCGATCCGGCGCGTTCCGCCCTCCGGACGAGCCGCTGCCGGCACATCCGGCGCCCGGATCCCTCCAGGCGGGGCGCCCCCGGGCTCCCTCCCGGTCCCGGACGGCCGCTCCGCCGTACACTGCGAGAGGATCGGAGGGGTCATGCGGGGACGGCGAGCGCGCGACGAGCGGCACGGCACGGCGGCGAGTCCGCCTGCGGCCGCCGCTCCCCCGGCTGCGGTCACGGCTCCGGCCCCCTCGGACTCGCCGGACGACGCCTCGGGCGACGTCTCGACCGGGATGCGGATCGCCGCCGCCTGGTCGTGGCGCTTCCTCGCCGTCGCCGGGCTCCTCTACCTCCTCGTGCGCCTCGTCTCGCTGCTGCCCGTGATCGTCGTGCCGGTGCTGATCGCGCTGCTGCTCACCGCGCTCCTCACCCCGCTGCGGAACCGGCTCGAGCGCCTGCGGCTCCCCCGCCCGCTCGCGGTCCTGGTCTCGATCGTCCTGATGCTCCTCCTGCTGACCGGCCTCGTCGGGCTGGTGATCGTGCAGTCGCGCTCCGGCTTCAGCGGAGTGGGGCAGCGCGCTCTCGACGCGGTCGACGGCGTCGAGGCGTGGCTGCGGAGCCCGCCGCTGTCGTTCTCGGACGTCCAGCTCTCGGACTGGGCGCAGCGCGCGGTCGACTGGGCCGACGCGCAGGCGTCGACGATCGCGTCCGGGGCCCTCGCCGTCGGCTCCCAGCTGGCCGAGGTCTTCGCCGGAACCCTCCTCACCCTGTTCTCGCTGATCTTCCTGCTCCTCGACGGCCGCCGGATCTGGCACTGGTTCCTCCGCCTCCTCCCCCGCCGCGCGCGCCCCGCGATGGAGCGCGGCGGCGCCGCCGGCTGGCGGACCCTCAGCCAGTTCGTGATCGCGCAGCTCGGCGTCGCCGGGATCAACGCCGTCGGCATCGGCATCGGCGCGCTCGCGCTGCAGCTGCCGCTCGTCGTGCCGATCGCGATCGTGGTGTTCCTCGGCTCGTTCGTCCCGATCCTCGGCGCGATCGTGACCGGTGCGCTCGCCGCACTGGTCGCTCTGCTGTTCAGCGGGCCCGTCGCCGCGCTGGTGATGGTCGGCGTCGTGATCCTGGTGCACCTGCTCGAGGGGCACGTGCTGCAGCCGCTCATCCTCGGGACCGCCGTGAAGGTGCATCCGCTCGCCGTGGTGCTCGGAGTCGCGACCGGGCTCGAGGTGGCCGGGCTCGCCGGGGCGCTGTTCGCGGTGCCGACCATCGCGACGCTGAACGCGGCGGTCACCGCCATGCGGGCGCGCGCGCCCGGCGCGGAGTGAGCGCGTTCGATCCGGCCGCCCGACCCGGATCGACGGTGCTGCCCGCCCTCGCCTGCCCGGTCTGCGGCGGCGCGCTCGCCCCCGACGCGCTCCCCCGCCCCTCCTCGCTCCGCTGCCCCCTCGGGCACAGCGCCGACCTCGCGCGTCAGGGCTACGCCTCGCTGCTGCGCGGGAGGCACGCGACCTCGGGCGACACCGCGGCGATGGTGCAGGCCCGTGCCGACCTCCTCGGCTCCGGCCACTACCGGGTGATCCAGGACGCGGTCGCCGCGGCCGTCCCCGCCGACGCGCGGCTCGTGGTCGACCTCGGCTGCGGCACCGGGGCGTACCTCGCGGCCGTGCTCGAGGCGCATCCGGCGGCGGACGGGCTGGGCCTGGACCTCTCGGCCCCGGCCGCCCGCCGCGCCGCCCGCGCGCACCCCCGGGCGGCGATCGCGACCGCCGACCTCTGGCAGCCCCTCCCGCTGGCCGACGCCTCCGCCGACGCGCTGCTCACCGTCTTCGCGCCGCGGAACGCCCCGGAGATGCGGCGGGTGCTCCGTCCGAGCGGCGTCGCCGTCGTCGTCACTCCGCGCGAGAGGCACCTGCACGAGATCCGCGAGCGGTTCGGGATGCTCGGCATCGACGCCGGCAAGGCGGAGCGGCTCGACGAGCAGCTGGCGGGGTTCGCGCTCGAGGAGCGCATCGAGCTCGACACGACGGTGCTGATGAGCGTCGACGAGCTGCGCGCCGAGGTGCTGATGGGGCCGAGTGCCCACCACGTGGATCCCGAGGCGCTGGACGCTCGGCTCGCGGCGGTGGAGGGGACGACCGCGGTGACGGTCGCGGTCACCGTGTCGCGCTTCGTGCGCGCGGAGTAGCGGCGGGCGTGCCGCCGACCCCGCGTCAGTACGTCTCGCGCAGGCGCTCCTGGTCGACCACCGCTTCGCGGTCCGCGAGGCGACGCAGGCCCGCGAGGGGCTGGGCCATCCGGTGGTTGCCGCGGAGGACCGGCTCGGCCCGGTCGAGGAAGGCCCAGTACCCGGCGGTCACCGGGCAGGCGTTCTCGCCCAGGCGCACCTTCGGGTCGAAGCGGCAGCCGCCGCAGTAGTCGGACATCCGGTTGATGTAGGCGCCGCCCGAGGCGTACGGCTTCGTCGCGACGACGCCGCCGTCGGCGTGCTGGGACATCCCGATCACGTTCGCGGGCATCACCCACTCCGTGCCGTCGACGAAGACGTCCACGAACCAGTCGTTGAGCTCCGCCGGATCCCACCCCCGCTGCAGTCCCCAGTTGCCGAGCACCATCAGGCGCTGGATGTGGTGCGCCCAGCCGTGCCGGTGCACGTCGTCGAGCGTCTCGTGCAGGCAGTTCGCCTCGATGCCGCTCGGGTCGAGCGCGAGCAGCCCGGCGGGCAGCGGCGTGGAGGCGCCGAGCGCGCGGCTGCGGTTCCGGTACTCCGGCCCGAGGTGCCAGAACAGGTTCCAGACGTAGTCGCGCCAGCCGAGGATCTGGCGGATGAACCCCTCCGTCGCCGCGATCGGCGCGCCCCCGGCGGCGTACTCCGCCTCGGCCGCCTCGACGACCGTCCGCGGATCGAGCACGCCGAGGTTCATCGGGGCGCTGAGCAGCGAGTGCGCCATCGTCCAGTCGCCCGAGAGCATCGCGTCCTCGTAGGTCCCGAAGTCGCCCAGCCGCGACGACACGAAGTCGGCGAGCGCCGCCTCTGCCTCGGCGGGCGTCGCGGCGAAGCGGCGCGGACCGTCGGCGCCGACCAGGCGGACCGCCCCCTCGGCCTCCCAGCGCGCGAGGTCGGCGCGCACCTCCTCGTCGATGTCGTCCTCCTCCGGCCACCACGGGTCCGGCAGGCCGAGCCGGGAGGCGCCCTTGGGCGGAGGCTGGCGGTTGTCGTGGTCGTAGTTCCAGCGGCCGCCCTCGGGCTGGTCGCCGCGCATCAGCACGCCGGTGCGCTCGCGGCTCCACCGGTAGAAGTCCTCCAGCAGCAGGCGCTTGCCCGAGCGGGAGAGCGCCCACTCGCGGAAGTCCTCCTCGGCCGTGACGAAGCCGCGGCTGGGCAGGACGCTCATGCCGAGCCTGCGGGCGAGGCGGCGGCCGCCGCGGGTGGGCGGGTCGATCACCTCGAGGTCGTCGCGCCCGGCGAGGGCCTCGCCGAAGGTCTCGGAGCGGACGTACTCGGCGCGGTCCCCGAGCTCGCGGGCGCGGTGGCGGAGCGCCGACAGCAGCAGCTGCGCCTTGGCGCGGTGCATCGGGCGGCGCCCGAACGCCGATCGGGCCTCGACCAGCAGCATCGGACCGCCGTCGTCGAAGGCAGGGCCGAGCTGGCCGATGACGCTCCAGCGGGTGCGAGGGGGTCTGCTCATCCTCGGAGGCTAGGCGGACGGATCCGGCGCCGGTAGGAGTTGCGCGGCACGGATGTGCAGCCGCCACGTCTTGCACCCCCGCCCCCGATGCAGAAGTCTCGGAGCGAGCGCGGCGGATCCGACCGCGCACCGACGCGACGAAGCGAGGAGGCCGCCATGGCCCACCACGACCACGACAACGAGCACCACGAGGGTCACGAGCACCACGACCACCACGAGGGTCACGACGAGCACACCGCCGGCCACGGCCGTCACGTCGCCGAGGGCACGAGCACCGAGGACACCGAGGGCGGCGAGTACACCTCGACGGAGGGCGTCTCGCACACCGCCGGCGAGGCCGAGGGCAGCTACGTCGACACCTCGGTCAACGAGCAGAGCACCGCCGACAAGGGCAGCTACGTCGACACCAGCGCCGCGGGCACCTCCGCCGAGGGCGAGGGCGAGTACACCGACCGCGACGAGTGACCCGCGCCCGGGCGCCGCGCGTCCCGCCGGGACACCGCGCTCCGGCCGGTGTCCCGGCGGGGAGCCGGCGCCTCGGCGGGACGCGGTGGTCCGCCGGCGCTTCAGGCGGGCTTCAGCGGGGCCGCGGCTAGCCTGGGCTCGCGCGGGCCCCCGCGCGCCGAGCCCGGGGAGGCCGCCATCCGCATCCTGGTCGTCGACGACGAGATCAACCTGCTCCGCGCCCTCGAGACGGGCCTGGAGGCCGAGGGCTTCGCCGTGGACACCGCCACCACCGGCACCGACGCCCTCTGGTACGCGCAGGAGGCCGACTACGCCGCCATCGTCCTCGACCTGATGCTCCCGGACGTCAGCGGCTTCCGCGTCTGCGAGCGGCTGCGCGCCGCCGAGGACTGGACCCCGATCCTGATGCTCACCGCGAAGGACGGCGACCTCGACCAGGTCGAGGCCCTCGACACCGGCGCCGACGACTACCTCACCAAGCCGTTCTCGTTCCCGGTGCTCGTCGCGCGGCTGCGCGCCCTCATCCGCCGCGGAGCCGCCGAGCGGCCCACGGTGCGCGTCGTCGGCGATCTCGTGCTGGATCCGGCGTCCCGGAGCGTCGAGCGGGGCGGAGTCGCCGTGCCGCTGACCGCGCGCGAGTTCAGCGTCCTCGAGTACTTCGTCTCGCGGGCGGGCGAGGTCGTCTCGAAACGCGACGTCCTCGGAGCCGTCTGGGACTTCGACTACGACGGCGACCCGAACATCGTCGAGGTCTACGTCCGCACCCTGCGCAACAAGATCGACCGGCCCTTCGGCCGCGACACCCTCCGCACCCGGCGCGGGGCGGGCTACACGCTGGTGGCAGGGTGAGCCGCCGGAGCCTGCGGACCCGCATCACCGCGGCCGCGACCGCCGTGGTGGCCGCCGCCGCGCTCCTCGGGAGCGTGCTCTTCGTCCTGGTCCTCTCCTCCGTGCTCGCCTCGAGCGCCGCCTCCGCCGCCGCCGCCGAGGCGGAGCGGGTCGCGGCGCTGGTCGAGCAGGGCGGGCCGGAGGCCGTCCGCGGCTCGGAGGGACTGGTCCAGCTCGTGGTCGACGGGCGGGTGACCGCCGCGGGCGAGGACGCGGAGGACCTCCCTCCGCTCGCGCTGGCCGAGAGCGACGACCCGGCCACGGTCGACGTGGAGGACGAGGGAGCGGTGGTGGTCGCCGCCCGCGAGCTCGACGACGACTCCCTCGTCGTGGTCGGCGTGCCCGACGAGGGCCGCGAGGAGGCGGTGTCCACGACGATCGGGCTGCTCGCGGTCGCCGTCCCGCTGCTGATCGCGCTGGTGGCGGTGGTGTGCGCCGTCGTCGTCGGCCGGGCGCTGCGCCCCGTGGAGCGGATGCGCGAGGAGGCCGAGGCGGTCACCTCCTCCGCCCTGGACCGCCGGATCGCCGCTCCCGGCTCCGGCGACGAGGTCGACCGGCTGGCGCACACCCTCAACCGGATGCTCGATCGGCTGCAGAGCGGGCAGGAGCGGCAGCGGCGCTTCGTCTCGGACGCCTCGCACGAGCTGCGCTCCCCCGTCGCGGCGCTGCGTCAGACCGCGGAGGTGGCGCTCGCGCACCCGGACCGGCTCGACTCCGCCCGGCTGGCGAGGACGGTCGCGGAGGAGTCGGTGCGGCTCGGCGGGCTGATCGAGGGCCTGCTGCTGCTCGCCCGGGCGGACGAGGCGCGCCTGGCCGTGGCGGCGGCTCCCGTGGACCTCGACGATCTCGCTCTCGGCGAGGTGCGGCGCCTGCGCGACTCCGGAGCCCGGGTCGACGCGAGCGGGATCTCGCCCGTGCAGGCGGTGGCCGACGAGGCCCTGCTCTCGCGGGCGCTGCGGAACCTGGTCGACAACGCGGTGCGGCACCGCTCCTCGCAGCTGGCGCTCTCGACCCGGATCGACGGAGCGGAGGCGGTGCTCGCGGTGGACGACGACGGGCCGGGGATCCCGGCGGCGGAGCGCGAGCGGGTGCTCGAGCGCTTCGTCCGCCTCGACGAGGGCCGGACGCGCGACGCCGGAGGGTCGGGCCTCGGCCTGGCGATCGTCGCCGGGATCGCGCGGGCCCACGGCGGACGGGTCGTCGTCGGCGACTCGGCGCTGGGCGGCGCCCGGGTCGAGGTGCGGGTGCCGCTCGTCCGCTGAGCGGGCGCTTCAGGCCTGCTTCAGCGCCCGACCGCGAGAGTGCTGGAGGCGTCAACCAGCGGCGCCGGGACGGAGCCATCGTGCAGAAGAAGACGAAGATCATCGCCGGGATTGCCGGAGCGGTCGTGCTGATCGGAGCCGGGACGGGCATCGCCTACGCCGCGACCGACGGCTTCGAGGGATCCGACTCCCTCACCGGCAGCGACCTGGACCGCGCGAGCGAGGCCGCGCTCGCCGAGATCGGCGGCGGGACCGTCACCTCGGCCGAGCGCGACGACGACGGCGCCACCGGCTACGAGCTGGACCTGACCGACCGCGACGGCCTCGAGTACGAGGTGCGCCTCGACGACTCCTTCGCCGTCGTGTCCGTGGACCCCGACGACCGCGCCCTCCAGGCCGGCTCGGGCGACGACGGCGTGCCTGCCGGCGACCCGACCGCGGCCGCCGTGGACCCGGACGACCTCACCGGCGACGACCTGGCCCGCGCGAGCGAGGCGGCGCTGGGCGCCGTCGGCTCCGGGACCGTCACCGAGGCCGAGCGCAGCGACGACGCCGACCACGCCTTCGAGGTGGAGGTCACCCGCGAGGACGGCAGGGACGTGGACGTCGAGCTCGACGCCGCGTTCGCCGTGCTCTCGACCCAGGAATAGCGCTCTAGCGGCCGCCGGGGCCCTTCGCGGCCCCGGGTGCGGCACCGCTGCCCGCGGGGGCGCCGACTCCGGTCGCCGCACCGCGAGCGCCCGGGCCGTTGCCGCCCGCGTTGCCGTTGCCGTTGCCGTTGCCGGGAGCGTTCCTGCTGTTGCCGGGTGCGTCGCCGCTGTTCCCCGGAGCGTCGCCGCTGTTCCCCGGAGCGTCGCCGCTGTTCCCCGGAGCGTCATCGCCGGGAGCGGCCGGGGTCTCCTCCGCGGGCTCCTCCGGCTCGGTCGGCGTCTCCTCCGGCTCCGACTCCTCGGGCGAGGGGGCGGGGTCGTCCTCGGTCTCGACCGGAGCCGGCGTGTCCTCCGGCTTCTCCTCGACCGGGGTCGTCTCCTCGGGAGCCGGGGCGGTCGTCTCGGCCGGCGCCGGCTCCGGGGCTCCCGCGATCAGGGCCTCGAGGTCGGCGCGGACGACGTCGACCTGCGCCTGCACCGTCGCTGCGCGGTCGGAGCTGACGGAGTCCTCGGCGAGCGCGGCGTCCAGCGCCGACTGCAGCGAGGCGAGCTCGGTGAGAGCGCCCTGGTAGTCGTCGGCCGAGGCCTTCTCGGCGACGGCCACCACCGCGTCGTCGAGGGTCTGGGCGGTGCCCTCGTCGATGCCCTGCGGCGCGGAGGAGCATCCGCTCAGCAGCAGGACCGAGGCGAGCACGGCGCCGGCGGCGCGCAGTCGGAGGCCCCTCACGAGCGGATGCTCTCGCGCAGCTGACGGAGGTGGTCGCCCAGCTCACCGTCCACCTGCGGCAGAGGCGACTGGGGACCGTCGATCAGGATGATCGCGAGCCCGACGGCGACCGCGACCAGCGCGAGCACCAGCACGATCAGCCACGGGCTCGGGCCGCGGCGCTGCGGAGGGGCGGCCGCGGGGCGGAGCGGAGCCGTGCGCGGCGCCGGAGCGGTCTGCGGTGCCGGAGCGATCCGCGGTGCCGGAGCGATCCGCTCGGTCGCGGTGAAGCGCTGCGTCGGAGCGATCGCCTCCGTGGCCGGGCAGGCGTCGGCCGCGAGCCGGCGGGTCGGGTCGAGCGCCTCCGTCCGCGTGATCGGCTCGGTCTCGGCGAGCGGCTCCGTCGACATCACCCGGGTGGCGGGGACGTCGGGGACGACGATGGCCGCCGGCGGGGAGTCGCGCCGCGGATCGATCAGGCGGCGTGCCGACTCCGCCACCTGGAGCGCGGCGGGACGCTCGCCGGGCTCGCGCCGCGTCATCGAGGTCAGGAGCGAGGTCCAGCCGCTGCCGAGCGACTCCGAGACCTCGGGGTCGCGGAGCAGGCGGGCGAGCGTGACCTCGATCGCCGAGCCCGTGAACGGGCGGCGGCCGGTCAGCGACTCCAGGAGCACCAGGCCGAGGGAGTAGATGTCGCTCGCCGAGGTGACCGGGTCGCCGTGCGCCTGCTCGGGGCTGAGGTAGGCGGCGGTGCCGATGAGGGTGCCCGGCGCGGTGATCCGCGTCGCGTCGATGAGGGAGGCGATGCCGAAGTCGGCCAGCTTCGGGCGGAACTCGCGGCTGGTCAGCGGGCTCGGGACGAGCAGCACGTTCGACGGCTTCACGTCGCGGTGCACGACTCCGGCCGCGTGGACCGTGTGCAGGGCCTCGCCGAGGTCGCCCGCCATCGAGGCGACGTCGTTCGGCGCGACCGGGCCCTCGGCGAGCCGCTCGGACAGGCTCGGGCCCTCGGCGAGCTCCATCACCATGTAGGCCTGGCCGTTGGTGTCGTCGCCGCCGTCGTGCGCGTCGTAGAGGGTGACGAGGGCGGGGTGGTTGAGGGCCGCGAGCAGCCGGATCTCGGACGCCTTGCGCTGCAGGTCCTGCGCGTCGTCGATGCCGGGGGCGAACATCTTCAGCGCGACGGAGCGGCCGAGGACGCCGTCTCGCGCCCGGTAGACCGTGGCCATGCCGCCGCGGCCGATGAGCTCCTCGATCGTGTACCGGCCGTCGACCGTCGTCCCGACGATGCGGGTGTCGCCTGTCCGGTGGGATGCCACGGGTCCTCCTCGCGGTCGGCGGCGGGTGTGCCGCGCCCCCCGGTGCGACCGTCGACCCAGGGTAGTACGTCGACCCTGCACGCCGCCCTCCCCCGGCCGGGCTGTCAAGCGGGTGCCCCCGCGCGCGCCCCGACGTAGCGTCGGAGGTCCCGACGAAAGGCGACGACATGGACCAGGACCGCACGGAGCAGGACGACCAGGGCTCGACCATCGGCAAGCCGGACGGGGCGGCTCCCGCCACCTCCTCCGAGAGCGAGACCATCGAGAAGGACATCTCGGAGTCGCCCGGCAGCGAGCGCGAGACCGAGGCCAAGCAGGACTCGGATCCGGCGGAGAGCCGCACCGAGGTCTCCGGCTCGGCCGAGGTGAAGGCCGTGCCCGGCACGGGCGGCCCGGACGACGTGGGCGACGTCGAGGTCGACCCCGACGAGGTCTCGCTGAACGGCAAGCCGTTCCCGGGTCACGCCGGCACGAAGTAGGACGCCCGGGAGGGGCGGGGCCGCGGCTCCGCCCCTCCCGTGCTCTCCGGTCCACCCACCACCCGTCGTCCGCCCTCGCCCGGGGGGTTCCGCAGATCGCGCGGATCGTCCCGCGCCTTCCGAGCGAACGGCCTCAGGCGACCGGCGTCAGCAGGCCCGGGTCGCGGCGGTCGACGGTGCGGGAGTTGTTCACGCGGCGGTCGACCGGGTGGGCCGTGACGGTCGAGGCCATCGCGACGGACGCCCGGTCGAGGGTGGCGAGCATCTCCTCGGCGGAGGCGAGCGGAGCCGGGTCGAGCCAGGCGTCGCGCACGTCGGGCGTGAGGAACACGGGCATCCGGTCGTGCACTTCGCCGGAGGCGTCGCGCGCCTCGCGGGTGATGATCGTGAAGGAGACGCGCCAGTCGTCGCCCTCCTTGCGGGCCGTGTAGAGGCCGGCCGCGGCGAGGATCGGCTCCTCGCCCTGCAGGAACCAGGGCTGCTTGCCGTCGGCGCGGGTCTCCCACTCGTAGTACCCGCGCATCGGGACGATCGCGCGCTGCTTGGCGAACGCCCCGCGGAACAGGCCGTTCGTCGCGACCGACTCGAGGCGCGCGTTGATCGGCGAGGGCCCCCTGCCCTTCGACCAGGACGGGGTGAAGCCCCAGGACGCGAGCTCCAGCTCGCGCTCCCGCTCGCCGTCGTGGAGCCGCTCGCGGACGATCGGCGCGACGTCGGTGGGAGCGACGCTGTAGTCGGGCGCCCAGTCCTCGGCGCGCCCGCCCGCGGCGACGAACTCGCGGATCAGCTCATCGGTCTCGGAGTCCATCGCGAAGCGGCCGCACATGCGGGACAGGCTACGCCGCACCTCCGACGCCGCGCGAGGCGCCCGGTCCGACCACCCGGGACTTCGCGGACCAGAAGCGCATCAGCGCGCCGGCGACGATCGAGCCCAGCGCACCTGCGGCGAGGTCGCCGAGCGTGTCCTCGTAGCCGACGAAGATCGAGGAGTCGATGAAGCGGTGCCCCGCCCACTCGCCCCACTCCCACAGGACGCCCGCCGTCGTCCCGAAGCAGGCGCAGAGCACGACCGCCGGGAGCAGCGGCCCGCGATCGCCCGCGACGGCAGGCACGACTCCGGCCCGCGCGGCGACGATGTAGGCCACCGCGGCGATCAGCCCGTTGAGCACGCAGTGCACGACCAGGTCCCACTGCGGCCAGGCCTCGTAGAGGCCGAGGACGCTGCTCCAGGACGCCACGAGCAGCGCGAGCCCGAAGAGGGCGTCGAGCGCCGGACGGATGCCGAGGAAGCGCGGCAGCACCAGCCCGATCGCCGCGAGCGCGAGCACCGCCACGTCGACCAGGTCCCAGCCGATCGCGGCCGCCACGATGCTCGCCGCCCCGATCGCGCGGATGCCGTCGGCCGTCCACTCCCCGCGGGTGCGCGGGGGCACCAGGAATGTCTCGACGAGGGCGGAGCCGCTCACGGGTTCGTGAAGCGCAGCACGGCCTGGACCGGCTCGTGGTCGGAGGGCGCCGCTCCCCCGTAGCGGACGGCGTTGATCCCCGCGGAGACGACCTCGAACGCGCCCTCGCTGACGAGCAGCCAGTCGATCCGCTTGCCCGGCGCCGGCGGGCGGTAGTTCGAGAAGGTGCTCCACGAGTGGGTGAGGTGCTTCTCCGCCGTCTCCCACGCGTCCGCGAGGCGGCCCTCCTCGAGGATCGTCCGGTAGGGGACGGTGTCGACGTCGGTGTTGGTGTCGCCCATCACGATCGCGGGGCGTCCGAGCTCGAGGACGCGGCGGGCGATCAGCTCGGCGGAGCGCTGGCGCGAGCGCCGCGAGATGTGGTCGAAGTGGGTCGAGACCACGGTGAGCTCGCGGCTGGTCGCGTGATCGGTCAGCTCCGCGATCACGGCGGTGCGCGGGATGCGGTTGCCCCAGCTGCGCGAGCCGGCGACGTCCGGGGTGTCCGAGAGGGCGATCTGGGTCCAGTGCCGGACGGCGTAGCGGCTGCGGTCGACGAAGAGCATCACGCGCTCGCCGCCGCGGTCCGCGTCCCGGCCGAAGCCCATCGCCTCGAAGGAGGAGCCCAGCGCCTCGTGCACGGCGGCCGACTGGTCCGGCAGCGCCTCCTGCACGGCGAGGATCGAGGGGCGCTCCTGCTCCAGCACCCGCTGGACGAGCGGGCGGCGCCGGTCCCACTGGTCGACGGCGCGGGAGGTGAGGCGCGGCATCCGCCGGCGGATGTTGTAGGTCATCACGTGCAGATCGGGCGCCTCGGTCGGGCCGATCAGAGGCGTCGCGTCGGTCATCACTCCACCCTACGGGGGCGGATCGAGGTGCCACGGAGGCTTGCGGTGACCGCTCCCGGCCGCTCTACTTCGGACATGCCCCTCTCCCAGGACCTCACCGCCCTCGCCGACGAGCGCTTCGTCTCGCTCACCACGTTCCGGAAGTCCGGGGACGCCGTCTCGACCCCGGTCTGGATCGCCCGCGACGGCCACGAGCTGATCGTCACCACTCCCCGCCGCAGCGGCAAGGTGAAGCGCCTCCGCAACGACGCGCGGGTGACCCTCGTCCCGTGCGACCGCCGCGGCCGCGTCTCCGACTACGCGGTGCCGGTCGAGGCCGCCGCGGAGATCGACGCCGACCCCGGCGAGGTCGAGCGCCTGGGCCGCGTGTTCCTGGCGAAGTACCGGCTCGAGTACCGCGTGTTCCTCCTGATCGAGGGCCTGGTCACCCGCGCCGACCGCACCCGCGTGATGCTCCGCGTCTCCGACCGCTGACCCGCACCGCCCTACACCCCCGGAGGCTCCCGCCGGAAGGCCTGGGGGCCGCCGGACCCGGGGTCTACCGTGGGGCGATCGCCGGTGCCCCTGCGCGCTTCCCGCGTGCGCTCCGGCGGCAGTCAGAAGGAGCACGCAATGAGCATCGGAGCAGGGATCTTCCTCCTCGTCGTCGGCGCGGTCCTCGCCTTCGCGGTGGACGTGCAGGTGTCCGGGATCGACCTGAGGCTGGTCGGCTACATCCTCATGGCGGCCGGAGCGGTCGGCCTGATCCTCGGGCTGGTCCTGCTGACGCGCCGCCGCCAGGCCGTCTCGACCACGCGCTCGGCCGTCGACCCGGCCAGCGGCGAGCAGGTCACCCGCCGCTCGAGCGAGAGCGACGGCCCGCTGATCTGATCGGCGGAACGACGAAGGGCGGGACCTCGCGGTCCCGCCCTTCGTCGTTCACGGCCCTACTCGGCGGGCTCGTCCGGCTCGCCGCCGGAGACGGTGTCGGTGTCGCCGCCACCGGAGGAGGTGTCCGTCCCGGTGCCGTCGGGGAGGTCCTCGGTCTTCTCGGTGTCCTCACCCGTGGTGCGGTCGGTGCTCATGGCGCTCTCCCTTCGCGTCGGCGACCTGCCGACCCTCCCACTCTGCTCCGCCCGCGCCTCGCGGGGCAGGGGGTAGCGGAGGCGGAGGGCGGCGTGGAAGGCGCCTACTCCTCGACGACGATGGTGGTGATGACCGGGTTCCGGCGGTGGCGGCGGGTCAGCCAGCGGCCGAGGGTGCGCGTGATCAGCGCCTCCATGGCCTCGAGCTCGACCGGCTTGCCCGCGGCCTGCAGGACGGCGTCGTCGATCGCCTTGCTCGCATTGGCCTTCCAGCCCGGCTCCTCGACGAAGCCGCGGGTGAAGAACTCGACGGGCTCGCCGAGCGTGCCGCGGTCGAGGTCGGCGATGGCGAGGACCGTGATGGCCCCCTCCTCGGCGAGGACGATGCGGTCGTTCATCGCGTCCTCGGTGGCGACGCCCATCGTGGTGCCGTCGACCAGGATCTGGTCGGCCGGGATGCGCCCGCTGATGCGCGAGCGGCCCTTCACCAGGTCGATCGAGACGCCGTCCTCGATGACGAAGACGTCCTTCTCGTCGATCCCGGTGCGGGTCGCGATCGCCGCGTTCGCGGTGAGGTGGCGCCACTCGCCGTGCACGGGGAGCACCGCGGTGGGGCGGAGGATGTTGTAGCAGTAGGCGAGCTCGCCCGCGCTGGCGTGACCCGAGACGTGCACCTTGGCGTTGCCCTTGTGCACGACCGTGGCGCCCCAGCGGGTGAAGGCGTTGATGATCCGGTAGATCGCGTTCTCGTTGCCGGGGATCAGCGAGCTGGCCAGCAGCACGGTGTCGCCGGGGCCGATGTCGATGATGTGGTCCTTGTTGGCCATGCGCGAGAGCGCCGCCATCGGCTCGCCCTGCGAACCGGTGCAGATCATCACGATCTCGGTCGCGGGGAGCTTCTCGAGCACCTTCATGTCGACGACGAGGCCGGCCGGGATCTTGAGGTAGCCCAGGTCGGCGGCGATGCCCATGTTGCGGACCATCGAGCGGCCGACGAAGGCGACCTTGCGGCCGTGGCGCTGCGCGGCGTCGAGGACCTGCTGGATGCGGTGCACGTGGCTCGCGAAGCTGGACACGACGATGCGGCGCGGCGCGGTGCGGAACACCTGGTCGATCGCGGGGGCGAGGTCCCCCTCCGAGATCGCGAAGCCGGGGACGTCGGCGTTCGTGGAGTCGACCAGGAACAGGTCGACTCCCTCGTCGCCGAGGCGCGCGAAGCCGGGGAGGTCGGTGGTGCGCCCGTCGAGCGGGAACTGGTCCATCTTGAAGTCGCCCGTGTGCAGCACGAGGCCGGCCTCGGTGCGGATCGCGACGGCGAGCCCGTCCGGGATGGAGTGGTTCACGGCGAGGAACTCGAGGTCGAAGACGCCGGCGTCGATCCGGTCGCCCTCCTTCACCGGGCGCGTGCGCGGCGTGATGCGGTGCTCCTGCAGCTTCGCGCTGATCAGCGCGAGGGTGAAGGTCGAGGCGATGATCGGGATGTCGCCGCGCTCCTTGAGGAGGTACGGCACGCCGCCGATGTGGTCCTCGTGGCCGTGGGTGAGGACGATGGCCTCGATGTCCTTCAGGCGCGAGCGGATCGCGGCGAAGTCGGGGAGGATCACGTCGATGCCGGGCTGGTTCTCCTCGGGGAAGAGGACGCCGCAGTCGACGATGAGCAGCTTGCCCTTGTGCTCGAAGACGGTCATGTTGCGGCCGATCTCGCCGAGGCCGCCGAGCGGGGTGATCCGCATGGCGCCCTTCTCGAGGGGCTTGGGCTTGGGGAGCTCGAGGTGGTGGCGGGCGGGCTTGGCGGTTCTGGCGTTTCTCATGCGGTTCTTCCGGGAGGGAGTGGCTGGACGCGGGCGCGCGGCGCAGGGTCCGACCGCGCGCCCGGTCGGGCCGCGGTGATGTGTCGCTCCGGCGCTGTGAGCGCTGTCGGGAGCGGGTGGAGGTGTGCGGGACGGGGCCGGGCGGGGCCGCTCTCAGCGGGCGGTGCCGTCCGTGCGGCGCGCTCTCGCGCACCGACCGTCCCGTACATCCTGCCAGCGTTCCCTGGGTCGCGGGTCCAGGAGGCGGGATCCGGGCCTCGCAGGCGCTCAGGCGCGTGCGTCCTCGACCTCTCGCCGACCCACCGCGTCCTGGCGGCTGCGGAGGAGCTGGCGGCCTGGCGCGCGTGACGGGCGCCGTTCGATGGCTTTACTGCGCTTCACTCGATCTGGATAAAGCACAGTAAGACTCCTGAACCGGCCCGTATGGATGCCGTCGACAATCCCTACACGCCGAACGCGGGAGCGCGACCGGAGATCCTCATCGGCAGAGACGAGAAGACCCAGGCGTTCCGCACCCTGCTGACGCGCCTGCGACGGGGCCGCACGAACCAGTCGATGACCATCACGGGTCTGCGGGGCGTCGGAAAGACGGTCCTTCTCAACAGCTTCCGGACGATCGCCCAGGAGGAGAACGGGGAAGTGATCGAGTTCGAGGCGGTCAAGCACGACGAGGGCCGGTTCCGCCAGGTGCTGGCATCCCAGCTCAAGGCGGCACTCCTCCGCCTGTCCCCCGGCGCGAGATGGACCGACCGCGGGAGGCACGCCGCCGCGGTCTTGAGCGCCTTCGCGGTGTCTGTCGGAGCGGACGGCGTGTGGTCCATCGGATGGGGTGTACCGCCGGCAGAAGGGGTGGCCGATCATCGGGATCTCGGACTGGACCTGACGGACGTCCTCGTCGCCGTGGGTGAAGCGGCGGCCGAGCAGGGCGAGGGGATCGTCGTGCTCATCGACGAGGTCCAGTTCCTCGACTCACCGCAGCTCTAAGCGCTCATCCAAGCCATCCACAAGACCGTGCAGCGGAGCCTCCCCGTCACGTTCGTCGGTGCCGGTCCTCCGCAGATCGCCGAGCTGGTCGGCGATGCGAGATCGTACGCCGAGCGGCTCTTCAGCTTTCCGCGGATCGACTCGCTCGATCACGACGAAGCGGTAGCGGCTCTCCGAGAGCCGGCAGCGGCCGAGGGCGCGGTCTACGACGACGACGCTGTTGAACTCTCAGTCGAGATCACGACCGGATATCCCTCTTTCATCCAGGAACTGGGCTACCAGGTCTGGACGGTGGCTGAGAACGATCGCATCCACCGGGAGGACGTCGAACTGGCGAGGGAGGCCTACGAGGCGAAGCTGGACAGCTCCTTCTTCCGCGTGCGACTCGATCGGGCGAGTCCACTTCAGACCGCGTACATGCGAGCCATGGCGGAGCTCGGACCAGAGCCCCAGAAAGCGGGCGACGTCGCGGCGCTTCTGGAGCGCGCGTCCACTCAGCTCGGATCGGTCCGCGCGGAGCTGATCGGGATGGGGCTCCTGTTCACTCCCGAGCACGGGTACGCCGCGTTCACTGTTCCGGACTTCGACCGGTTCATGAAGCGTGCAGTCCCCGTCTTGGAGGTGCCTCCCGTCGTGAGCCGGGGAGCCCGTCGAGCACCCGCCACCGAGGTCTGAGCCAGGCCGCACCCGTTCACGGCCGCCCGGCGTCAGGACTCGTCGGCCTCGAAGCGCAGGGACCGGTCGGCCACCGGCAGCCCGGAGTCGCGCACGGCGGCCTCGATCGCGGCGTGCCCGCCGTCGGGCGCGACGATCCGCAGGCCGTCCTCGGTCGCCCAGTAGGCGGTGACGCCGTGCTCCTCGACGAGGGTCGTGAGCAGCGCGGCGGTCCGCTCCTGCTCGCCGGGACCGACGGTGATCGCGGCCCAGGGACCGGAGATCTCGACCGGGGCGCCCCGCTCCGCGCCCGCAGCGTCCCGCAGGTCCTCCGCCGCCCGGACGATCGGGAGCAGCGCGGGCAGCCCGCCGGAGACGTCCTCGAAGGAGTCGAGGGCGAAGGCCCCCTCGCGGAGCGACGCGTGCAGCTCCAGGCCGCGGCCGAGCCCGTCGATCCGCTCGAGCAGGGCCGACGCGTCGACAGCGGGAGCGGGGCACGCGGCGGTCGGCTCCTCCGCGCCCGCGAAGGAGAGGGTGTTCCCGCCTGCGGACGTCGCCCGGAACGACCACAGCACCGGATCCGCGTACTCGGTCGCACAGGCCGTCGCGAGGGCGTCGGCGAGCGCCGGCTCCTCGACCGCGACCCCGACCCAGGAGGTCGGCGGGCCGAACGCCGGCGCCTCGACCCAGCGCTCGGCGCCGTCGAGGGAGACTCCGGGCACCGCGGCGACCTCGCTCGTCAGACGGTCGAAGCCGGCGTCGGGCCGTGCGAACGGCGTCTCGTCGATCGTCCAGACGAGGAGCGTCAGCCCGCCGGCGGCGAGGGCCGCGGCGAGGACGCCGGCGACGGGGAGAAGGAGGCGACGGGACACGCCCCCATCCTCGCTCCCCTCCTCCGCGGCGTCACGTGGACATCGGGTGAACGGACGGTGCGCCGGCGTCGACGGCTCCCGCCTCGATCGAGCGCATCATCCGGGTGTTCACGGGCGACGGGTGGACCGAGTCGACCCGGACGCCGGTGCCCGCGACCTCGAGGGCCGCGCTCCTGGTGAGCCCGGCGACCCCGCGCTTCGAGGCGACGGAGGGGCTGAGGCCCGGGGCGCCGTCGAGCCCGGCGACGGAGGAGGTGGTGATCACGCTGCCCCGCCCCTGCTCGATCATCCGCGGCAGCACGGAACGGAGCCGGTGCCGACCCGCTCCCAGCACGCTAGGCGGCCGCCGGCCGCCTGCCACGGGGGTCGACCTCCGCGGGGGGCAGGGGTTACCGGCGCAGTCCCGAGACGAGCGCGAGGAGCCCGTCCATCGACTCGACGACGAGGGGCGGGAGGTCGCCGCGCTCGGCGACGAAGGCGATCGGGTTGGTCGCGACGACGTGCCCGGCGAGCTCGCCGTCGACGTGCACGACCAGGAGGCCCGCCCCCTCGGCCTCGGGGGTGCCGACCACGACCTCCCGCTCGCCGAGGAAGCCGGTGCGCGGTTCCGTCCGGGCGGTGCGGATCCACGCGGGCAGCGGCTCCTCGGCGACGTACCTCGAGAGCGCGTCCTCGAGCGACGGGCAGGTCACGTCCTCCTGCGGCAGCCCGAGGCGGTGCGCCTCGAAGCCGCCGTCGACCGGCGTGATGAAGCCGAGCACGGCCTCCGGCTCCCGCGGGTCCTCGGTGCGGGCGCGGACCCGCCAGCCGTCGTCGCCGACCGGGTCGAGCTCCACGTCGTCGACGGTCGCGGGCAGTGCTGTGCGGATCACGGGTGGTCCTTCCTCGAGGGACCGTCCAGTCCACCGGACGGCGGAGGGCGCGTCACCGGGGTTGACGACGGTCGCACCACCCGCATCGAGCACGCCCGCTCCAGACGCGTCCGACTGCTCCCGCTCCGGCACAAGGCCCAGCGCGCGGGCCGCCGTCTCCGCTTGACTGGGGGCGACGCGCCGACCCTCGGCGCACCCGGGAGGCGACATGGCGAACCACCGTTTCGAGCTGCGGTCCGGCCGCGGGATGGGCGTCTCGGCGGCGGGCGATCCCGTCGCCGACCGGCTGGTGGTGTTCTGCCACCCCACTCCCGGAGCGGGCGGCTTCGACCCCGACCCGACCGTCACCGGTCCGTGGGGTCTGCACCTGCTGATCCTCGACCGCCCCGGCTACGGCGCCTCGGACCCGGTCGACGCCGCTCACGGCCGCGTCGAGGACCGCGCGGACGACCTCGCCGAGTACCTGCGCCGCTCCGAGCGCACAGCCCGCATGGTCGAGGGCGCCCGCTTCGGCAGCGTCGGCGTGGTCGGCTGGGGCTCCGGCGGCGCGTTCGCGCTCTCGCTCGCGGCCCGGCACCCCGACCTCGTGGACCGCCTCGCGCTGGTCGGCACCCCCGCGCCCCCGCAGGCCGGCGTGATCGTGCACCCCACCAGCGCGTGGGAGCGGCGCGAGACCCTCCGCGGGGAGGACGCCGACGCGATCGCCGCCGCCCTCCCGCAGACGCAGCCGGGCCTGGACGCGCTCGGGATCGACTCCGACGACCCGGTGCTCGCCACCCACGGCGGACTGCGCAACCGGCTGGAGCGGATGCTCGCCGAGGGCTGGCGGCAGGGCCCGAGCGGCGCCGCGACCGATCTCGCGGCGCTCCGCGACGGCTCCTGGGCCGACGACCTCGACCGGGTGACCGCCGAGACGCTCCTGGTCCACGGCGACGCGGACCCGGTGGCGAGCGCCGAGGACGGCCGCTGGTACCGCGGCCGCCTCGCGCGGGCGCGCACCGTGACGGTCGACGGAGCCGGCCGGCTGGCGCTGGTGCGTGAGTGGCGCCGGATCCTCGACCACGTCGCTCCGCTCGAGCGCGGGGCGGAGGGCCGATGAGCGGCCTGGGCGCGGGCCCGCTCGTGCTCGTGTCGGCGATGGCGGTCTCGGGAGTCGTGCACCTGGTGCACCCGCGGACCTTCGACGCGGTCGTCCCGCGGGGGATGCCCGGCTCGGCGCGCGGATGGGTCCTCGTCTCGGGAGCGGCGGAGCTGGTCTGCGCGGCCGCGACGCTGCACCCGCGGACCCGCGCGGCCGGCGGTCTCGCCTCCGCCGCCCTGATGGCCGCCGTCCTCCCCGGCAACGTGCAGATGGCGCGGGACGCCCGTCGGCCTCGGACCCGGGCGATCACGCTGCTGCGCCTCCCGCTCCAGATCCCGCTCGTGCTCTGGGGTCTTCAGGCGGCACGCAGCCGCTGACGCAAGCCCGCGCGGGCGCGGATCGCCCGCTGCTACCGTCCAGGCATGACCGACCAGAGCGCGGACGACCGCCACGACCAGCTGACCAGCGCCCCGAAGGCGACGGAGGCCGACGCGGCCCCGCGCATCGAGGTCTCCACCACCGAGGCCGGCGACACCCGCATCGACATCCGCGAGGACGCCGCCGTGCGACCGGGCCGTGTCGACGAGAACGGCGACGAGCTCGACGAGAGCCGCGACGATGCCTGAGCGCCGCCGTGCCGCCCTCGTCTACAACCCCGTCAAGGTCGACCTGGAGTCCGTGAAGGCCGCTGTGAAGCGCGCCGAGGAGGCCGCCGGCTGGGAGGAGACGCTCTGGTACGAGACCTCCGTCGAGGACCCCGGAGCCGGTCAGACGGAGGAGGCCCTCGCCGCGGGCGCCGACGTCGTGATCGCGGCCGGCGGCGACGGGACGGTCCGCGTCGTGGCGGAGGCCCTCCGCGGCTCCGACGCCTCGCTCGCGCTGCTGCCCTCCGGCACCGGCAACCTGCTCGCCCGCAACCTGAACCTCACGCTCGACGACATCGACAACTCCCTGACCGTCGCGTTCTCCGGACAGGACCGGGCGATCGACGTCGGGATGATCGACATCGAGACCTCCACGGGCCGCGACCGCCACGCCTACGTCGTGATGGCGGGCCTCGGGATCGACGCGAAGATGCTCGCCAACACCGACGACGACCTCAAGAAGCGGGCCGGCTGGCTCGCCTACGTGGACGCGCTGCGGAAGGCCCTGCTCGACAAGAACCAGCTCGAGTTCCGCTACCGCCTCGACGGCTCGAAGACCCGCAAGGTGCGCGCGCACACGATCATCGTGGGCAACTGCGGCGCCCTGCCGGCGAACATCCTCCTGCTGCCGGACGCGGCCGTCGACGACGGCGAGTTCGACATCGTCCTGTTGCGCCCCGAGGGCTTCTTCGGCTGGGTGCAGATCATCTTCAAGGTGGTGTGGGAGAACGGCGTGCTCCGCCGCAGCGGCGTCGTCGGCAAGAAGCTGATGGGCCTGACCAAGGAGGTGTCGGCCCTGCGGTACGTGAAGGGCCGCGACCTCACGGTCCGCCTCGAGCACGCGCAGGAGATCGAGCTCGACGGCGATCCGTTCGGCTCGACCTCGGCGTTCCGCACCTGGATCGAGCCCGGCGGGCTGACGGTGCGCGTCCCGGCGTAGCGCCGGCGGCGGCCGGGCGGATCCGCCCGGTCCGCCTCCCTCCGGGAGAGAGGATCGTCATCCCTCCCGGCGGAGGCGTCTGCTCCGAGCAGGGCGGTGCAGTGCGGCTTCGGGTACCGCACCCCATGCACCTGCATGAACACCGCGACTGTAGTGCGGAATCCGTCGCCGCCGCAACGATCCGCGGGGCTCCGGCGGCTCGAATGGGTAATTCCACCGTGCGATGCTCCGTGACCGCGACGGATTCCGCAGCTGACTCGCCCCGGCAGGAACGTGATCGCCCGTCCGTCGATCGATGGGGCTTCTCCTCGGCACGGTGCCGACACGCGCACGAAACGCCCGCCCGCTAGCGTGCGGACATGACATTCCGTGCGTCAGCCGCGCTCAGCGCGCTCGTGGCCTCCTCCCTCCTCCTCGCACCCGCCGCCATCGCCTCCCCCGCCGCCCGCGCGGGCGCCGTCGACGGGGGCACCAGCGCCGGTGATCCCTACTTCCCCGGCCTCGGCAGCAGCGGCTTCGACGCCCTCACCTACAGCCTCGTCCTGAAGTACGATCCGGCGACCCGGGCCCTCGGCGGCAGGGCCGTGGTCACCCTCGCGCCCCAGAAGGACCTGCGCTCGCTCTCCTTCGACCTGACCGGCCTCACCGTCTCGAAGGTCACCGTCAACGCCGGGGTCGCCCGGTTCTCGCAGTCGGGGGACGAGCTGACCGTCACGCCCGCCCGGACCCTCCGGAAGGGCCTGCCCGCGCTGGTGAGCATCGACTACGCCGGGACCACCGGGAACCCCGTCGACGGCACCGGGGCCCCCTTCGGCTGGTGGTCGACGGACGACGGCGCCCTGGTCGCCAGCGAGCCGGACGGCGCCTCGACCTGGTACCCCGTCAACGACTCGCCCGCCGACAAGGCGCGCTACACCTTCAGCATCACGGTCCCGGAGGGCCGGACGGTCGTCGCGAACGGCCTGCCGGTCGGCTCCCCCACCACGTCGAAGGGGTGGACGACCTCCCGCTGGGTCGAGACCAGCCCGATGGCGAGCTACCTCGCCATGGTGAACATCGGCGACTACGACCTGGTCCGCTCCACCCAGGGCGGCGTGACGACCATCGACGCGATCGACCGGGACATCACCGGCGACACCCGCGCCCGCACCGAGGCGGCCCTCGCGAAGCAGGGCGCGATCATCGACTACTTCTCCTCCGTCTTCGGCCCGTACCCGTTCCGCTCGGCCGGAGCCGTGGTCGACGACGAGCGGATCGGCTACGCCCTCGAGACCCAGGGCCGCTCGTTCTACTCCGGCGGCGCGGACGAGTCGACCGTCGCGCACGAGACCGCGCACCAGTGGTACGGCGACAGCGTCACGCCGGAGACCTGGTCCGACATCTGGCTGAACGAGGGCTTCGCGACCTACGCCGAGTGGCTCTGGGAGGAGCACACCGGCGGCGCGAGCGTCACCGAGTCCGCCGCCCGGGTCGCCGCCGCTCCCGCCGACGACCCGTTCTGGTCGACCGCCGTCGCCGACCCCGGAGCCGCGGGCCTCTTCGACGCGCCCGTCTACGCCCGCGGCGGCCTGACCCTCGTCGCCCTCCGCGACCGGATCGGCGCGGACGCGTTCGGCGTGCTGCTGAAGCGCTGGGCCTCCGAGAACCGCTACTCGAACGCGACGACCGCCGACTTCCAGGCCCTGGCCGAGAACGTCTCCGGCTCCGACCTGGCGGACTTCTTCGACACCTGGCTGCGCACGCCGGAGAAGCCCGCCGGTCTCTGACCCCCGGATCGCCGCGGCGCGGGCGGGGTGTCAAGGAGGGACGGCAGGTCGGCCCGAGCCGATACCGTCCCTCCATGGGCTTCTTCGACCGCAACGACTCCTCGACCAGCGCCGCAGCGCCGCAGCCGAGCGCACCCGATCCGCAGCGGCGGGTCTGGAGCGACGGCCTCGGCCGGTTCGCCACCCGCTGCCTCCAGGTGGTCATCGTCCTCCTGCTGGCCTCGGTGCTCGTCTTCGCGATGACGCAGCTCACGCTGGTGCTCATCCCCGTGATGATCGCGCTCATCCTCGCCGCGGCGATCCACCCGGTGCTGGCGTGGATGCGGCGCAAGGGCGTGCCGTCGATCCTCGCGACCTGGCTGGCGCTGATCGGGCTGCTCGCGGTCCTCGGCGCGGTCGGCTGGCTGATCACGGTCGCGGTCCGCAACCAGTGGGACGAGCTGGTCAGCAGCGCCTCCGACGGCATCACCTCGCTGCAGGACTACGTGCAGCACCTGCCGTTCCAGATCACCGACGAGCAGATCGAGTCCGCCCGCCAGTCGGTCGTCGACTTCCTCACCTCCAGCTCGTTCGGCAACGGCGCGCTCGCGGGCGTCTCCGCAGCGGCGAACTTCATCACCGGCCTCGTGCTGATGATCGTGGTGCTCTTCTTCTTCATGAAGGACGGCCCGAAGATCTGGGAGTTCCTCCTGCGCCCCTTCACCGGCTCGGGCTACGAGCGCGCCAAGCGCGTCGGGCACAAGACGGTCGACGTGCTGGGCGGCTACGTCCGCGGAACGGCGACCGTCGCGGCGGTCGACGCGATCGGCATCGGAGTCGCACTGGCGATCATCCAGGTGCCGCTGGCGATCCCGCTGGCCGTCATCGTCTTCCTCACCGCGTTCATCCCGATCGTCGGAGCCACGGCCGCCGGCATCCTCGCCGCTCTCGTCGCCCTGGTCGCCAACGGCCCGGTCGCCGCGCTGATCGTGATCCTGGTCGTCATCGGGGTCAACCAGCTCGAGGGCAACTTCCTCCAGCCGGTCGTGATGGCGCGCTCGCTGAAGCTGCACCCGCTGATCGTCCTGATCGCCCTGACCGTGGGCACCGTCCTCGCCGGCATCGTCGGCGCCGTGCTGGCCGTGCCGATCGCGGCCGTCGTCTGGGGCATCGTCTCGATCTGGAACGGACCCTCCGACCCCGCCGAGCCCGCGCGGCAGAAGCGCGCCGAGACGGTCTAGGCCCCCGGGACCGTCGAGCGCGCGCCTAGCGCTCGACGATCCCGTCGCGCAGCGCCTGCCGGCGGAGCGAGATCTTCGTGCCGACGGCCAGCCCCTCCGCCCGGTACTTGCCCCGGGCGCTGCGCAGCGAGCTCCGCGCGGCGTCCTGGGTGATGCCGAGGAGCGTGGCGACCTGCTTCAGCGGCATCCCGTCGACGAAGAGGCGGACGATCTCCCGCTCGCGGTGCGTCAGGGTGCCCGGGCGGTCGGCCCCGAGCAGCTCCCGCGTCTGCGCCGTCAGGAAGCGCTCGTCGCGCGCCGCCGCGCGGATCGCCGCGAGGATCGTCTCGGTCCGCTCGCTCTTGACCACGTAGCCGTGCGCCCCGGCCTCGAGCGCCCGGCTGATCGTGCCCGGCTCGGAGTGCGTGCTGATGATGATCGTGGCGGCGCCGGCGGCCGCGATGATCCGGATCTTCATGGCGAGGTCGAGCTCGTCGCCGAGGTCGATGTCGAGCAGCACCACGTCGGTCGGGAAGGCCGGATGCGCGAGCAGGTCCGTCCAGGTGCCGACCGTCGCCGCCACGCGGATGTCCGTGCCCGAGCGGCGGATCCACTCCGCCAGCGCCGCCAGCAGGATCGGGTGGTCGTCGAGGATGGCCAGCGTGATCGCGGGCTCGTCGCTCATGTCGTCGTCCTCCTCCGGGGCCGGTGGGCGACGAGGATCCTCGTCGCGCCGTGGTCGGTCGTCGTGCGGTGCTCGCCGAGCTCGCTGAGGATGCCCCAGACCGAGCGGTCGAGGTCGCGGGCGCGGATGCCCGCGGCGACCAGGGCGAGCTCCACCCCGCCGCCCTGGCCCGGCTCCAGGCGGACGGCGAGCGGAGTCCTCCCCGCGGGGGCGGTGAGCAGCCAGAGCACCGAGAGCAGCCGCGAGCGATCGAGCGGGGCCAGCAGCGCCGCAGCCCCGCTCGGATCGTCGAGCGCGACAGCGGAGGACAGCAGCGCCGACTCCTCCACCGCGATCCTCAGCCAGGTGCGGTCATGGCTGCGGGCGAGCGCCTCGCGGAGCTCGTCTCCGAGCACCCGCGCCCGCTCGCCCAGCTCCTCGTCCAGCGGCACCGGCGTCCGGACCCGTTCGAGGAGCTCCTCGATGCGGGCGTCCACCTGCGAGAACTCGTCGTCCGCGGCGTGGACGGTGCCGTCGGCCAGGCTGCGGTCGAGCGTGCGCCGCACGTACTGGTCGAGCGAGGTGAGCACGACGACGCACACGGCCGCGGGCGCGACGGCGAGGAGGACGTTGCTCACCGCGAGGGCGGCGCCTCCGTCGCCGAGGAGCGCCTGGCCGACGAGGCCGAGCGCCGTGAGCCCGACCAGGACCACCAGAGCGAGGAACGAGCGCGAGAGCGGCTGGAAGGTGATCAGCGCGATCACCCCCGCGCCCACTCCCACGCAGACCGACGGGTAGTACATCGGAGCCGGTGTCGGCAGGGCGTGGTCGGCGAACTCGAGCAGCAGCGCGGCCACGTCCACAGCGAGGACGCCCGCGAAGGCCCGGCGCGGCAGCTCGCCGTGGCGGCGGAGGGCGATCGAGACCCCCACCGCGCTCGCGACGACGACCAGCAGCCAGGAGAGTCCGCTCAGCCAGGTCGCGGACCGCGCGTCGAGGGACCAGAGGTACGAGATCACTCCGCGGATGTCGAGCAGCACCGCCATCGTGAGGAAGCCCAGCCCGAGGTAGCTCCCGCTCAGGCGGTTCGGCCGGGTGAGGCGCTCGCGGATGCTCCACAGCGCGCCCGGGCTCCTGTCCGCCGCCCGGACCAGCTCCAGGAGCGTCCCCTCCTCCTGCCGCGACCCGCTCACAGCGGCACGCTCAGCAGCACGGTCGCGCCGGACCCGGGCGCCGAGAAGACCCGGACCGCGCCGCCCACCGCCTCGATCCGGCCGACGACCGACTCCGCGAGGCCGAGGCGTCCGGCCGCCACCGCGGCCGGGTCGAAACCGCGCCCCTCGTCCGAGACGACGACGCGGAGCGTGCCCGCCTCCTCCGCCACGCTCACGTGGGCCAGGGCCGCTCCGGAGTGGCGCCGCACGTTCTCGAGGCACTCCCCGGTCGCGCGCACCACGGCGTCGAGCACCTCCGGTCGGATCCGCGGCTGCGCACCGCCGTGCCAGCGCACCTCCACGCCCACCGCCGCCGAACGCCGACCGAGCGCGAGGAGCGCCTCCGGCACCCCGGCCGCCCCGTCCGGGTCCGGCTCCTCCACCGTCTCCAGACCGCGCAGGAGGGCCAGATCGGCGGCTGCCCGGTCGCGCAGCACCGGAGCGGGCACGCCCTCCCCCCGGTGCGCCACCAGCGTCAGCGTCGCCAGGATCGTGTCGTGCATCAGCCGCGCGTCGGCGCGGTGCCGGGACTCGCTCTCGCTCGAGCGGCGCTCGGCGTCGTGGGCGGTCCGGAGGCGGGCGGTGCCGACGTGCGCACGCGCGACGCTGCCCGCGAGCCACCGCGCGGCGGTCAGCAGCAGCGCCCAGCAGACGACGACCGAGATCAGGACGAAGGGAGCGCGCCCGGACGCGCCCGTCGCCGCCGCGCCGAGGGCGAGGACCGGGAGCAGCGCGAGGACCGCGGCCCACGGCATGCCCCGCCAGGAGCCGACGGCGAGCAGCGCGCACGGCAGCGCCATCGAGGCGAGCATCGTGATCCCGCCCAGAACGGCGCGGAGGGAGGCGTCGACGCCCGGCGAGAGGAAGGCGGCGAGTGCCGCGACGTTCAGCGCGGATCCCAGGATCACGGCCCTCGTTCCGGTCGCGACCGATCGGCCGGGCGCGAGCTGCACGAGCGCCGAGACGACCAGCAGCGCCAGGCTCGGCAGCACCGTGGTCAGCTGCGCGGGCGTCAGGGCGAGCAGGTGCAGCGCGGAGGCGGCGGTCAGCACCCCGCCCGCCCGCCGGGCGCAGAGCACGCCGACCTCGCGCTGCTCGCGCAGCAGCACCGCGGCGTCGGCGGGCCGGGGAGGCAGGGGCACGGTGACCTCGGGAGGACGGGCTCCGGGCTCGTTCCGGGGCGACGGTGGCGGGGAGGCTGTGGCGGGGAGGCTGTGGCGGGGATCGGCGGCGGGGAACGGCGCGATCCGAGTCGTATCGTGGCACACCGCGACCCGCCCGGACAGCGGTTCCGGCCGCCTCGCGCACGCGGATCGGCGCGCCGTATGACGCGGGCGGTCGCGCTCGGGGGCCGTGATCCCGTAGAGTCGAGACATCTCCTGGGCGATCGCCCGAATTCCACGGCTGAGAAGTCGC
Organism: Rathayibacter sp. AY2B5; assembly: GCF_002931645.1. Classification (NCBI taxonomy): domain Bacteria; kingdom Bacillati; phylum Actinomycetota; class Actinomycetes; order Micrococcales; family Microbacteriaceae; genus Rathayibacter; species Rathayibacter sp. AY2B5. Next base: position 20,970 of record NZ_PSUE01000004.1, on the reverse strand, counting down.
ACGACGACGAAGAGACTCAGCCCCTGATAGAGACCGCACCGACCGAGAGCATCGTCCTCGGTCGTCCGGTTCGAACGCCCGCCTCGCACGCGGGTACCGCCCTTCACAGGACGCCGCGGAAGCCGCGCCGTTCCTCGTTCGACCCCCGCTCCACCGGCTCGCCCGGTCCGCGGGACGTTCTCCCCCGCAGAGCCGCCCTCCCCCGGAGGCGCGAGCTCAGCCCCTAGACGACCCGGACGACTCCGGCAGACGCGTGTTTCACCCGCGGAGGCCGAGTCGAGCGGGTACCGCACACTCGTGCGGACTCTGACGACGCGGGCCCCGGTCGGCGTCATTAACACATAAGGAAAAGAAATGCCTACTGGCACCGTTAAGTGGTTCAACTCCGAAAAGGGCTTCGGCTTCATCGCTCCCGACGACGGAGGCGCCGACGTGTTCGCGCACTTCTCCGCCATCGCGAAGCAGGGCTACCGCGAGCTCGTCGAGAACCAGCACGTCGAGTACGACGTCGAGCAGGGCCGCAAGGGCCCGCAGGCCGCGAACATCCGCGGCGTCGGCGAGTAATCTCCGACTTCCGACGCCCCGTCGACCAGGATCCCCGGATCCGGTCGGCGGGGCGTCCGTCGTTGACGGGGTGATTACGCCCCCGGCCGGCGGAGGCGAAACCCGTGCCACCCCTCCGGGCCGCAGGATCGGTATCCTCTCCGTGGCGGCTCCCGAGCTCACGGAGCCCGCGACGCCGTCCGGGACTCCGGCGCGTCGGCACCACTTCACGGCGGAGACAATGGGACGACTGATCTACGGACCGCAATCACTCGAGATCGACTTCGAGGACCGGCTCCTCGCGCACCTCAAGGTCGCGATGTTCACCAAGATGCGGCGGAACGAGTCGTTCAGCCTCTCCTGGAGCGAGCCGGAATCGTCCGGCTACGGCCGCAGCTCCGTCTGGGTGCACCCGACGACTCCGCTGCACTTCCGGTTCCACGGCAGCAAGCGCCCGTCGCTCAACCGCCTGTGGATCGAGCAGTTCATCGCGAGCGCGAACAACACCGGCGAGATGACCGTGGTGCCGGAGCCGGCCGAGGGCTCCTGACCCGCGACGCTCCTCAGACCACGAGCGGCCGGGCCGTGTGCACGAGCTCCTCGTGCGGCAGGGCCCCGAGGCGCTCGGCGATCTCGGCACGGGCGCCTGCGTCGACCGACGCCCGGGCGTGCTCCTGCGGCCGCAGCGGCGTGAGGGTGACCAGGTCGGCGTGACCGGTCGCCAGGTCGAGCCGCTCGGGCAGGCCGGGGCTGCGCAGGCCCAGGAGGACACCGACGGTGCCCTGCTCATCGGTCCAGGCGGGCGGCGCCGCGACGTTCGCGAGCCGCGCCGTGTCGAGGGAGCTGCGGCAGCACACCCCCTGGAGGGCGGCCCGTCGGGCGGCCTCGTACAGCAGGCGGAAGTGCCAGTGGTTCCAGAGCTCGGCGGTGGGGACGCCGCGGACGGCGGACGTCTCGAGGCACAGCTCGAGGCCGAGACCGGTGCCGGGATGCGCGAGCCGGTCGAAGGGATCGCTCAGCCCGTCGGTCGCGAGCACCACGGAGGCGCCGCGGTCGACGCGCAGGAACGCACGGTGATCGGTGGGCCAGCGCGCGCCGCCGCGGACGCCGGGATCCTCGGTCGAGACGACGACGGTGCGATCCAGCGCACCCACTCCGCGCCAGGCGTCGGCCCGGTCCTCCGCCACCGCCTCGGCCAGCGCCCGCCTCTCGTCCTCGGTCCATCGGACCTCACGAGTGCGGTTCAGGAACAACGACATGGGACTCCCCGTCCGCGCGACCGACGTGCCGCGCTCCCGGAACGCTACGGCGCCCACCCCTGCTCCTCCTCCGAGCAACCGGAACGCCAGCTGTGTTTGTTGCGCGGCGGTCCCCGCCCGCCGCGGCGCGGTCGGCTCCCAGGAGTGGCCGGGCAGGTGGAGCGGGTCGCGACCGGCTACGCCGAAACGCTGGAACGCGTTTCGTCGGTTCGCCTCACGGCAGTGTTCGTTACCGCGGCGGTCCCCGCCCGCCGCGGCGCGGTCGGCTCCCAGGAGTGGCCGGGCAGGTGGAGCGGGTCGCGACCGGCTACGCCAAAACGCGTTTCGACGGTTCGCCTCGACGCGGCGCGCCACCGTGGTCGTGGTCGGAGGAGTCGATGGCCCGCGCGGCCGGGCGTCCACCGCCGCTGTGTCCGCGAGGCGAACCGGCGGAACGCGTGTCAGCGTTCCGTCGTAGCTGGACGCAGGACGCTCCACCCGCCCGGCCATCCCGGGTAGCCGACTGCGCCGCGGCGGGCGGGGACCGCCGCGGAAGACGGCTCAACCCAGCGGGTTGATGCCGTTGGTGCGCCAGCGCTCGTCGGCGAGCTGGCCGGGGGTGCCGGCGCTCGCGTTCTCTCCCAGGGGCTCGCCGCCCTCGACGGCGTCGGCGCCGAGCGCGGTGCCGGCTCCCTCGGCGGTGCTGCCGGGGGGAAGCAGGCCCTCCTCGTCCTCGCGGGGGCCGACCTCGTCCTCGGGGGCGTTCTCGGAGCCGCTCTCGCTCATCGGGTCGTAGCCGTGGTCCGGGTCGCGGCTCTCGTCGGCCGTCGTGTTCTCCTCGACCTCGGCGTCGGCGGGACGGACGTCGTCGGCCTTCTCCGCATCGGTGGAGGGGGTGGCCTCGAAGCCTGCGAACTCGGGGCTGTCGTCTGCGCTCATGGCCGCCACGGTAGCACCGGGCCCGCGGGCACCGGAGGGGGTTCCGCCGGGCGCCCGCGACGCCTCCGCTCAGCGGCCACGCCCTAGGCTCGGGGGGCTGGCACGGACGACGGGAGCGACATGCGACGACTCGGGTACGACAGGTTCGGCGGGCCCGATCTGCTCTCGTGGCGGGAAGCGCCGGTGCCGATGCCGGGTCGCGGCGAGGTCCTGGTGCGCACACGCGCGGCGAGCATCAACGCGACCGACGAGAAGATCCTGTCCGGCTCCGCGCGGATCATGGCCGTCGGCCGCTCCCGTCCCTACGGGTTCGGGCTCGACATCGCCGGCACCGTCGAGGCGCTCGGCCCGGGGTCGCACTCGGTCGCGATCGGCGACCGAGTGGTGGGGATGACCCGCGACGGCGACGCCTTCGCCGACGCGTCCATCGCGCGCAGCCGCTCGCTCGTCCCGATGCCCGACTCCCTCGGCTTCGTCGAGGCCGTCACGCTCGCGATGTCGGGCGGCACCGCGGTGGGCCTGGTGGACGCACTGCACGTGCGCGCCGGCGAGCGCGTCCTCGTCAGCGGCGGCTCGGGAGCCATCGGCGATCCGACGATCCAGCTGCTGGTGCGGGCGGGCTGCACGGTCGCGGCCACCGGCTCGGCCGCCTCCGCCGACCTGCTCCGCTCGCTCGGCGCCGAGCCGCACGACTACCGCGCGCTCGACCTCGGGGTGCTGGGCGGCCGCTTCGACGTGGTCGTCGACGTCTCCGGCCACCTGCCGGTCGACGACGCGGCGATCCTCCTGGCCGAGGGCGGGCGCATCGCGACGCTGGTGCCGAGCGGTCCGGCGCTGGTCTCGCAGGCGACGGGCCTCGTCCGCCGCGACCGCCCACGGGTGCGCAACATGATCGTGGTGGCGACGGCGGAGCGGATCGGGCGCGCGGTCTCGCTCGCCGCCTCCGGTGAGCTGCGGCCCCGGCCGGGCGCCGTGCATCCTCTGGGCGACGTCGTCGACGTGCTGTCGCGCCGAGCGACCGGCGCCGACCGCACGATCGGCAAGGTCGTCTTCACTGCCGACGACTCGGCTCCGCTGAGCTGACCACCGTCTCCTCCTCCTCGGCCGGTCGGCCGAGCGAGAGCGTGGCCAGGAAGCCGACGGCGAGGAACCCGGCGGCCGCGAAGGCGGCGTAGCGGGTGCCGTCCGAGAACGCCTCGCCCGCCGCCCGGGCCGCGTCGGCGGTGGCCGGTGAGGCGGCCAGCCCGGCGATCGCCGCACCGGAGGAGTCGACCACCGCGTCGACGGTGGTCGCCACCTGCTCCGCGGAGAGGCCCTGCTGCTCGAGCGAGGTCGTGAGGACCCCCGCGGTCGAGGTGTAGAGGATCGTCCCGAGCACGGCGATGCCGAGGGCGGAGCCGATCTGCCGTGCGGTCGACTGCGTGCCCGAGCTCTGCCCGCTGAGCTCGACGGGAACGTCCCGGAGCACGACCCCGGTCAGCTGCGCCGTCGCGAGGCCGACGCCGAAGCCGTAGACGGCGAGGAACGGGACGAGGGCCCACCACGGGGTGGAGTCGGAGACGACCAGGCCGATGCCCGCGACTCCGACGATCTCGGCCGCGAGGCCCACCCGCACGATCAGCACCGGCGCGACCCTGTTTCCGAAGGCGCCGGCGAAGCCCGAGGCGACGAAGGAGCCGAGCGCGAGCGCGAGGAGCACCAGGCCGGTCTGCACGGCCGTGTAGCCGAGGACGCTCTGGAGCCAGATCGGCAGCGCCAGGATGATCCCGAACTCGCCGAGGGAGACGATCATCGCGGCGAGGTTGCCGTTGCGGAACGAGGCGAGGCGGAAGAGCCCGATTGCAAGCATCGCCGAGCGCCCGGCGCGCTCGCGGGCCCGCGCCCAGAGGACGAAGGCGACCCCGGCGAGCACCGCGACGGCGAACGCGATCGGGACCGGCGAGAGACCGAGCGGCCAGCTCCAGCCGCCGACGCTCAGGCGCTCGTCGACGCCCCACCAGCCGAGGGTGCGCCCCTCGATCAGGGCGAACACCAGGGAGGCGGAGGCGATGATCGAGAGCGCGGCGCCGACGAGGTCGACCCGCCGCCCGTCGGGCTGCCGCGACTCGTCGACGAACAGCAGCGCTCCGACCACGATGATCACGCCGAGCGGGATGTTGATGCCGAACGCCCAGCGCCAGGAGAAGTCGGTGGTGAGCCAGCCGCCGAGCAGCGGGCCGACCGCGGTCATGCCGCCGATGGTCGAGCCCCAGACGGCGAAGGCGATGGCGCGCTCGCGCCCGCGGAAGGTGGCGTTGATCAGCGAGAGGGTCGTCGGCAGCACCATCGCTCCTCCGACGCCCTGCACGACCCTGGAGAGGATCAGCAGGTCGCCGGTCGGAGCGAGGGCCGCCGCGACGGAGGAGAGCGCGAAGAGCGAGACGCCGACGATCAGCATGCGGCGCCGGCCCCAGCGGTCGGCGAGGGTGCCGAAGACCAGCAGGAGCGCGGCGAACACGAGCGTGTACGACTCCTGCACCCACTGCACCTGGGTCGAGGTGATCCCGAGATCGGCGACGATCGACGGGATGGCGACGTTGACGATGGTCGAGTCGACGATGATCGTCGCCACTCCGAGGCTGATGACGACCAGCCCGATCCACTTGCGGTTGCGCACGACGCTCTCCTCCGACGATTTAGTAAGCCAGCTGACTATATGCCCGCGGAGGGCGCCGTGTCGAAGGGAGGGCCTGGGAGATTAGCGGGAGGCGGGCGCGGCGACAAGGGCGCGAAGCTCCCGGAGCCGCCCGGTCAGGATGGACGCATGCCCGCATCCCCCCGTTCCTTCCCGTATCCCCTCGGCGTCTCCCTCCGCGGCGACGCCGGCGCCGACGTCGCCGTCTACTCCGAGACCGCGGACAGCGTCGAGGTCTGCCTCTTCGACGAGTCCGGAGCAGAGACCCGCGTCGCCCTCACCGAGCGGACCGGCCACGTCTTCCACGGCCTCGTCCCCGAGATGGGCATCGGCACCCGCTACGGACTGCGCGTCGACGGCCCCTGGGACCCCGCCAACGGCCTCCGCCACAACGCCGCCAAGCTCCTCCTCGACCCGCACGCCACCGCGATCGAGGGCTCGTACACCTGGTCCGAGGACGTCTTCGGCCAGTTCTACGAGGACGCCGACACCCGCAACGACGCCGACTCCGCGCACGCGGTCCCCCGCTGCGTCGTCACCGACCCCGACTCCTTCGACTGGAGCGGCGACACCGCGCCGCGCATCCCGCTCGAGGAGACCGTCGTCTACGAGGTGCACGTGAAGGGCTTCACGAAGCTGCACCCCGACGTGCCCGAGGACATCCGCGGCACCTACCGCGGCCTCGCGCACCCCGCCGCGATCAAGCACTTCACCGACCTGGGCGTGACCTCGGTCGAGCTGCTCCCCGTGCACCAGTTCGTGCAGGACTCGCACCTCGAGGAGAAGGGCCTGCGCAACTACTGGGGCTACAACTCCCTCGGCTTCTTCGCGCCGCACAACGAGTACTCCCACGCCGGCGACGACGGCTCGCAGGTCGACGAGTTCAAGGCCATGGTCAAGGCGTTCCACGAGGCCGGCCTCGAGGTCATCCTCGACGTGGTCTACAACCACACCGCCGAGGGCAACGACAAGGGCCCCACCCTCTCGTTCAAGGGCATCGACAACGGCTCCTACTACCGACTGGTGGAGGAGGACCGCGCGAACTACTTCGACACCACCGGCACCGGCAACAGCCTCAACGTCGCGCACCCGGCCGCGCTCGGCCTGATCATGGACTCGCTGCGCTACTGGGTGACCGAGATGCACATCGACGGCTTCCGCTTCGACCTCGCCACCACCCTCACCCGCCAGACCGGTGAGGCCGAGGTGCACAGCGCCTTCCTCGACCTGATCGCGCAGGACCCGGTGCTCGCGCCCGTCAAGATGATCGCCGAGCCGTGGGACACCGCCGGCTACCAGGTCGGCGGCTTCCCCGCGGACTGGTCGGAGTGGAACGGGAAGTTCCGCGACGACGTGCGCGACTTCTGGAACGGCGCCGACTCGGTGCTCGGCACGACCGCGCAGCGCGTCCTCGGCTCCCCCGACGTGTACGAGGCCGACCGCCGCTCGCCGGTCTCCAGCATCAACTTCGTCACCGCGCACGACGGCTTCACCCTCGCCGACCTCACCGCGTACTCGCGCAAGCACAACGCGGCCAACGGCGAGGACAACAACGATGGCGAGAGCGACAACCGCTCCTCCAACAACGGCGCCGAGGGCCCGACCGAGAACGAGGCGGTCAACGAGCGCCGCGACCGCATGCGCCGCAACTTCCTCGCGACGCTGCTGCTCTCGGCCGGCGTGCCGATGATCCTGGGCGGCGACGAGATCGCCCGCACGCAGGGCGGCAACAACAACGCCTACTGCCAGGACGACGAGATCTCGTGGTTCGACTGGGAGAACGCGGACCGCGAGCTGCTCGCCTTCACCCGCGAGCTGATCGCCCTCCGCGCCGCGGAGCCGGCGCTGCGCCCGAAGTGGTTCCGCCGCGCCCCCGGCGACGGCGGCCCCGACACGGTCGACATCCTCCGCTCCGACGCGCAGGGCTTCGCCGACGAGGACTGGGACAACCCCGACGCCCGCTCGATCACCTTCGTGTTCGAGCACGAGGGCAGCGCGAGCTTCGCCCTGCTGCTGAACGCGGCGGAGAACGGCGTCGAGTTCACCGTTCCCGAGGCGCCCGGCGCCGAGTGGACGCTGGCCGCCTCGAGCGACCCGGAGCAGGTCGTCGAGGGCGAGGTCACCACGCTGATCGTCCGCGACGGCTCGTTCACACTGCTGCGCTCGGCCTCCTGATGACCGGCCGGACCCCGCGGCTCCTCCGCTTCGGCGGGCGCATCGCGGGGTTCGGCACGTCCTCGGGCACGAGGATCGTGCTGGGCCTCTGGGAGGACACCCCCTTCGGCCCGTTCGCCGACGCGATGGTCGAGGACGGCGACGGCCACCGCCTCCTGATCGCACCGACCCGCGAGGTCGCGGACTTCATCGGGTCGACGTACGCGTTCGACGAGGTGCGGATCGCGCCGGTGTCGTGGCGGAGGATCGCGGGCGGCCTGTCCGTCTCGGCCGGACCGCTCGCGGTGCGCCTGGAGCTCGGCGGTCTCACTCCGCTCGGCCGGCTGCTGCGGATCGTTCCGCGGCCGCTCGCCGAGCACCCGGCATGGCTGACCGCGATCTCGCCGGTCGCCTCCCTGCTCGTCCGCGGGGTCAGCACGGCCGGGTCGGCCGGGCACGGACGCCGCGAGTACTACGGCGTGCGGGCGATCCGCCGCGTCGAGGGCGTCCACGCCGTGCTGGCGGAGGAGGACCTCGGCCCGCTGGGACCGCTGTCGCCGCCCGTGCGGTTCGGCTTCTCGTCGGCGCCCGCCGCTCCGGCGATGGTCGACGTCACCACCACCATCGCGCTCCCGCGCGAGGGGACCACCGCGCTCCGGCGCGACCGAGAGAGAGGAGCCGCCTCGTGAAGAAGGGCGACAAGATCAGCTGGAACACCTCGCAGGGCGAGACCCACGGCGAGCTGGTCGAGAAGAAGACCAAGGAGTTCCAGTTCGAGGGGCAGAAGTTCAACGCCTCGGACGACGAGCCCTACTGGATCGTGCAGAGCGACAAGACCGACGCGAAGGCCGCGCACAAGGAGTCGTCGCTGACGAAGAAGTGAGCGGGCGCAGGCCGAGCGGCTGCGGGCCGGGCTCCGGATCGACTCCGGGGCCCGGCCCGCGCCCGTCTCACGCGATGCGGATGAGCTTCTTGTTCACGAACTCCTCGAGGGCGGGGCGGCCCATCTCGCGGCCGGTGCCCGAGCGCTTCACGCCGCCGAAGGGCAGCTCGGCCGCGTCGCCGAGGACGAGGTTGATCCAGACCATCCCCGCGTCGATCCGGTCCGCCAGGCGCAGCGCCTGCTCCTGGTCTGTCGTGTAGAGGTAGGAGCCGAGGCCGTAGGGGGTGTCGTTCGCGAGGGCGATCGCCTCGTCCTCGTCGCGGACGCGGTAGAGCGCGGCGACGGGGCCGAAGAACTCCTCGCGGTAGGCGTCCATCTCGGGCGTGACGCCCTCGAGCACGGCGGGCGGGAAGAAGTTGCCGGTCACCTCGCCGCTGGCGCGGACGGTGGCCCCCTGCTCGCGCGCGGCCGCCAGCTGCGCCTCGAGTCGCTCCGTCGCGGCGGAGGAGGAGAGCGGGCCGAGGAGGGTGCCCTCCGCGAACGGGTCGGCCGGCTGGGCGCGGGTGAACGCCTCCGTGAACTTCTCGGCGAACGCGTCGTACAGCTCGTCGATCACGATGAAGCGCTTCGCGGCGTTGCAGGACTGGCCGTTGTTGTCCAGGCGCGCGGCGACCGCGTCCTCGACCGCCTTGTCGAGGTCGTCGGTCGACAGGAGCACGAACGGGTCGGAGCCGCCGAGCTCGAGCACGACCTTCTTCAGGTGGCGGCCCGCGAGCTCCGCGACGGCCGCGCCGGCCCGCTCGGAGCCGGTGACGGAGACGCCCTGGACCCGGGGGTCGGCGATGACGGTCGCGGTCTGCTCGTTCGTGGCGTAGAGGTTCACGTAGACGCCGGCGGGCGCACCCAGCTCCTCGGCCGCGGTGCGGAACATGTCGGCGATGGCGGCGGCCGACTCCGGGCACTGCGGCGCGTGCTTGAGCAGGATCGTGTTGCCCGCGACCACGTTCGGGCCGGCGAAGCGGGCCACCTGGTAGTAGGGGAAGTTCCACGGCATGATGCCCAGCAGCACGCCCAGCCCGGCGCGGCGGATCAGCGCGGAGCCGGTGCCCTCGGCGAGCTCGATCGGCTCGTCGGCGAGGAAGGCCTCGCCGTTCTCGGCGTAGTAGCGGTAGATGTCGGCGGCGAAGCCGACCTCGCCCTGCGCCTGGTCGAGCGGCTTGCCCATCTCGCGGACGATGATCGCCGCGAGCTCGTCGGCGCGCTCGACGTGCAGCTCTGCCACGCGGGCGATCAGCGCCGCGCGGGTCGTGACGGGCACGGTTCGCGACCACGAGGAGTAGGCGTCCTGCGCCGAGCCGATCGCCGCGGTCAGCTCGGCGTCGCCGAGGGTCGGGTACTCGCGGAGGGTCTCCCCCGTGGCCGGGTCGATCACGGCGTAGTGGGTGCTCATGCGGGCTGTGCTCCTTCGCGCTGGGGGGCCGGTGCGGTCGCGCCGTCCTCGTCGATGATCTCCTGTGCCAGGCGCCTGCCGACGCGGACGGCGCCGTCGACGTGCTGGTAGCCCTCGGCGGCGAGGTCGCTCGTGCCGAAGCGGAGCGGACCCACCGGCTCCAGCTGCAGCGCGCCGTACCGGGTCAGCCCGCCCAGGTCGAAGCTCGCGGCGTACGCGCCCTGCGTCCACTCCTCGGACGCCCAGTCGCTCTCGTAGTAGACGACCGGATCGAGTGCGGCCGGGCCGAAGTAGGCGGCGAGCGAGTCGAGGATCGCGGCCTTCCGCTCCGCCTCGTCGAGCGCGAGCACGCGGTCGGCCTTCTCGTCCGAGACGAAGCCGACCAGGGTGCCGCGCTCCTCCCCGTGGTTCGAGTTGTCGTAGGCCTCGTGCACGAGCGAGTGCGGGCTGAACGCGGTGCCGGAGAGGCCGTCGGCGCGCCAGAAGGGCGTGGCGTAGGTGGCGTGCACCTTGATCACGAGGCCGAGCGACTGGTGCTGCAGGGCCTGCTGCCGCAGGCGCGGGAGCGGCGGGTCGAACGAGATGCGGCCGACGAGGTTCGGCGGCACGGCGACGATCGCACGGCGGGCGCGGAGGACGACGCCGTCGGCGCGCACCTCGACCCCGTCGTGGCCGTGGCGGACGGAGCGGACCGGGTGCCCGAGCAGGACGCGCTCGGCGCCGAGGCGCTCGGCGAGCCGCTCCGGGACCTGCTGGAGGCCGCCGATCACGCGCTTGTCGAGGATGAAGTCGGCGTCGACCAGGTTGCTGAAGCTCCCCGCGCTCGCGGCCATGAGGAGCGCCTGGAGGAGGGAGAAGGCGTGCGCCGGCTTGGTGAGCATGGCGTCGGCGAGGAAGAGGGCGATGTTGGCCCGTGCCTCCTCGTCGTCGCTCTGCTGCTCCAGCCAGGCGGCGAAGGTGATGCGGTCGTAGTCGCGGGCGAGCGGGTGCGTCCACGGCGCCGCCGGATCCGTCTCGGCGACGAGGCGGTCGAGCACCTCGATCAGACGGGAGATCTCGGACTCGGTGCGCTCGCTCCCCGGGAAGATGTCGCCGGTGAAGCGGCGGGCGGAGCCGTCGGCGCCGATGTAGACGCTCTCGCCCTCGCGGTAGCGGGAGTAGGTGCCGAGGCCGAGCTCGTCGAGGGTCTCGAGGAGCGCCGTCTGGTCCGGCGAGACCCACTGGCCGCCGAGCTCGAGGAGCTGCCCGTCGACCACGCGGGTCTCGAGCCGACCGCCCACCCGCTCGCGCGCCTCGACGACGACGACGTCGAGGCCGTGCTGCTGCAGCCGAAGCGCCGCGGTGAGTCCGGTGGCACCGGCTCCGATCACGACGACGTCGTGCTCGCTGGGGGACATGACTTCTCTTTCCGTCGGTGATCGCGGGAGTGGACGCGCGAATACGGACGATCCTGTCACAGAAGCGGAGGAGAACGTCAGTGAGTGCGCCCGATGGAGGGTGGACTCGAAGCGCCCTCGACCGAACTACATAGGCGTGCTATATTGTTTCTCGTGCCCGATTCCAGTGCCCCCGTGCGTCTCGCCTCCGCCGCCACCGCCCTCACGCGGTTCGCGGGGCGGGCGAGCGGAGCGACAGGGCTCGGCGCGCAGTCCGGAGCAGTCTGGTCGACGCTCGCCGAGCTGCGCACCGCCTCCCCCTCCCGCCTCGGCGAGCTCGCCGAGCGGGCCCGCGTCACCCAGCCGACGATGACCGGGATCATCGCCCGGCTCGACGAGGCCGGCTGGATCCGCCGCGTCCACGACGCCGGCGACGGCCGCGCCTGGCTGATCGAGGGCACTCCCGCCGGCTTCGACGCCCTCGCCGAGCACCGTCTCCGCCTCGAGGCCGCCCTGGCCCCGCTGTTCGAGGACCTCGACGAGGACGACCGCCTCGCCCTCGAGCGCGCCGCGACCCTCGTCGAGGCCCGCGTCGCCCGCATCGCCGGCACCCCCGTCCCCTCCTCCCCCGAGAAAGGCTCTACGCCGTGACCACCTCCCCCCACTCGCCCGCCCAGGGCTCGATCCTGAAGCAGCCGCTGGCCGTCTGGGCCGTCGCCTTCGCCGCGGTGATCGCCTTCATGGGGATCGGCCTGGTCGACCCGATCCTCCCGGCCATCGCCGAGAGCCTGCAGGCGACTCCGACCGAGACCTCGCTGCTCTTCACGAGCTACCTCGTCATCACCGGCGTCGTGATGTTCTTCACCAGCTGGCTCTCCAGCCGCATCGGCGCCAAGAAGACCCTCATGATCGGCCTGGTGCTGATCGTGGTGTTCGCCGCGCTCGCCGGCACGGCGGGCAGCGTCGAGGGCGTCATCGGCTTCCGCGCGGGCTGGGGCTTCGGCAACGCGCTGTTCATCTCGACCGCCCTGTCGACCATCGTCGGCGCGGCGAGCGGAGGCTCCTCCGCGGCGATCGTGCTCTACGAGGCCGCGCTGGGCATCGGCATCGCCATCGGCCCGCTGCTCGGCGGGATCCTCGGCAGCGTCTCGTGGCGCGGCCCGTTCTTCGGGACCGCCGTGCTGATGGCCGTCGGCTTCATCGCCATCGCGACGCTCCTGCGCGAGGACGGCCCGAAGCCCGCTCCGACTCCGCTCTCGGCGCCCTTCGCGGCCCTCAAGGTCCCGGCCATCCGCACGCTGGCGGGCGCCGCCCTGTTCTACAACATCGGCTTCTTCGTGCTGCTCGCCTACACGCCCTACCCGCTCGGGCTGGACGAGATGGGCCTCGGCTTCACGTTCTTCGGCTGGGGCCTGGGCGTGGCGGTCACCTCCGTGTTCGTCGCTCCGCTGCTCACCCGGCGCCTCCCGCGCACCGTCGTGCTGCGCTCGGTGCTGCTGCTGCTCGCGCTCGACCTGATCGCCGGCGGCCTCGTGATCTCATCCCGTGTCGGCCTGATCGTCTGCATCATCGTCGGCGGCCTGCTGCTCGGAGTCGTCAACACGGTGCTCACCGAGTGCGTGATGGAGGCGACCGACCTGCCCCGCTCCGTCGCCTCGTCCGCCTACTCCGGCGTCCGCTTCCTCGGCGGCGCGATCGCCCCGCCCGCCGCCTCCGCCCTGGCCGCGGCGATCTCGCCGGCCTTCCCGATGTACGCCGCGGCCGGAGCCGTCGCCGTCGCCGCGCTGATCGTGCTGCTCGGACGCCGCACCCTGGCCCGCGCCGACGCCCACGAGCCCGAGCCCGAGCTCGTCGAGGCGCAGGCGATCACGCTCGGCGAGTGACGCGCCCGGCGGGCTTCAGGGGCCCGCCGAGGCGTCACGAACGGTCGTCATCCGGGCAGGGTGACGGCCGTTCGTGACGCCTGGACGCGGTCGAGCGGGAAGGGCGCAGGATCCGACCTGTGGAGAACCGGTTCACAAGATCGGGAGGCGGGACAGTGGCCGGATGCACGATCCCTCGCCGCTTCCGGTCGGACTCCGCGGCCGCGCCTTCACCGTCGCTGACGCTCGCGCGAGCGGACTGAGCCGCGGGCGGCTCCGCAGCTCCGACCTCCACCGGCCCTTCCACGGGGTCCGCACCGCCGACCCCGACCCCGACCTGCGCCTGCGCGCGCAGGCGCTCCTCGCGCTGGTCGGTCCGGAGGCGCTCCTGAGCCACGTGACGGCGGCGCGGCTCTGGCCGCTCGACCTCCCGCCCGCCGCTGCGGACGAGCCGGTGCACGTCAGCGTCCGCCGGCCGGGACGCGCTCCCCGGCACCGGAACGTCGTCGGCCACGCCCTCGCCGATCCCGACGTCCGCCGCGTCCTGCGCCGCGGACTGCCCCTCACCGATCCGGCCTCGCTCTTCTGCCATCTCTCCGCGCTCCTCGAGCCGGACGACCTCGTCGCGGTGGGCGACGCGCTGGTGCGCACGCCGGTCGTCGGCGATCCGGCCGATCGACGGCCCTGGGTGCCGCTGCCCGACCTGCGGGAGCGCGCGTCGGCCTTCCGCGGTCGGGGCTCGGTGCGGCTCCGCGCGGCGCTCGCTCTGGTGCGCGACGGGGCGGAGTCGCGGCAGGAGTCGCGGTTCCGGCTCGCCTCGGTGCGGGCGGGCCTCCCGGAGCCGGTGCTGCAGGAGCCGCTGTTCGACTCCGACGGGGTCTTCATCGGGCGTCCGGACGGCTGGTACCCCGCGGAGCGGGTCGCGTGGGAGTACGAGGGCGACGATCACCGCACCAGCAACCGGCGCTTCGCGCGCGACCTCGGCCGCTACGACGACCTCGCCTCGATCGGCGTCCGCGTCGTCCGCATCGTCGGCGCCGAGTTCGTCCCCCACCCCGAGCGCTCCGTCGAGCGCCTGCGACGAGCACTCGCGGAACGGGCTCCGCATCGACGACCGCCGAGGGGACGCGAACGGTCGTCATCCCGCTCGGATGACGACCGTTCGTGACCCCTCACGGGAGGGCGCGCGCTCAGGAATCAGGGCGCGACCTCGAAGAGGCGCGGGCGCAGCGCGGACGTGCGCGGGTCGGCGGCGCAGGCGGCGAGCGCCGCCGCGAGGACGCCGCGGGCCGGGTGCGGCTCTCGGACGTACACGTCGACGCCGGCGGGCGTGAACGGAGTCCGGGCGAAGCGGGTGAGCGCCCAGCCCGCCTCCTCGTCGGCGGCGACGAACGACCAGCGGCTGCGGGCGAGGAGGGTCAGCGGCTCGACGCCGCGCCAGCGGAAGCCGGACGGATCGTGCGGGTCGGGGGTGTCGATGCCGACCACGTAGTGCGAGCGCGTGCGGCCGCGCCAGCTGACGACGTCGCCGATCCCGCCGGTCGGGAGCGGCGCGTACGTGATCGCCACCCCCGACCGCGAGCGCCAGAGCGGCAGCGAGGAGCCCCGGACGAACCAGGTGCCGCTCGCGAGCGCTCGGGCGTCGATCATCGGAGAGCGTGCTTGATGTTGGTGCGGGCCAGCGCGACGGCCTCGCCCGCTCCTCCGTTCATCACGATCTTCGAGACCGCCAGCGCGAAGCCCTTCACCTGCGCGCCCGTGATCGTGGGCGGGAGCGAGAGGGCGAGCGGATCCGTCACCACGTCGACGAGGACCGGGCCGCCGTCGGCGAGCGCCGAGCGGAGGGCCTCCTCCACGTCGCGCGGGTCCTCGACGCGGATCCCGCGGATGCCGATCGCCTCCGCCACCTTCGCGTAGTCGACCATCGGCACGTCGACGGCGAAGTCCGGGAAGCCGTCGACCAGCATCTCGACCTTCACCAGCCCGAGCGTGGAGTTGTTGAACACGACGATCGTCACGGGCAGCCGGTAGGCGGCGACCGTGACCAGCTCGCCCATCAGCATCGAGAGCCCGCCGTCGCCGCTCAGCGAGACGACCTGGCGACCGGGGTGCGAGAGCTGCGCGCCGACCGCCTGCGGCAGCGCGTTCGCCATCGAGCCGTGCATGTACGAGCCGAGCAGGCGCCGCTTCCCGTTGGGGGTGATGTAGCGGGCCTGCCAGACGTTGCCCATGCCGGTGTCGGCGGTGACGATCGCGTCCTCGGAGAGCAGGCCGTCGAGCGTGGACGCGACGAGCTCGGGGTGGATCGGGCTGCGCGTGCCGACCTCGGTGTACTTCCCGACGACTCCGGTGACCAGCTTCTCGTGCTTCTTCAGCGTCTTGTCGAGGAAGCGGTGGTCCTTCCGCTGCACGAGCGGGGTCAGCGCGGTGAGGGTCGCCGCCACGTCGCCGTGGACGGGGTGCGCGACGCTGACGCGGCGTCCGAGCTTCGAGGCGTCGCTGTCGACCTGAGCGATCACGACCTTCGAGGCGTCGGGGAGGAACTGCTCGTAGGGGAAGTCGGTGCCGAGGAGGAGGAGCAGGTCGGCGTCGTGCATGCCGGCGTGAGCCGCTCCGTAGCCGAGGAGGCCCGTCATGCCGACGTCGTAGGGGTTGTCGTACTGGATCCACTCCTTGCCGCGCAGGCTGTGCCCGACGGGCGCGCCCACCAGCTCGGCGAAGGCGACGACCTCGTCGTGCGCGTTCTGCACTCCGGCGCCCGCGAAGATCGCGACGGTCCGCGCCTGGTCGATCGCATCCGCGAGGGCGCGGACGTCGGCGTCGGCGGGGACCAGGACGGGCGTCGACGGCAGCACGAACGCGGGGAAGCCGTCCACCGCTTCCAGCTCGGCGATGTCGCCGGGGAGGGTGACCACGGCGACTCCGCGGAGCGCCACCGCGCTGCGCATCGCGGCGTTGACGACCCGCGGAGCCTGGGCGGCGGTCGAGATCAGCTCGCGGTAGTTCGAGCACTCGACGAAGAGCCTGTCCGGGTGCGTCTCCTGGAAGTAGGACGAGCCGATCTCGTTGCTGGGGATGTGGCTCGCGATGGCGAGCACCGGGGCGGAGGAGCGGTGCGCGTCGTAGAGGCCGTTGATGAGGTGCAGGTTGCCGGGGCCGCAGCTGCCGGCGCAGACGGCGAGGCGCCCGGTGAGCTGCGCCTCCGCGCCGGCGGCGAAGGCGGCCGCCTCCTCGTTGCGCACGTGGATCCAGTCGATGCCTCCCTTCTCGGAGCCGCCGCTGCGGCGCACCGCGTCGACGATCGGATTCAGCGAGTCGCCGACGATCCCGTAGATGCGGGAGACGCCGGCGTCGATGAGCTGAGCGATGAGCTGGTCTGCGACCGTCTTCTGAGCCATGACCCCATTCGACCGGACCGGGCTGAGCGTCCGCTACTCCGGAAAGTGGAGATCCGGATCGGGTGCATCCCCCTCGGGACGGATGCCCTGCACCTCTAGCCTGGGAGTCGTCACAGGAACACCTCCGTACCGCTGATCCCGGGAGTCGCCATGAACCGCCGCAGAACCGCCCTCGTCCTGGCCGCCGGCGCGGCCCTCGCCCTCGGCCTGACCGGCTGCTCGGGCCTGAACGGCCTGATGGGAGGCGAGACCCGCGACGACGAGACCGGGGAGATCACCGAGGGCGGGACGACCGACGTCTTCCAGCTGCGCGTGGGCGACTGCCTGAACGGCGAGCTCAGCGAGGAGGCGACCGAGGTCACCGACGTGCCGACCGTGCCCTGCACCGACCCGCACGTCTACGAGGTGTTCCAGAACCTGACGATGGCCGACGCCGACGAGTACCCGGGCGAGTCCGTCGCGACGGAGCAGGCCGAGACCGACTGCGTCACGGCGTTCGAGTCGTTCACCGGGATCGGCTACCAGGACTCGGCGTACGACTTCAGCTACTACTACCCGACCGCCGAGAGCTGGGGCACGGGCGACCGCACGATCAACTGCATGATCACCGACCCGAACGGGCCGAGCACGGGCACGCTGGCGGGCGTCGCGGCCTGATCGCGATCCCCGCGCGCGGAGGTGCCGGTCCCGCCGAGCGCTCCGCGCGCGGCCCGGGTCAGTCGCGGTCGCGCGCGGGGAACAGGCGCAGGAGCAGGCCGGAGCCGATCCAGACCACGGCGATCCCCGAGACGAGCCAGGAGGCTCCGAGGCCGGACGCCGCTCCCGCCAGCACGGCGCCGACGGCCGCGGCGGCGGAGCGCAGCCCCGCGCCGATCGTGAACACCTGCGAGCGGACGGCGGCAGGGCTCTCCTGGTCGCGCAGCAGCAGCATCGCCGCGTTCGAGGGGGCCGTGAAGACGCCCGCGACCGCGAAGGCGGCGATCGCCACGACGACGCCCAGGTCGGGGACGGCGATCAGGAGGACGGCGCCGGTCGCGATGTAGGCGGCGCCCATGGTCCACGCCGGCGGACGGCGGGTCCAGCGGCGAGCCGCCACGGCGAGGGCGCCGAGCAGGCCGCCCACGGCGAAGGCGGTCAGGATCCACGCGGCGGCGTCGGTGCTGCCCAGCCGCTCCACCGAGAGGCTGATCGCCGCGACTCCCGCCGCTCCGCCCGCGACCTGGCTGAGCGTGCCCGCCGAGGTGACCACCGCGATCGGACGGTGCCGCACGAGGTGGGTGACGCCCGCGACGATCGTCCGCAGCACGCCGACGGTCGGCGCCGGACGGGCCTCCATCGCCAGGCCGAGCGACCCGACGACGCCGATGAGGGCGAGGACCGCCATGGCGAGCATCGCGGTCCGCGCTCCCCCGACTCCGACCGCGAGGCCCACGATGGCCGGCCCGCTGATCGAGGCGACCGTGTACGAGAGCGAGTCCTGCGCGTAGGCGCGGCGCGGCTCCGGGATGGCGCTCGTGACGAAGCTCGACATGCCGCCCATGTAGACGGGCGTCGCGAGCCCCGCGAGGAGCAGCAGCACCACGATGAGCGGCGTCGGCACCTCGCCGAGGAAGGCGGCGACCGCGAAGGCGACGGCGGTCGTGAGCGCGGCGCCGACCAGGAGCCGGCGGGGGCGGCGGACCCGGTCGAGCACCGTGCCGACCAGCGGCGCGGCGATCACGGCGGGGAAGAGCGCCGCTCCGGTCAGGGCACCGCCGAGCGCGACGTCGCCGAGACGCTCGACGGCGAGGACGGGGAGGGCGACGACCATGCCGGCGCTGGCCAGGCGGAGGGGGATCGACGCGGCCTGGTAGCTGACCGCGCTCATGCGGGACCGGGGATCGACATCATCTCCGATGGTGCCACGGCTGCGGGGCCGGGTCGGCCGGGGAGGCAGGCCACCGGCCTCTGAGCGGCCTGCGGCGGCGCGCCCTAGGCGATCGGCGTCCGCGCCGCGAGCTCGGCCGCCGCCGCGACGCCCAGGCGCCAGGGCGCGCCGTGGCCGGGCAGGAGTGTCCGCGCCCCGGTCCCGGCGAGGACCCGCAGCGAGTCGAGGGCCTGCGCCGTGTCGGCGGTCGCGGCGCGCGCGACCAGGTGCGGGCCGGTGCGCGCGGAGTAGGGGTCGAGCGTGACCAGGGCGTCTCCGCCGATCACCGCATCGCGCTCGGGCAGGTGCAGCGAGACGTGCCCGTCGGTGTGCCCCGGAGTCGCGAGCACGCGGGGCGATCCGGGCACGTCGAGCACCGCTCCGGCGGTCAGCGGCAGGGTCCCGTGCACGGGCGGCACCG
Source organism: Rathayibacter sp. AY2B5 (assembly GCF_002931645.1). Classification (NCBI taxonomy): domain Bacteria; kingdom Bacillati; phylum Actinomycetota; class Actinomycetes; order Micrococcales; family Microbacteriaceae; genus Rathayibacter; species Rathayibacter sp. AY2B5. The sequence goes on along the minus strand of NZ_PSUE01000004.1, from coordinate 2,126 downwards.
CGAGCGCGCCCGCACGGGCCATCGCTCCGAGCACCGGGATCGCGGAGGGGTGCAGCAGCGGGTACACGAACGGCGTGCGCTGGCGGCGGTAGGAGTAGGGCTGCGCGGCGAGCGGCTCGTCGGCCGCGTGCAGGTGCACGGGGACGCCCCGCCGGACGAGGCTGCGGGCGACGCCGAGGTGGTCGAAGTGCGCGTGGGTCAGCACGAGGGCGTCGATGTCGCCGAGCGAGCGGCCGAGCACCTCCAGCGCACGGACCAGGTGCGGCCACGTCCTCGGGAGTCCGGCGTCGACGACGGTCAGCCGGCCGGCCTCCTCGATCAGGTAGAGGTTCGTCCAGGCGTGCTCGAGCCGGTGCACCCCGGGCGCGACGTCCCGGTGCAGGCTCGCGCCGCCCCCTCGCCGCTGCTGCCGGCCCTGCTGCTCGCGCTGCTGCTGCTGCTCGCGCTGCTGCTGCTCCATCGTGCTCCCGCCCCTCCGGGCCCGCGCCCGATCGCGACGACGCTACGAGCGTCTGCGACGGATCGGACAGGGCGTTGACGGCGGGGGTCCGCGTCGTGCAGGGCTCAGCGGCGCCGCCCGCGGAGGGCGAGCTGCACCGCCGCGAGCAGGAGGAGGACCGCGAAGAGGATCCCGGACACGCGCGCCGGCAGGAGGAAGGAGAGCGCCACTCCGGCGAAGGAGAACGCCGTCGCGGTGAGCCCGACCACGAGGCCCGCGCGCACGTCGAGCAGGCCGCGCCGGGCGTTCGCGATCGAGCCGGTGACCGCCGTGGGGATCATCGCGGCCAGCGAGGTGCCCTTGGCCAGGAGGTCCGCGAGCCCGAAGGCGCCGACCAGGACCGGCACGGCGATCGCTCCGCCGCCGATGCCGAAGAGGCCGGAGGCGACGCCCATCCCGACGCCGAGCCCCGCGAACCCGGGCCACACGCCCCAGCCCTCGGCGACGTCGCCGGTGTCGTTCGAGCCGAACACGGCCATCCGCACCGCCGCGGCCACGAGCAGCGCCACGAACATCCAGCGCAGCACCCCCAGAGGCAGCCGCGCGAGCAGCCAGGATCCGGCCACCGCCCCGAGCATCGCCGCAGCCGCGATCACCGCCGCCGGGACCCAGGCGACCTGGCCGGCGAGGGCGTAGCCGAACGCTCCGGCGACCGAGGTCGGAGCGATCGCGAGCAGCGAGGTGGCGGAGGCGCGGCGCTGGTCCATCCCGGCCCACGCGATCAGCATCGGCACCATCACGATCCCGCCGCCGACGCCGAACGCGCCCGACAGGGTCCCGCCGACCGCGCCGATCAGGGCCAGGACGAGCAGGGCGCGCGGGCGCATGCGCGCGGCCGTCCGATCGGGGAGGGGCGCCTGCGGGGCGGTCGCGTCGGTCACGGCTCCATGCCACCACAGCACCGGGCCGAGGGCGAATCGACGGGCGTCGACCGCGTTCCTGAGAGGACCGGCCCGGCCCGGCCCGCCTCTCTGGCAGTTGCCTGGGCGGGCCGGATCCGACCGTGACGTTCGGCGTCGACGGAGCGTCCTACCTGCATACCCCGCCTGATCGAGCGATCGGGCCCCGAGCGAAAGAGGAGACCATGGCCGAGACCACCGCGACCACCACCCGTCAGACCAGCACCGGATCCGGACGCACCGTGATCGAGGACGGCGTCATCGCCAAGGTCGCCGGCATCGCCGCGCGCGAGGTCCCGGGCGTTCACGCCCTCGGCGGAGGAGCGGCCCGAGCGATCGGCGCCATCCGCAGTGCGATCGGCAACGACGACCGCGGCCAGGGCGTCAAGGTCGAGGTCGGCGAGCGCCAGGTCGCCGCCGACATCACCATCGTCGCCGAGTACCCCGCGCCGCTGCAGAAGGTCGCCGAGGACGTGCGCTCCGCCGTCGCCGACGCCATCCAGCACATCGCCGGCATGGAGGTCGCCGAGATCAACGTGACCGTCCAGGACGTCCACATCCCCGAGGACGACACCCAGGAGTCCGACCCGCGCGTCGTCTGACCCGTTCCCCCCGCACCGACGCCCCGGGCCGAACGGCACCGGGGCGTCGGTGCGGGGGGAACGGGTCAGACGACGCGCGGGTCGGACTCCTGGGTGTCGTCCTCGGGGATGTGGACGTCCTGGACG
>NZ_PSUE01000039.1:0-19437 GCF_002931645.1 Rathayibacter sp. AY2B5 | reverse complement strand
CTAGTATTCCTCGCGACCCCCGAGGAGGAGACGCACCGGCCCGGCCGTTAGCGGCGGCAGCTGGAGGGGTGGATCGAGCGGACGGAGGAGTCGACGACGCGGCGGGCGCGGATCCGCTCGGGTCGGCGGGTGACGCGGACCCGCGGCCGGTGGGCGACGCGGACGTCGGGAGCCCCCGCGCGATCACGGCGGGCGGCGCCAGGAGGACGAAGGAGCCGTCGCCGGGGGCGGACGTCGGCGCGAGCACCTCGGCGAGCCGACCGCCGATCATCGGCGCGGCCCGGGGCAGGCGCGGCGAGGCGAGCTCGGCGCAGTCGGGGCACCAGGAGGAGCGGCGCCGCTCCCGGCCGGGACGGTGGCGCTGCTCCTCGGGGGTGGCGACGAAGACATGCCCGGCGTCGCAGAGCCAGCACAGGTACACGTCGGCCGCGGGCGGGATCTGGCTGAGCACGATGCCCTCGTTGTACTCGGGCCGGTACTGCCGCACCAGGACGGGGTAGGACGCCCACGCCTCCCGGTAGGTGCCGACCGCGTAGGGGACGTCGGCGCCGCGCGAGAACCGCCGCCTCTGCCACCACCGCCCGATCGCCTCCGCCACCCTCCGCACGCTACGCGCGACCACCGACGCGGAAGCGGCGCCCGCGTGCGCAGGCGGGATCTCGAGACGCCCTCCGGGCTGCTCCATCAGCATGCGCGGCGGAAGGGACTATCCGCCCGCGCGGCGTGCTCCCGGTCGACTGGGAGCGGCGGAGCCGTCCCTCACCTAGTGAGCGGAGTCCTGCTCGTCGATGTCCGCGATCTCGGCCTCGTCCGGCTTGAAGGTCAGCGAGAACATGGCGATCGCGACGAGCACGACGATGAAGGCGACGCCGAACGAGATGAGCGCGACGACAGGCTCGCGGGTCGAGAGCATGACGACGAGGCCGACGAAGGCCGCCATCACCGCGGAGAAGCCGATGAGCTCGAGCGGGCGCAGGCGGTCCTTGCGGGTCGGCTGGAACGTGCGGGGCGTGAACTCGCCGGGGTCGCGCGCCGGGGCGGAGTCGGCCGCCGAGGCGCGGTCGGCGGGAGAGGCGGGGTCGGGCTGCTGGCCTTCGGCGGTCATCGGTCTCCTCCGGAGGTCGGTGTCGTGGGGGCGACGGGATCGTGTCCGGTGGCTGCGTCGGCGCCGGCGGCCCATTTGAGCGAGAACGCCGCGATGGCGAGGAACACGGCGACCATCACGGCGTAGGCGCCGAGGAGGCCGACGGTGACGACGGGGTGGGGCGGGAGGAGTCCGAAGGCGGCGCCGAGGAGCATCGTGCCGACGCCGACGATCACGGAGTCGCGGGCGGCGAGGCCCTGACCGCGGCGGCCGCTCGAGAACTCGAGGAAGCCGGAGAGCAGCGCCCAGCCGGCGACGAGGGCGACGAAGGAGAGCAGGTTGGCGACCGGGAGCGCGACGAGCGCCGCGACTCCGGCGACCAGGGTGAGCACCGCGGAGCCGAGGGCGAGCGGGCGGGCCCGGCCGCTCCAGCTGCGGAGCCCGAGGGCGAGCGAGACGGCGCCGGTCGCGATCGCGAAGCCGCCGAAGACGGCGAGGCCGAAGGCGGGCCCGTGGTCGGGTGAGAAGGTGACGACGCAGCCGGCGACCGCCGCGATCACGGCGCGCGCGAGGGGCAGGGTCCACAGGCGGCGGTCGGAGTCGGCGGCGATGGCCACGGTCGAGCCTCTCTGGGATGGAGGGAGAAGGCGTCCGGGAGCGGACGGCTGGGCGCGCGACGGCACGGCGACGCGGACTCCACCGATTTTACGCTCCCGCGGCTCCGCCCAGGCCCGGAGCGGGGCCCGGGGCGCGATCCGGGGCGAAGTCGCAGGCGGCTCAGCCGAGCCAGACCTCCTCGACCCGCGGGAACACGGCGTCGGCGGAGAAGCGCTCGCGGAAGCGCGCCCCGGCCTTCTCGACGACCTCGGCCCGGGCGTCCTCGTCGGTGATGAGCTCGGTCAGCGCGGCGGCGAGGCCCTCCACGTCTCCGGGCGCGACCACGCGGCCGCAGCCGTCGCCGAGGACCTCGGGGATGCCGCCGACCGCGGTCGAGACGACGGCCGCGTCGCGGGCGAGGGCTTCGAGGATGAAGATCGGCATGGCCTCGTCGCGCGAGGGCAGGACGGCGATGGACGCCTCGTCGAGCAGGGCGAGCAGGCGGGCGTTCTCGAGCGAGCCGAGGAACTCGATCCCCGGGACGCCGCGGTCGACGACCTCCGGCTCGCGGATCGGACCGGCGACCAGCAGGCGCCAGCCCTCCTTGCCCTCGACCTGCGCCCACGCCTTCTGCAGCACGTCGACGCCCTTGCGGTGGCTGACGACGCCGCCGAAGACGACGGTGCGGGTCTTCTCGCGCGGGGTGCCCTGCTCGAGCGCGTTGGGCACGAGGTGCACGCGCTCGGCGGGGACGTAGCGGCGGCAGATCGCCGAGGTCTCCTCCGAGAGCGAGATGATCTCGTCCGCGCTGCGCAGCACGTCCTTCACCAGGCGCGGGTGCGCGGCGGTGAAGGCGGCGAACTCGCTGCCGTGCAGGTGGGCGACCGTGCGCAGGCCCAGGCGGTGCGCGAGGCGGAGGAGGGACCCCTCGCGGAGGAACGAGCCGCGCTCCGAGAGGTGGACGACGATCACGGCGCCGGGCTCGCGGCGCGCGATCGCGACGATGCGGGCGGCGGCGCCGGCGGCCAGGCGGGCCGCGGCGACGTGCTCGCCCGGAGCGGTGCGGGAGGAGATCACCCGGACGTCCGAGCGCTCGAACGGCCAGCGCAGGTACCCGTTGACGACCTGCGTCATGCCTCCGGGGACCTCTCCGCTGCGGCCGACGTGGTACACCCGCGTCTTCGGGCCGGCAGGGGCTGCCGCGGCGGCCGGGCGGCTGCGGGGCGGCACGGCGAGCAGCGCCTGGATGTCGTCGCGGACGCCGCGGAGGCGCCCGCGGGCGACGAGCAGCTTCTCGAGCAGCTCGCTCCGGCGGGCGACGACGGCGGAGAAGGTCTCGACGCCGGCGGCCGGGGTCGTCCGGGACATGTCGACCGTGACGTCGTGGATCCCGATGGTCTCGAAGTGGCGCGAGGCCTTCGTCGATCCGTCCATCTGCAGGCTCACCGGGGCCGCGCCCTCGGTGAACGCCATGATGATCACGTGCAGCCGGTCGCTCATCGCGACGCGGGCCGTGCGGTAGAGCTCGCGCAGCAGGATCTCGTGCTCGTCGTGGGTGTGCGCCGGATCCCAGTCGAGGATGTCCGCGTCGAGGTCGGCGGCGAGACGGCGGGAGCGCTCGGCGTCGACGGCGACCTGCGTGACGACGACGATGTCGAGGTCCTCGCGCTCGGCGAAGCCCTTGATCGCGGCCAGCCACTCCTGCTCGGGGTAGGGGCGGGCGTCCACCTCGTGGTCCTCGCGGAGGGAGAGGACCAGAACGCGCCGCTCCTCGTCGGGCTGCGCGGCGAACGCGGTCAGCTCCGCGTCGCTCGAGCCCTCGCCGTATCCGAGGTCGGGCATGGCGGCGCCGACGCGCATGTAGCCGGCCGTCTTGTCGTCGCGCCAGCGGGTGTAGCTCGAGAGCGCCATCGAGGGCCACATGATCGCGCGGGGCAGCGGGGCGAAGTTGCGGGTGCCCACGCCGGCGCGGATCACGCGGCCGCCGCCGAGGCGCACGAGGGCGATGCCCGGGAGCATCACGAGGTGCTCCTTCATCCCGATCAGGGTCAGCTGGATCTCTCCCGGCTTGAACACCGAGTTCGCCCGGCCGGCGAGGGCCTCGCGGGCGAGCGCCGCGTACCAGCGCAGGAGCGAGCGGTACACCGTGTCGTCCGGGCCCAGGCGCAGGCCGTCGTCGTAGCCCCACGGCGAGTGGCCCACGTAGACGTGGAGCGGACCCGACTCGCGGAGCCAGTCGAGGAGCTGGCGACGCAGGATGATGTCGCCGATGTTCTCGTACTGGCCGCGGCCGACGGCGAAGATCGATCGGGCAGGTGTCACGGGCGGGCCTTTCGGAGGGGTTCGCGTGGGGGTGACCGGTGCGGAGCGGGGAGCGTCGCGGGTCTCCCCGGTCGATCCTCCTGCCGCGCTGCCGTCGTGGGCCGGGCCGGCCGGGCTCCGCAGGAGCGGGCTCGGGGCCGATGGCGCCCCGGGCAGACTAGCGCAGGCGGGCTCGGCGGCTCGAGGAGGAGTGCTCGCGTCAACAGCCGTTGGTGACCAGGAAGGCCTTGAGGAAGGCGCCGGTCTGGTAGACGTACTGGTTCACCAGGTAGTCCAGGCCCATCGGCTCGCCCGAGGGCACCATCGAGAGCTCGCCGGAGTAGCAGCGCTCGATGATCATCTCGGCGCGCACGAGGTGGGAGGCGTTGGTGATCACGATGACGTGGTCCCAGCCGTACTGCTCGGCCATGTCGCGCAGCTGCCGGGCCTCTCCCTGGGTCGTGAGCGGGTCGGCGGAGTAGCAGAGGACGTCGCCGCCGGGCTCGTTGCACTTCTTGTACTTCTTGGCCTCGTAGGGAGCGTTCATCTCGCCGGGGCCGACCGAGAGCACCATCGTGTCCGTCGCCCCGGAGGTGATGATCCGGCGGGCGAACTCGACGCGTGCCCTCGTGGAGGGGCCCAGCACGAAGACCGCGTCCGCCTGCTCAGGGATCGGGTCGATCGGGGGCGTGACGTAGAGCGGGATCCCGGCGCCGAAGAGGGCGAGCACCACGAGGGGGACGAGCAGGAGCCGTCCGATCACGGTGCGAGCGCGGACCCGGGGGCATCTCGGGCGCTCCCGGGACGGCGGGGTGGACGGGCGGTCGCCGGTCGCGGTCGTGGCCGTGTCCATCGCGTCCTCCCTCTCGTCGGGACCGCCGCTCGCCCGCGGCGGGTGATCCGCGACGCGGGTGCGACGGCGATCACCAGTGGAGAGCCCATCATCGCAGTGTTTCGGCGAGGGGTCGGCCCGGTGAACGCCCGGTCAATTCTCTCGCCCAGCGGCCCGGCCCGGGGCCGTGTCCAGAGTCGCCGGGTAGGGTCGCCGTTCCTCGACCGAGCAGCACTCCCCCTCGTCCATTCCGCGGACGGGCATTCCCGGAGTCCCCTCCCGATCCGACATCCGCCCTCCGATCCGTCGTCGACAGCGCGTGTGACCGTTCCGTATACACGCATGCGCGGCGGTCCGCCAGTCCTTCAGCGGAATCGCTGATATAAGCCCGACCACCACGCCCGAATGGGGTACTACAACCTGAATCCGTCTCATCCAGCCATCAGTCGCAAGGCCCGTCTATAGCGTCGGGAGGACCAGCACCACCCCCTTGAGCAGCCCCCTCGAACCGCCCCCGACGCCCCCTCGAAGACCCGGAGCCGATCGTGAATCCTCAGACGACGCCAGACCCGACCCGCCCTCGCCGACGACGCGCACGCCTCTCCCTCACCACCGCTCTGATCGCCGCTCTCGGCATCCTGGTCGCCCCCCTCACGGCGCCCGCCGCCTCCGCGGCCACTCTCGACCCGGGCGCCGGGCAGAGCACGCGGATCCAGGAGACGAACTCCTCGCTGACCTACAGCGGCTCGTGGCGCACGATGACGGGCGGCGACAGCGGCGGCGGGATCAAGTTCCTCAACAGCACCGGCTCCGTCTCGTTCAGCTTCCGCGGCACCGGCTTCAGCTGGGTCAGCCGCACCACCGCCTCCGCCGGCATCGCCACCGTCACGGTCGACGGCGCGAGCACCTCGGTCGACCGGTACACGAAGACCACGGCGTACCAGGTCCCGGTGTTCACGAAGAAGGACCTCGCCGACACCGTCCACACGGTCAAGATCGCCTGGAGCGGCACGGCCAACAGCTCCGCGAGCGACAAGAACCTGGTCATCGACGCGTTCGACATCACCCGCGCGACTCCCGCCACCGAGGAGCCGACCGACGAGACCGGCGGCGGCGAGGACGACGGCCCCGTGCTCGACCCCTCCGGAGCGACCAGCCTCCTCGTGCAGGAGACCGACCCCGCGCTGCAGTACACCGGCTCGTGGAGATCGATGGCGGGCGGCGACAGCGGCGGCGGGATGAAGTACCTGACCTCCGCCGGATCGGTGAAGTTCACCTTCGTCGGCACGTCGTGGCGCTGGATCAGCCGGAAGACCTCCTCCTCCGGCATCGCCGCGGTCTCGGTCGACGGCGGACCCGTCACCAAGGTCGACCGCTACAGCTCGACCGCGCAGTACCAGGTGCCGGTCTACGAGACGACCGACCTCGCCGAGGGCACGCACACCGTGACCATCTCCTACACGGGGACGAAGAACTCCAAGTCGACCGACAAGAACCTGATCATCGACGCGTTCGTCCTCGCCGAGGACGGCCTCGCGACCGACGCCGTGGAGCTCTCCCCCCTGACCGACGGCTACACCGTCGCCTGGGACGCGCCCTTCAGCTCGCGGGTCGTCTCGTACGACGTGCACCGCTCGAACGAGGACGGCTCCGGCGACACGGTCGTCGGCACCGTCGCCGACCCGGTGCGCCAGTACCGCGACGAGACCGCCGAGGCGGGACGCGCCTACACGTACACCGTCACGGCGACCGACGACGCCGGCCGCGACTCGCGGCTGAAGGAGTCGGCCACCACCTCGGCCGACATCCTCGCCTCCCGCGCCTCGCTGCTCGCGGCCTTCGACTGCCCCGCCGCCACCAAGACGGTGTCGACCTCGGCGCAGCTCGTCACGGCCCTGACCAACCCCTCCTCCGGCGACGTCATCCGCCTGGCCGACGGCGTCTACACCGGCAAGTTCGCCCTCCGCGGCACCGCCGCCCAGCCCGGCTCGATCTGGATCTGCGGCTCGCCCAACGCGGTCCTCACCTCCGGATCCACCTCGAGCGGCACCGCGCTCATCCTGAACACGGTGAGCGACGTGCACCTCGTGGGCTTCTCGGTCCGCAGCTCCTTCCAGGGCATCCAGGTGCTCGCCAGCAAGGGCGTCCAGATGGCCGGCCTGACGGTGAGCGAGATCGGCTACGAAGCGGTCCACTTCCGCAGCCAGACCACCGACTCCCTGATCGTCGGCAGCACCATCCGCCGCACCGGCCTCGTCTCCGCCAAGTACGGCGAGGGCGTCTACGTCGGCACCTCCGACCGCAACTGGTGCGAGTACAACAGCTGCAACCCTGACCGCACGGCCCGCATCGCGGTCGTGGACAACGCGATCAGCGACACCGGCGCCGAGCCGATCGAGGCCAAGGAGGGCACCCTCGACGGCGACATCATCGGGAACACGGTCCTCGGCGGATCGCGGCTCGCCTCGGACGTCGTCTCGCTGATCCTGGTCTCGGGCAACAGCTGGCTGGCCGCGGGCAACTCCGCCGCGGGCACCACCACCTACGGCTACCAGGTGATCACCCGCGCCGACGGCTCGGGCAACGACAACACCATCAGCGGCAACCTCGCGCTGAAGACCAGCAACGCGGTGGTCTACCTCCACCAGCCGTCCAACTGGTCCACCAGCGGCAACACGCTGAGCTGCTCCAACTCCGGGAAGGACCTGATCGGGAACGTGGCCTGCACGCCGTGACCTGATCCGCTCCCCGCGCGCAGAACCGCCGCCGTCGTCCCCTCGACGGCGGCGGTTCTGCGTGTGCCCGCCTCCCGCCGACCAGGCGCGGACGGCCGGGGTCGCGCCCGACTACCGCGGACTCGCGAGGGCGCGGGCGGGCGCTCGTGCGCCCGTGGGCCGCGGGAGGGGGCCGAGAGGACGGGGACGCGATCAGAGCCCGGCTGACGCGCCCGCGCCTCTCCAGCACGCAGAAGTGGGCGGAGTCGCGCGCGGGTACCGCGACTTCTGCGGCCTCGCGGTGTCAGCGGGCTCCCGGGAGCCGGTGAGGCACCTGGTCCGGCCACGGCGGGCGCTGGAGAGGCCGGAGGAGGTCCGGAGGGGCCGGCCATGCCCTGGAGAGCCCGCACGGGCCCGCCCCGGAGAGCCCGCTGGCCTAGGACGGGGACGCCGCCTCCTCTCGAGTCCGCGGAAGTCGGCGTGCTCGCGTGCAACTGCCGCGACTCGTGCGGACTCGCGGGGTGAGCGCGCTCGCGGGGGACGGAGAAGGGCCTGGTCCGGCCGCGGTGGGCGCCGGAGAGACTGGGAGGGCGGACGGACCGGCCAGGCCTCGCAGAGCCCGCACGGGCCCGCCCCGGACAAGCGGCGCAGTCCCCGGACGCGGAAGAGCGCACCGCGGCCGGGGCCGGGGTGCGCTCTTCCGCAGCGCGCGAGGACGCGATCAGACGATCGCGGGGGCCTTCTGCAGCTTGTGGCGGGCCAGGACGACCGCGCCGACCACGGGGGTGCCGGCGGTCTCGATCCAGTGCACGTCGGCGGCGGCCTGGGGCGAGTCGACCTTGCCCTCGATCAGGACGAGGACGGCTCCGTCGGCCACGCCGCGGAAGGTCGGCGACTGCTCGGTCGCGCCGAGGGTGCCGGTGACGATCAGGACGATGTCGTAGACCTTCTCGAGCTCCTCGACCAGCGCGCGGAGGGCGTCGGTCGGCATCGGTGTGCCGGCCTGGGCGCCGCCCGCGGGGAGCAGGTCGACGCGGTCGGTCGAGCGCTTGATGATCGCGTCGTCGAGCGAGGCGGCTCCGGCGAGCACCTCGCGCAGGCCCGGGCGTCCGCCCGAGGCGGAAGCGAGAGCCGAGCCCTCGGCGGTGCCGTCCACGATCACGACGGACGAGCCGAGCACGGCCAGCGCCTTGGCGAGCAGCACCGCGCTGGCGGTGTGCGGGGTCTTCTCGGACGCCGGGGCGATCGCGAAGGAGGAGTACGAGCGGGTGCGCGCGATGGCGGAGAGCTCGAACGCCACGGCCGAGTAGCGGGCCGGGATCTCGGTCGAGTTCAGCATCTCGTCGAGCTTGGTGGCCTTGACCGGGACGATGCCCAGCAGCGGCCGGTCGATCGCGGAGCGGACGTCGTCGCCGCTGCGGAGGCGGCGGTCGAGGGCGGTCATCACGATCGCCACTCCCACGCCGACCACGGCGCCGCCGAGGATGCCGAGCGCGAGCAGGACGAGGATGCCACCGGTGACCGGCAGCTCCGGCGGGAGCGCCTGGCTGAGCACCTGGAGCTGGATCTGCGGGACGGCGACGCCGTTCGTGGTGGTCGTCGGGTCGGCCCCCTTCACGGCCGCGTCGAGCTGGGCGGCGACCGCGTTGGCGATGACCGCGGCCTGCTCGGGCGAGGGGTCGGTGGCCGAGATCGTGATGACCACGGACTCCGGCTCGGCGAGGACGGTCACGCGCTTGGCGAATTCCTCGATGGGCTCGTCGATGCCGAGGCCGTCGATGACGCCCTGCAGGACGGTGTCCGAGGTGCCGAGGGCGACGGAGGTGACCGTGGCCTGGGAGGCGGCGCTGTTGGCCGCGACCCGGTCCGCGGTCGAGAGGACTCCGGACGAGGAGACCGCGACGTACACGCGTGCGTCCGCCTTGTACTGCGGGAGGAGGACGGCGTTGAGTACCAGGGCCGCCACGGCGCCGAGCAGAGCGAAGGCGACGATGTAGACCCACCTCCGGCCGATGCCGGCGAACAGTCCGTTCAAGGTCATGGTGTGTGGTGTCCCTTTCGTCGACTGCACCGGAGTGCAGGGGGTCTGACTGTAGCGTCGTGATGTGTCGTCCGCGTTGCGCGGACCCGGCCGCGAGGTTTCGCGCGGGAGCGGTGGATCAGAGGTGGGCCTGCAGGAAGGCGAGGATCGCCTTCTTGTTGTTCGGGGTGTTGTTCTGGAGCCCGTGGTGGCCGGAGCCGTCCACGCCGACCTCGGACGCCACTCCGGCGTCCTGCAGGGCGACCTGCATCGCGTCGGCCTGCTCGACCGGGACGAGCTCGTCCTCGGAGGTCAGCCAGATCTGCGGGGCGTCCGTGGAGTCGACCGAGGTGATCGGCGACGCGGGGATGCTCTGCGGGCAGGTCGTCGAGTCGATCTCGTCGCAGTCCAGGTAGGAGAGGATCTGCTCCTTCGCCTCGGGCACCGGCGTGCCCAGCGACATCCCGGTCTCGGTCATGTCGGCGACCGCCGAGAAGGCGACGACCGTCTTGACCCGCGAGCCCTCGGTGAGGGAGCCCTCGCCGAGCGTGCCCATGGTCGCTCCGATGATCGCTCCGGCGGAGCTGCCCATCACGCCGATGCGGGCGGGGTCGAGGCCGAAGCGCGTGACCTGCGCGGGCTCGCGCAGCCACTCCACGGCGGCCTGCGCGTCCTCGATCTGGCCGGGGTACCGGCTGTCCTGGAGGAGGCGGTAGTCGACGGAGACCGAGACGAAGCCGCGCTCGGCGTAGTACTCGCAGAGCTCGGTCATCCCGCCCTCGTCGCGGGCGCCGTCGACGAACCCTCCGCCGTGCAGCATCAGCAGCGCGGGGCGGTCGGTGCCACCCGCGGTGGGGAGGCAGGCGTCGGCCTTCAGCGAGACGCCGTCGACCGAGCGGTACTCGATCGCCTTCTCCGTCGTGAAGCCGTCGGGCGTGCGGACGGGCTCGGGCTGCGAGGAGCAGCCGGCCAGCCCGAGGGCGACGGCCACGACGGCCGCCAGGACTCCGGCTCTGCGTGCTCGTGTCGTCTTCACTCGTGGGACTCCGCTCTCTTCTTCTCGTAACTGGGGGAGGTGCCGGGCTCATCGGCCGGGACCGCGACGGGATCGGAGACGACTCCGGGGCCGCGCGCAGGGACGGGCACGGGCTTGCGCCGCTTGCCGGGGCCGCCGAGGGCGGCCGGGGGGACGTAGATCCACTTGACCTTCGAGAGGTAGCGGGTCACGAAGAGCGAGAGGACGACCGCGAGCACCATCACGACCAGCAGCAGCGGCACCTCGAAGCCGCCGATCTCGGAGCGGTCCTCGGGGAGGATCACCCGCAGGATCGTGATGGCGATCACGATGAAGTAGAGGTGCAGCAGGTAGATGTGCAGGCTGCGCTCGCCGCAGATCGTGAAGAAGTTCAGGAATCGCACTCGGGAGAGGGCCCGCGACACGAGGATGCCCATCGCGACGGCGGCCATCTGGCCGGCGAGGGCGAGGAACGGCACCCAGCGGATCGGGAAGAGGAAGAGCACCGCGCTCAGCACGACGAAGACCGGAGTGACGTAGAGGAACGCGCGGCTCCCCTTCTGCTCGACGAAGTCGATGATCCTCTTCGAGTAGAGCGTGCCCACCAGGAAGAAGACGAACAGGGCGCCGATGCGGTTCCAGCCCACGTTGGTCGTGTTGAGGAGACCGGTGGTGAACATCGTCCCCATCACCGCGGCGAGGGCGACCTGCACGCGGTGGTCGACCTTGCGCAGGAGCCACGCGCCGAGCGTGAAGAGGACGAGGCCGTAGATGAACCAGTAGCTGCTGCTGGGCCAGAAGAACAGCAGGAGCAGGTTGAGCGGGTCGGTCGCGGGGAGCTCGCCGAGTCCGCCGTTCGCGAGCGGCACGACCAGGTAGAAGGCCATGCGGATCACGGACCAGACCACGTAGAGCCAGAGCAGCGGGTACAGCCTGCGGCGCCAGAGGTCGCCGAAGCTCCAGGTGCGGATGCGCGAGCCGAAGAGACCGGACACCAGGAAGAAGAGGGGCATCGGGAACAGCTCGAACACGACCTTGATGCGGCCGAGAGTGTTCTCGACCCCGATGTCACCGAGGTACAACGACGTGTGGTAGTACACGACCATCAGGATGGCGGCACCCTTGGCGAAATCCACCCATTCGCGTCGGGCCCCGCCCGCAGGCTTCAGCAGCTTCATTCTCTCCCCCTTGTGCCCGGTCGTACCGCTCGTGAATTCCATCCGAGGTGAACAAGGCTCAGAGAAGGACGCAGGCTCGGTCGCAGAATGCGACCGAGGATCAAGACTAAGGGTGTATCGTCCGCGCCGCACATTCGACGGAATAGTGACGAGGACTCGATTGCCGGGAAGCGCACTCCGGCCTCTCCGTTCACCATGGAGACGACGGTCACCGGCGTCCGTTCCCGGCGCTCATCGCCGCTCGGTAGAGCGCGGGCGCCGCGGCGGCGAGCCCGAAGAGGACGGAGCGCTTGAGGTCGCGCCGGCGCACGAGCGCGACCAGGTGCCGGAGTCCCGCCTCGTCGTGCGCGGCCCGCCAGAGCCGGTCCGCCTCCTCGGGGCTGTGCGCGCCCGAGGTGGCGTCCTTGAGGCGGGAGAGCAGGGAGAAGCGCGCGCGGTAGTAGGAGTAGTCCTGCGAGTCGAGGAGGCGCGGGTCGAGCCCGCGGGCCGTCCGCTCGATCACGGCGGCGAGCCCGGCGAGCGAGTCGGCGCGCTTCGCGCCCGAGCGGATGATCGAGCCGGAGCGGAGGCGGTACTCGTAGACGGAGTCGGGGACGACGACGACCTCGTCGGCCGCGGCGAGCAGCTGCGCGACCTGCGCCTGGTCCGAGTGCTGGCGGATCCGCGTGAAGTCGATGCCGTCGAACAGCTCGCGGCGGAACAGCTTGTTCCAGAGGTGCCCGGTCAGCTCCCCGACCAGGAGCGCGGTGAAGGCGCCCCGGCCCGAGAGCGCGAGCGGGCCGCGCAGGGAGCCGACGGGCGTGGATCCGGTGGCGTCGACCGTGACCGCCTGGGCGACCACCACGTCGGCGCGGCCCGCCTCCCCCGCCGCGAGCATGGCCTCGACCGCGGTCTCCGGCCACTCGTCGTCGGCGTCGACCAGCCAGACCCACTCGCCGGCGGCCTCGCCGACGGCGCGCTCGCGAGCGGCGGCGACGCCCTGGTTCTCGTCCTGGCGCAGGTAGCGGATCCGCTCGTGCTCCTCGGCGAACGCGCGGCCGATCGCCTCGGTCCCGTCGGTCGAGGCGTCGTCGACCACGAGGATCTCGAGCTCGGCGTGGGTCTGCCGCAGCAGGCGCTCCAGGGCGGAGGCGAGGTGCGCCTCCTCCTGGTGCGCCGGGACCACCACCGAGACGAGGGTCACTTCTGCCCCACGACCCGGCGGAGCACCGTCTCGAGGTCGCGGCCGCTGGACTCCAGCGAGAAGCGGTCGAGCCAGCGGTCGATGCCGGTGATCTCGAGCTCGCTCGCGCGGATCAGCGCGTCGGCGAGGTCGGAGGCGGAGGGGGTGAGCGCGAGCTCGCCGGTCAGGCCGGGGACGATCGCGTCCGCGACTCCGAGCGCCCCGGACACGGCGACCGAGGGGACGCCGGCGGCGGCCGCCTCGACCAGCACGTTGCCGAAGCCCTCGCGCAGCGACGGGAGCAGCACGACGGCGTTCTCGTCGAAGTGGTGGAACCAGTCCTCGACCCAGCCCATGTCCTGGAAGTCCACGCCGCGCGCGGTCGCCTCCGCCTTCATGCTGCCGAGCAGCGGGCCGCCGCCGAAGGAGACGACCTTCGCGGGGATGCCGCGGCGCTCCAGCTCCTCGGCCGCGAGGATCGCGAGCTCGGGGCGCTTCTGGACGACGAGTCGGCAGGGCAGCACGATCTGCAGGCCCGCCGCGGTGCCGGGGGTGCGCGAGACCTGGCGGGAGCGGTCGACCTTGGCGGTCGCCGGGTTCGGCACGACGGTGCAGCGCTCGCCCGAGACGCCGAAGCCGGCGACGAGCTCGCCTGCGACGGGGTGCGAGATCGCAATGACGTGGTCGGCGCGGCGGTAGAGCGTCTTGGCGAGCCCGAGCTGCACCTTCTGGGTCTTCGAGAAGCCCGGGATGCCGAGCGAGACGAGGTTGCGCTCGCTCACGATGGTCTTCGGGCGGTCCGCCTTCGCGGTCATCTCCGCCGAGGCCAGGAGCACGATGTTCGGGTAGCCCTGCAGGGCGACCGCGACATCGGGGGTGCGGCGGCGGAACAGCTCCTTGAGCATCCGCGCCTTGCCGACGTGGCCCTTGCCCTCGCCGATGCGGTGCAGCACCGCGCCCTCGGGGAGGTACTCGTCGGTGCCCTTCA
The DNA here is from genome assembly GCF_002931645.1 of Rathayibacter sp. AY2B5. NCBI lineage: Bacteria > Bacillati > Actinomycetota > Actinomycetes > Micrococcales > Microbacteriaceae > Rathayibacter > Rathayibacter sp. AY2B5. The sequence continues at coordinate 5,546 of NZ_PSUE01000039.1, read as the reverse complement.
CCGAGGTGGTGACGACGTCGACGTGGTGGCCCTGCTCGAGGAGCCAGCCCATCCAGGTGCGGGCGACGAACTCGGCCCCGCCGCCGTGCAGCGACGTGACGACGAACATGATCCGCATGCGCGGTCCCTTCTCCTGCGCCGCGCTCATCGCACGACCTCCGCGCCGAGGCCGCGGGTGTTGAGCGCCGAGAGGCGGCGCACCTCGGGCATGGCCGCGTCGATGGTGGCGCGCACGCCGCCGTCGCCCGGCTCCGCGAGGATGCGGTCGATCACCGGGAGGACGCGGTCGGCGAAGCCGGGGACCGGCTCGACGCACAGCTGCGGCAGGCCGATGAGGCGCATGATGCCCTCGACCTTGCCCTGGGTGGCGAGGGTGATAGCGGGGACGCCGAGCGAGAGCGACATGATCGCGAGGTGCATGCGGCCGGTGACGGTCAGCAGGGCGTCCTCGGCGAGGCCGCGGATCTCGGCGGGCATGAGCACGCGGTCGACGACGGTGACGCCCTCGGATCCCACGCGCTCGGCGACCGCGCGGACGGCCACCTTGTCGTCGCCGATGGGGCGGGAGACGTGCGGGAGGAGCACGACGTGCACGCCGGCGGCGCGGAGGCGGTCGACGATGCGCTCGTACTCCGGCACCTGGTCGACCATGCCGGCGACGAGGGCGCTCGCGTTCACGAGCGCGAAGGGGACGCCCTCGGGCAGCCCCAGCCCCTCGCGGAAGCTGCGGTCGCGGGTGCGCGCCGAGAAGACGATGTCTGTGACCTCCTCGACGCGCTGCACGCCGATGCTCCGGGCACGCTCCGCCGAGAGCGGGTCGCGGAGCATCGGGACGACGCCGGCGCGGGAGGCGGCGATCAGGGAGCGGCGGGCGGCGAGGCGCGCCGCCGCGTTCCAGGAGAAGCCGAGGATGCGCGTGGGCACCCCAGCCTCGGCGGCCGCCTGCGCGAGCAGGGAGCGGCGGACCGAGCCGCGGAGGCTGTACTTGCCGTCCATCATGTCGGCGCCGACGACCGAGACCGAGCGCGCGCGGCGGATCAGCGCGGCGTAGGCGCGGAGATCGGCGGCGTGCGCGTCGCCCACTCCGTAGACCAGGTGCGGGAGCTCGACGACCTCGACCCGGTCGGCCTGCTCCTCGGGGATCACGACGTCGCCGGCGTAGCGCTGGACGACCACGACGGCGCCGGTGGTGTTCTCGAGGAACGCCTCCAGCATGGCCTGGTCGCCGATGTTGCCGCTGCCGGGAGCGGCGATCACGAGGTGAGACTCGGGCTCGGGTCGGAGGTCCGCGAGGGCGGCGCGGAGCACCGCCGCGTCGCGTCGGGCGGGCAGGCGGGTCGTCGTGACGAAGTCCTTCTTCCAGGACTTGACGACGCCGAGCTTGAGTTTCATCGATCTCTTTCGGTGGGAGGAACGGCGGCGGGAGGCCGCTCGGAGTCGGGGATGCCGGCCGTGACGGCTCCGTCGACCAGCGCGCTGTCGCCGGTGGGGCTGATGGCATCGACCGTGGCCGGGGCCGGAGCGGCGGCCGGGCGGCTGCGGCGGAAGTGGCGGCGCAGGTCGGCGAGGCTGAGGATCTGGCGGCGGAACGCGGGGAGGATCAGCATCCAGAGCCCGACCCCGACCAGGACGGCGGCGCCGCCCACGAGGAGGCGGAGGACGGGCTGGTCGGCGGCGATCCAGACGGTGGAGAAGTAGGCGCCCACCGTGATCGATCCGAACGTGATGCCGCTGCGGAGGCCGTTGGTGAACATCTCGCGGACGGGGGCATCGGAGGTGCGGCCGATCCAGATCAGCGCGGTCGGCCAGGTGAGGGCGAGCGAGCCGGCGTACGCGACCGCGACGCCCGTCACTCCCCAGTTGGAGCCGAGCAGGATCAGGACGACCATCAGCGGGCGGGTCGCCAGGCTGTACCAGACGCTCTGGCGCACGAGACCCTTGGCGAGGAACACCCAGTTGGAGCAGTACGCCGTGGCCTGGAAGAACCCGGCCACGAGCAGGATCTGGAAGATCGGGACCGAGGCGAGCCAGCGCTCCCCCACCAGGATCCGGATGACCGAGTCGGACTGGGAGCCGAGGACGGCGAGCACGAGGCCCATCGCCGTCAGCATCGCCGACTGGCCGAAGAGGATGAACGTGCGGAACCGCTCGCGCTCGTCCTGCAGCTTGGACAGCACGGGCAGTGCCACGCGCTGCACCGGAGAGTTCAACTGCTGCAGCGGCAGCATCATCAGCTGGAACGCGCGGTTGTAGAGGCCGAGGTCGACCGGGCCGAAGCGCGCGCCGATGATGACGGAGTCGACGTTCTTGCTCACGTAGGTCAGCGCCTGGGTCGCGAAGACCCCGCCTCCGTAGCGGAGGAAGTGGCCCATCGCCTCGCCGCGGCGGTAGCGGCCGGGACGCCAGCCCGTGATGAAGACCAGCATCAGCACGCTGATGAGCGGCTGCACGATCTGGCTCCCGGCCAGCGCCCAGTAGCCGGCGCCGCCGAGCGCCATCAGCACGCCGACCACGAGGCCCAGCACCTGGGCGACGATGTCGACCAGGGTGATCTTCACGAAGCGGAGGTGACGGGCGAGGTCGGCGCGGAACTGCGTCGAGATTCCGTTGAGGAGGAACGTCGAGGAGAGCACGACGGTCAGCAGCTGAAGCCGGTCGTCGCCGTAGAGGGCGGCGATCGGCCAGGAGGCCGCGATGACCACCAGGGTGAGGGTGAGGCCGATGCCCGAGTTCATCCAGAACAGGTTGCTCTTCTGGCCCGGCGTGATCTCCTTCGCCTGGATGGCGGCGGAGGAGAGGCCGAAGTCGCGGAAGATCTCGCCGATGCCGATGATCGCCGTGACCATCGCGAGCAGGCCGTAGTCGGCCGGCGAGAGCAGGCGCGCGAGGATGACGATGCCGCCCAGCTGGACGGCGATGCGGATCGCCTGCCCGCCGATGGTGACGGCGGCGCCGCGGCTCGCCGAGCGGCTGAGGCTCGGTGACGGCTTCTGCGTGGTCCCGGTCATCGGGTCGAGCCCTTCTTGGTGGCGATCGCGCCCTCGTAGGCCTTCTTGAGCTGGAGTCCGAGCACGTCCCAGTCGCGCCCGGAGAGGGCGGGGAGCCCCTCCGGCGGCCGGGTGCGCGTGCGCTCGAGAGCGGCGGTGATCAGCTCGGGGGTGAGCTCGCCGTCGTACTCGATCACCCAGTCGCTGCCGACCTCCTCGGCCAGGGCCGTGTTGGTGGGCGTGCGAGGCACCAGGATCGGCCGGCCGAGCGACAGGGCGACCAGGATCGAGCCGGAGTTGTGCATCTCGCGGTAGGGAAGGACGATCAGCTCGGCCCGGCCGATCTCGTCGACCATCTCGGCGTCGTCGACCCGGCGGAGCGTGGTGCGCACCCGGGTGTCGCGGGCGGCCCGCTCCTCGACCAGCTCGCGCTGGCCCGGGCTGGGGCTGCCGACCACGTGCAGGGAGAGGGAGTCGTCCTCCACGCCGCGGAACACGTCCATCAGCTCGACGACGCCCTTGTACGGGCGGATGATGCCGAAGTAGAGGACGCGGCCGTGCTCGCGCTCGGGCAGCGGGTGCTGCGCGAACTGGTCGCGGTAGTGGCCGTGCAGCACGGTGACGGCGGGCGCCCGGCCGGGAGCGACGGTCGTCGGGTTCAGGCGGACGAACAGGTCGGTCGCGCGGTCGACCCGGGCCAGCGAGCGGCGCTCGGCGGCGGGACCGAGCTCGTGCGGGTGCAGGTTGTGCACCGTCCGCACGAGCGGGATGCGCTGGAGCGCGAGGCGCACCAGCAGCACGTCGAGGGCGCGGCGGCGGAGGAAGCGGTGCAGCGGGCTGCGGCCGCGGATCATCAGCTCGGGCCAGTGCACGTGCAGCACGTCGTAGTCGGCGAGCAGGGCGCTGCGCCAGGAGAAGAACAGCAGCTCGACGCCGGGCGCCAGGCCGTCGACGATCGAGTCGACGTACTGCGTGGTCGAGTCCGGCGGCGCGAGCGACTGCTGGACGACGAGCGCGGCCGGCGACGAGTCGTTCCTGCGGGCGAGGCGGCTCATCGCTCGCCCCGCATCCCGACGGCCATCGGCGCGTCGAAGATCCTCGCCCCGAGGGGCTGGCGCATCCGGATGCCCTTCGAGAAGTCGGGGACGTGCACCGGGTTGAGGCAGATGATGACGAGGAATCCCAGGAGCAGGTGGCTGGGGCGGACCGCGTCGATGGCGTTGTAGCCGGCGAGGCAGACCATGAAGCCGAGCAGGCCCGCCGCAGGACCGACGTCGCGACGGCTGAGCGTGGCGCCGAACATCGCGGCCACCATGATCACGAAGAGCAGCAGGCCGGGGATGCCGACGCTGATCAGCAGCTGCAGGAACGAGTTCTCGATGACGACGTCCGAGAACCGCCTGCCGCTGATGCCGGACGTCGCCGCTCCGGAGCCGAGCCAGTGCGTGAGCTCGGCCGCCTTCAGCGACACGGTCACCGCGAGGTCGCGGGCGCCGGCCGAGATGGAGGCGTCGAGGTTGTTGTTGCGGGCGGTGACGGGCTCGAAGTTCAGGACTCCGACACCCGCGACGAGCCCGGCGATCAGGATCGAGCCGGGCCGGAGCAGCGAGCGGTTCGGGTTGAGGAAGCCCACGGCGACGAGCGCGACGACGACCGCGACGGCGATGGCCGCCATCGGTCCGCGCGAGACGGTCGCGACGACGCCGCCCGAGGCCAGGATGCCCAGCAGCAGGTCCGACTTGCGGGAGCCCTGGAGCCAGGAGCCGAACGCGAGACCGGCGCCCACCGTGAGGAAGGTGCCGGCGAGCAGCGGGTGGCCGAAGGTGATCTCGGCGCGGTAGAGCGACCAGTGCTGGTCCTGCTCGTAGCCGAGGGCGCCGTAGACGGCACCGAGGATCGGGGAGCTCTGCGCGACCAGCTCGAGGGCGGCGTAGAGGGCGAGCAGCCCCGAGAGGATCACCCACGTCTTGCGCAGCAGCACGGCCTCGCGCTGGGCGTCGAAGACGAGCATCGGCACGCCCACGCAGATCGCGAAGCTGAACATCCACGAGACGCCCTCGGTCGCGTAGGAGCTGCGCACCGTCGCCACGGCGGACCAGAGCATGAGGGCGATGAACGCGAGGATCACCACGGCCCGCCACGGGGAGAGCACGAGCTCGCGGGTCCACGCCTTGACGGGGGCGCGCCACAGCTCGGGAGCGAGCCCGCGCCGGATCGCCCAGATCACGAGGATGACGGCCCAGAGCGTCATGCGGAACGTCAGGGTCGAGGGGGTGAGCGGCGTCGGGACGAGCGCGAAGAACGCGAGCGCCATCGCCGGCAGCCAGTGCGCGGGGACCCGCAGCAGCACGTAGGCGCCGACGATGCCGCCGACTCCGGCGGCGATCACCAGGAGGCCGGTGGCCGGCTCCCGGGTCGAGAAGATGTACCCCATCCCGAGGACGATCACCAGGGCGACCGAGAAGAGCGCGCCGACGAGGAGTCGTCGCGGGAGGATGTCGATCACGTCAGGGAGTCCTTCTGGCGTCGGAGCGGAGTGGTGGAGGAGGGGGCGGGCGG
>NZ_PSUE01000038.1:12185-20589 GCF_002931645.1 Rathayibacter sp. AY2B5 | reverse complement strand
GGCGGAGCCGGGGGGACGGGCGGGGCCGGCGGGACCGGGACGGAGCCGTGCTGCTCGTCGGAGCCGGGGCCGGGACGGGTGCTGTCGTCGCTCATGGCGCGAGTCTAGCCAGCACCCGGGCGGCGGCGGAGGGGTTCCGTCCGCTCACGCGGGCAGGTAGCCGCCGTCGCGCAGGTCGCCGACGAAGGCCGTCCAGGCGAGGTAGGCGATCACCGCGAGGACGATCGCGAGGTAGCCCAGCACGAAGCCGGCGACCGCGAGACCGCGGCCGCGCTGTCCGGAGCGTCGGGCCTGGGCGAAGCCGATGTGGCCGAGGACGATGGCGGCGGGCGCCAGCCCCAGCAGTCCGCACACCAGAGCCGCGACCGCGAGCGGATTCATCGGCGGGCGGCGGGGCGGGAGACCGGGGTAGGGATCGGCGGCGGCCGTCGGCGGCGGGTAGGCCGCCGACGGCTCGCCGAGCGGAGGGGCGAACGGCGCGGGCGCCGGTCCGGTCTGCGGTCCGGGCGCGGTGTCGTCGGTCACGGTGTCCTCCTGGTGGTGCGGGCGCCCCCGAGCCTCGGAGGCGTGTCGATCAGTACCCGGTCGAGGGCATGGTCGCCGCGATCGAGAAGAGCGCGACGAACGAGATGATGGTGATGATGATCGCGACGAAGCCGATGATGACGGCGGCGAGGGCGAGGCCGCGGCCCTTCTCCCCCGTGCGCTTGATCTGCGACAGGGCGATGAAGCCCAGCACGATGCCCACGATGGAGACGAAGAACGAGGCGATGAAGCCGATGATCGCCAGGATGTTGTAGCGGTCGGACGCGGGCGTGTACGGAGTGGTCATGGAATCCCCCAGGGTCAGGAACGAGCGGATGCGGCCAAGAGTGGCAGTGGCACGATCCGCCTGTCAAAAAGCTGGACGGCGCTTGCGCGGCCCGGCCGCCGCCCGGTAGAGGCCTCAGCGGACCTGGATCTCGGTGACCGGGAGGGTCGAGTCGGCCCCGAAGCCGAGCCCCGACGGCGGATGCCCCGCCTCGATCAGCTGCGCCGCCAGTGCGGCGATCATCGCGCCGTTGTCGGTGCAGAGCGAGAGCGCCGGGATCCGCAGGGTCACTCCCGCGGCCGCGCACCGCTCCTCCGCCAGCGCGCGCACCCGGGCGTTGGCGACCACGCCGCCGCCGAGCAGGAGGCGCGGCACGCCCCGGTCGCGGCAGGCGGCGAGCGCCTTCGTGAGCAGGACGTCGGCGACCGCCTCGCGGAAGCTCGCCGCGACGTCGGCCACGGGCACCTCCTCCCCCGCGTCCTGGCGCTTCTCGACCCAGCGGGCGACCGCGGTCTTCAGCCCTGAGAACGAGAAGTCGTAGCGGTGGCGCTCGAGGTCCTTCGGCAGGCTGAGCCCGCGGGGGAAGCGGATCGCCTTCGGGTCCCCGTCCGCCGCCACCCGGTCGATCTGCGGTCCGCCCGGATAGGGCAGGCCCAGGACTCGCGCCACCTTGTCGAAGGCCTCGCCGGCGGCGTCGTCGATGGTCTCGCCGAGCAGCTCGACGTCCGACACCAGATCGCGCACGTGCAGGAGCGAGGTGTGCCCGCCCGAGACCAGCAGCGCGATCGTCGGCACCTCGACGGGGCTGCCCTCGCTGCCGTCTGCACGGAGGACATCGGCTCCCACGTGGCCGACGAGGTGGTTCACGGCGTAGAGCGGCAGGCCGAGCGAGACGGCGAGCGCCTTCGCCGCTCCGACGCCGACCATGAGGGCGCCCGAGAGTCCCGGTCCGCTGGTGACCGCGATCGCGTCCAGGTCGCCGAGCGCGACACCGGCCTCGGAGAGCGCCGCGTGCAGGGCGGGCTCGAGCGCCTCCAGGTGCGCCCGGGCGGCCACCTCGGGCACGACGCCGCCGTAGCGGGCGTGCTCCTCCATCGAGGAGGCGATGGTGTTCGAGAGAAGCGTCGTGCCGCGGACGATGCCGATCCCCGTCTCGTCGCAGCTGGTCTCGATGCCGAGGACGAGGGGTCCGGTGCTCACGGGGTCTCCTGGGTCGGGGTCGGCGGCCGGCGCATCACGATCGCGTCCACTCCGTCGGGCTGGTAGTAGGCGGGGCGGACGCCGATCTCCTCGAAGCCCTCCGAGCGGTAGAGGGTCTGCGCGGCGGGGTTGTCGGCGCGGACCTCGAGGAAGACCTCGCGGGCGCCGCGTTCGCCGGCCGCCTCGAGGAGCGCGCGCAGCAGTCGGCGGCCGAGGCCGGTGCGGCGGACCCGGGCGACGACCGCGATCGTCTGCACGTCGCCCTCGTGGGCGCCGACGGGGCAGAGGAGCCCGGCGTAGCCGACCACCTCGCCGTCCTGCTCGGCGACCAGGTACCGGGTGTGACGGCTCCGGATCTCCTCCGCCATCATCCCGCGCGACCAGGCGTCGCCGGCGAACTCGGACTCCTCGATCGCCATGACAGCGTCGAGGTCGTCCGCCTGCGCGTCGCGGAGCACGGCCTCGCTCATGCGGTCACCCGCTTGGGGCCGGCGGACAGCGTGACGTCGGGCGAGCGGAGGTAGAGGGGCTCGTCCGCGGCACCGGGCCGACCGGCCGCGCGCAGGCGGGCGGCCACGACTCCGAGCTCGCCGGCGGAGACAGACTCGGCCTCCAGGCGCGGGAGCTCCGGATGCGGGAGGGCCGGCGGCTTGTCCAGGCCCGGGCCGGAGAGGCGGACGGGGAGCCCCTGATCGTCGAGCCCGTCGTAGGCGCTCCAGTACAGCTCTCGGCGGCGGGCGTCGGTGACGACGAGGAAGCCCGCGGCGCGCCCGTGCCGCAGCGCGGCGAGCGCGATCGCGTCGTGCGAGACCACGGGGAGGGTGGGGACGCCGCGGCCGAGCGCGAAGGCCCGGGCGGCGGCGATCCCGACCCGGAGGCCGGTGAAGGGGCCGGGGCCCATGCCCACCGCGACCGCCTCGATGCCCCCGGGAGCCACGTCGGCCGCCTCGAGCGCCTCCTGGATCAGCCGGCCGACCACCTCCGCGTGGCGCATGGTGTCGGTCTCGGTGCGCTCCGAGCGCACGGCGCCCGCGGAGTCGACGACGGCGACGGAGGTTCCGGAGGAGGTGTCGATCGCGAGGAGCACGCGTCCAGGGTACCCGCGGGCTCAGCTCCAGCCGGTGCCGCGGAAGCGGACGGTCCGCGGCTCGATCGGCTCCTCGCCCTCCTCGGCGTCGGAGCCGGCGGTCGGCCGCTCGATGACCACGTCGAGCCAGGACTCCGCGACGCCGTCCAGCATCCCGGCGCCCCACTCCACGACGATCACCGAGCGCACCGGATCGAGGTCGAGGTCGTCGAGCTCGACCGGCGAGCCCACGCGGTAGGCGTCGACGTGCACGAGCGGCGGCCCGTCGTGCAGCGGCGGATGCGTCCGCGCGATCACGAAGGTGGGGCTCGTCACGGGACCCCGCACGTCGAGGCCCTCGCCGAGCCCGCGCGTGAAGGTCGTCTTGCCCGCGCCGAGCGGCCCGGTCAGCACCAGCAGGTCGCCGGCGCGCAGCACTCGGCCGAGCTCGCGGCCGAGCTCCGCCATGGCCTCCGGATCGGCGACCTCGACGACGCGGTCCGCGAACCAGGAGCGCTCAGGCACGGCCGTCCGCCGCGCTCAGCAGTCGCCGCTGGACCCGCGGCCCGAGCCGGGTGACCAGCTCGTAGTTGATGGTGCCGCACCACCGCGCCCACTCGTCTACCGAGGGGACGCCGGTCGTCGGGTCGCCCCAGAGCGTCACCGGGTCGCCCGTCGCGACGCTCGCATCCCCCACGTCGACGACGAACTGGTCCATCGCGACCCGCCCGGCGATCCGGTGGCGGCGGCCGCCGATCGAGACCTCCGCGACGCCGGAGGCGCTCCGCGGGATGCCGTCCGCGTAGCCGAACGGCACGAGCGCGAGGGTCGTCCCGCCCTCGGCCCGCCAGGTGTAGTCGTAGCTCACGCCGGTCCCGTGGGGCACCCGGCGGACGCCGGCGACGCGGCCCTGCAGCGTCATCGCCGGGACGAGCCCGAGCTGGAGCGAGGTCTCGTCCTCGAACGGCGAGAGTCCATAGAGGGCGATGCCGCTGCGCACCATGTCGAGGCGGGCCTCCGGGAGGCGCAGCGCCGCCGCCGTCGCCGCGAGGTGCAGGACCGGCGCCTGCACCCCGTGCGCCGCCAGCACGGCCTCGGCGCGGCGGAGGAGCGCGAGCTGGGCGAGGTCGTCCTCGCGCGAGGTGTTGGACAGGTGCGAGAACAGCCCGGTGAGGTGGACGGTGCCGCGAGCGCTGTGACGGGCGAGCGCCTCCGCCAGGTGCGGCCACTCCTCCTCCGCGGCGCCGTTGCGACTGAGGCCCGTGTCGACCTTGAGCTGCACGGCCGCGCGCACGCCGCGGTCCTCCGCCGACTGCGCGAGCGTGTCGAGCTGGTCGACCGAGGAGACGGCGACGTCGATCGAGTGCTCGAGCGCCGCGTCGAAGTCCTCGCCGGGGTCGTGCAGCCAGCAGAGGATCGGAGCGACGACGCCTGCCTCGCGCAGGGCCACGGCCTCCCGCAGCTCCGCGGTGCCGAGGGCGTCCGCGCCGCCGTCGAGCGCCGCCTGCGCCGCGGCCAGGGCGCCGTGCCCGTAGCCGTTGGCCTTGACGACGGCCATCAGCCGGCGGGCACCGGTGAGCTCGCGCAGACGCGCGGCGTTCGCCGCCATCGCGTCGACGTCGATCACCGCCTCTCGGTACGACGCGGGGACGCTCACGACTCTGCCACCACGAACGCGCAGGCCACGCCCGCGTCGTGCGTCATCGAGAGGTGCACGCGCGTGATCCCGCGCGCCTCCGCGGCCGCCCGGGCCGGGCCGTGCAGTGCGAAGGACGGATTCCCGTGCTCGTCCCGCTCGACGACCATGTCGTGCCAGCGGGCGCCCACGGAGTCGCCGAGCGCCTTGATCAGCGCCTCCTTGGCGGCGAAGCGGCCCGCCAGCGAGGCGACGGGGAGCGAGCGTTCGCTCTCGGCGAACAGCCGGTCGCGGAGCCGGGGCGTGCGCGACAGCGAGCGCTCGAAGCGCGCGAGGTCCACGACGTCCACCCCGATCCCCACGATCACGGCTCGATCACTCGACCGTGACCGACTTGGCGAGATTGCGCGGCTGGTCGACGTCGAGGCCCTTGGCGGCGGCGAGCTCCATCGCGAACATCTGCAACGGAGTGACGGCGAGCAGCGGCTCGAACAGCGGGTCGGCGAGCGGGATCGGCACGACCTCGTCGGCGATCTGGATCGCGGCCGTATCGCCCTGCTCCGCGATCGCGATGACGCGGGCGCCGCGGGCCTTGATCTCCTGGATGTTCGAGATCACCTTGCGCTGCAGCTCGTACGACTCGCTCGGGCTCGGCACGATCACGAAGACGACCTGGCCAGGCTCGATCAGTGCGATCGGGCCGTGCTTGAGCTCGCCCGCCGCGAAGCCCTCGGCGTGGATGTAGGCGAGCTCCTTGAGCTTCAGCGCGCCCTCGAGCGCCACCGGGTAGCCGACGTGGCGGCCGAGGAACAGCACCGCACGGGTGTCGGCCATCCAGCCGGCCAGCTGGGCGATGTCGTCGGAGGCGTCGAGCACGCGGGAGAGCTTCTCCGGGATCGCGGCGAGCTGAGCCGCCTGCGAGGCGACGAGCTCGGTGGAGGCGGCACCGCGCACCGCGGCCAGGTGCAGCCCGAAGAGGTAGAGCGCCGCGATCTGAGCGACGAAGGCCTTGGTCGAGGCGACCGCCACCTCCGGGCCCGCGTGCGTGTAGAGCACGGCGTCCGACTCGCGCGGGATCGTCGCGCCCTGGGTGTTGCAGACCGAGAGCGTCTTGGCGCCGTGCTCGCGGGCGTACTTGACCGCCATCAGCGTGTCCATCGTCTCGCCGGACTGGCTGATCGAGACGACGAGGGTGCGCGGGGTGAGCACCGGGTCGCGGTAGCGGAACTCGTGGCTGAGCTCGACCTCGACGGGGACGCGCGCCCACTTCTCGATCGCGTACTTGGCGACCATGCCCGAGTAGGCGGCCGTGCCGCAGGCGATGATCGTGATGCGGTCGATCTCCGTCAGCACCGGGCCGAGCGCGTCGAGCTCCGGCAGCGTGATCGCGCCCTCGTGGATGCGGCCGCGGAGCGTGTTCGCGACGGCCTCGGGGCCCTCGGTGATCTCCTTGGCCATGAAGCTCGACCAGCCGCCCTTCTCGGACGCCGACGCGTCCCAGGCGATCTCGAACGGCTCGGTCTCGACGGGGTTGCCGAAGAAGTCGGTCACCGTGACGAGCTCCGGGGTGATCGTGACGATCTGGTCCTGGCCGATGGCGACCGCGCGGCGGGTGAACTCGACGAACGCCGCGACGTCGGAGCCGAGGAAGTTCTCCCCGTCGCCCAGGCCGATCACGAGCGGCGAGTTGCGGCGCGCGCCGACGACCACGCCGGGCTGGTCCTGGTGCAGGGCGAGCAGGGTGAACGCGCCCTCGAGGTGCGCGACGACGGCCTGGAAGGCGAGCACGAGGTCGCCGGTGCGGCGGTACTCGCGGGCGATCAGGTGCGCGGCGACCTCGGTGTCGGTCTCGCTCTCGAAGACGGCGCCCTCGGCGAGCAGCTGCTCCTTGAGCGGCTGGAAGTTCTCGATGATGCCGTTGTGGATGACGGCGAGCCTGCCCTCGTCCGCGAGGTGGGGGTGGGCGTTGCGGTCGGTCGGGCCGCCGTGCGTCGCCCAGCGGGTGTGGCCGATGCCCGTGGTGCCCTCGGCCAGCGGGTGCGCTTCGAGGTCGTCGACGAGGACGCTGAGCTTGCCCGAGCGCTTGCGGCTGTCGAGCTGCCCGTCGGCGTCGATCACGGCCACGCCGGCCGAGTCGTAGCCGCGGTACTCCAGACGCTTCAGGCCCCCGAGCAGCACGGCCAGGCTGTCGCGCTCACCGACGTATCCAACGATTCCACACATGCGCTCGATTCTAAGCGGCGCGGAGGCGCCTCCCGCGGCGTCGGGCACCCGGCGGGGCGGACGCTAGGATCGGTCCCCATGCCGTCGTCTCCTCGCGATCCCGCTCGCGACGCGCACCCCTCCCCCTTCGTCGAGATCGTCCGCTCCGACTGGGCCGAGCTCGCCCGCACCACGGAGCTGCCGCTGTCGGAGACCGAGGTCGTGCAGCTGCGGGGGCTGGGCGACCGGCTGAGCCTGACCGAGGTCGCGGAGGTCTACCTGCCGCTCTCGCGCCTGCTGAGCCTGTACGCCGGTGGCGCGCGGCACCTGCACCGCGCGACGAGCACGTTCCTCGGGGAGCGCGCGCAGCCGACTCCGTTCGTGATCGGCGTCGCGGGGTCGGTCGCGGTGGGCAAGTCGACGATCGCTCGCCTGCTGCGGGAGCTGCTCGCCCGCTGGGAGGACACGCCCCGCGTCGAGCTGGTGACCACCGACGGCTTCCTGCTGCCCAACCGCGAGCTGGAGCGCCGCGGTCTGATGAGCCGCAAGGGCTTCCCCGAGTCGTACGACCGGCGGGCGCTGCTGCGCTTCGTCTCGGAGGTGAAGGGCGGGGCCGCGGAGGTGCGCGCGCCGTTCTACTCGCACCTCTCCTACGACATCGTCCCCGACGCCGAGATCGTCGTGCGGCGGCCGGACGTGCTGATCGTCGAGGGCCTGAACGTGCTGCAGCCGCCGGTGCCCGGTCACGGCCTGGCGGTCAGCGACCTGTTCGACTTCACCGTCTACGTCGACGCCCGGACCAGCGACATCGCGCGCTGGTACGAGGAGCGCTTCCTCACCCTGCAGCAGGGCGCGTTCGCGAATCCGAACTCCTACTTCCACCGCTACGCGGCGCTCAGTCCGGACGAGGCCCGTGAGCGCGCGCGGAGCATCTGGGCCGCGATCAACGAGCCGAACCTGCTGCAGAACGTGCGCCCCACCCGCTCCCGCGCGAGCCTGGTCCTCCGCAAGCAGGCCGACCACACGGTCTCCTCGGTCCTCCTCCGCAAGATCTGACCGCACCCCCGGTCGCTGTTCGCCGCCGCGCACACCGCGCAGCCACCGACCTCGAACCCCTTCACCGCACGATCGGCGCAGGCTCGCCACCACCCACGAGCCGTCAGCGTGAATCGCGTGCCAAGCGATTCACGCGCGGCGAACGCGACCCGCTCCACCCGCGCAACCACCTCGCGAAGCCGATCGCGAGGGGCCGCGCAAGGAGCGGCCCCGCAACGAACACCGCCGCGTGCCAAGCGATTCCCACGCGGCGAACGCGCCCCGCTCCACCCATCGTGACCACCTCTCCAAGCCGACCGCGAGGAGCCGCGCAGGGAGCGGCCCAACCCACGAGCCGTCGTGGGAATCGCGTGCCAAGCGATTCACCCGCGGCGAACGCGCCCCGCTCCACCCATCGCAACCACCTCGCGAAGCCGACCGCGAGGGGCCGCGC
>NZ_PSUE01000038.1:0-12177 GCF_002931645.1 Rathayibacter sp. AY2B5 | reverse complement strand
AGCCGTCGTGGGAATCGCGTGCCAAGCGATTCACCCGCGGCGAACGCGCCCCGCTCCACCCATCGCAACCACCTCGCGAAGCCGACCGCGAGGGGCCGCGCAGGGAGCGGCCCCTCAACGAACACAGCCGTCGTGGGAATCGCGTGCCAAGCGATTCACCCGCGGCGAACGCGCCCCGCTCCACCCATCGCAACCACCTCGCGAAGCCGACCGCGAGGGGCCGCGCAGGGAGCGGCCCCGCAACGAACACAGCCGCGTGCCAAGCGATTCACCCGCGGCGAACGCACCCCGCTCCACCCATCGCGACCACCTCCCCAAGCCGACCGCGAGGAGCCGCGCAGGGAGCGGCTCCTTAAGAACGCAGCCGCTCGAGCACGACCGCGGCGAGCGATTCGGCGAGGCGGTCGGCCGTCTCCTGCGTCTTCGCCTCGACCATGACGCGCACCATCGGCTCGGTGCCGGAGGGGCGCAGGAGCACGCGGCCGTCGCTGCCGAGCTCGGCGGTGGCGTCGGCGACGGCGGAGGCGATGACCTCGTCGTCGCGGACGCCCTCGCGGTCGACGCCGCGCACGTTGAGGAGGGTCTGCGGGAAGACGGACATGACTGCGGCCAGGTCGGCGATCGTGCGTCCGGTCCGGGCCATCTCGGCCGCGAGCTGGAGGCCGGTGAGCACGCCGTCGCCGGTGGTGGCGTAGCGGCTCATGATGACGTGGCCGGACTGCTCCCCGCCGAGCGAGTAGCCGCCGTCGTTCATCGCCTCGAGGACGTAGCGGTCGCCGACCGCGGTCTCGATGACGCGGATGCCGGCGGCGCGCATGGCGAGCTTGAGGCCGAGGTTGCTCATGACGGTGGCCACGAGGACGTCGTCGCGGAGGGCGCCGCGGCGGGCCATGGCTGTCGCGAGGATCGCCATGATCTGGTCGCCGTCGACGATGCGGCCCTGGGCGTCCACTGCGAGGCAGCGGTCGGCGTCGCCGTCGTGGGCGATGCCGATGTCGGCGCCGGCCGCGCGGACGGCGTCGGCGACGTTGTCGAGGTGGGTGGAGCCCACTCCGTCGTTGATGTTGAGGCCGTCGGGGTCGTTGCCGATGACGGTGACGGTCGCTCCGGCGTCGGTGAACACTTGGGGCGAGATGCCGGCGGCGGCGCCGTGCGCGCAGTCGATGACCACGTGCAGGCCGTCGAGACGGGTGCCCTCGAGGGATCCGAGCAGGTGAAGGACGTAACGGTCCTCCGCGTCGGAGAAGCGGGTGATGCGGCCGACGTCGGCTCCGGTCGGCGTGAGCGGGGGGACTCCGAGGGCCGCTTCGATGCGGTTCTCGAGCTCGTCCGGGAGTTTGCGTCCGCCGGCGGCGAAGAACTTGATGCCGTTGTCGGCGGCGGGGTTGTGCGAGGCCGAGATCATCACGCCGAAGTCGGCGTTCTCGTCGGCGATGAGGTAGGCGGTGGCGGGCGTCGGGATGACGCCGGCGTCGAGCACGTCGACTCCAGCGCTCGCGAGACCCGCCGCGACCGCGGCTCCGATGAACTGACCGGAGATGCGGGGGTCGCGGGCGAGCACGGCGACGGGCCGACGGCCCTCGGCCCGGGCGGCCGCTCCGAGTACACGGGCGGCCGCCTGGGCGAGGCCGAGAGCCAGGTCGGCCGTGACCTCGCGATTAGCGAGGCCACGGACGCCGTCTGTTCCGAACAGGCGCGGCATGGTGCGCAGTCCCTTCTCGAGCTGCTGGTCGTGCGGCCGTCAGGCCGCGTCGACTAGCGCTTCGAGAACTGGGACGCCTTGCGGGCCTTCTTGAGACCGGCCTTCTTGCGCTCGATGACGCGGGCGTCGCGGGTCAGGAAGCCCGCCTTCTTCAGGATCGCGCGGTTGTTCTCGCGGTCGATCTCGTTGAGGGCACGGGCGATGGCGAGGCGCAGCGCGCCGGCCTGGCCGGAGGGGCCGCCGCCGGTGATCTTGGCGACCACGTCGTAGGAGCCGATCAGGTCGAGCACCTTGAAGGGGTCGGTGATCAGCTGCTGGTGCAGCTTGTTGGGGAAGTACTCCGCGAACTCGCGGGCGTTGACGGTCATGCCGCCGTTGCCGGGGACGAGGCGCACGCGGGCGATGGCCTGCTTGCGTCGGCCCACGGCTGCGCCGGAGACGTTGAGGACGGCGCGGGGCGTCGTGGACGCCTCGGTGGCCGGGCTTTCGGTGGAGTAGCTCTCGGGAGCCACGTCGATCTGGTCTGCGATCTTCGCCACGGTGTAGGTGATCCTTTGTCTTCGAAGTCTGGGATGTCGGGGAGGGCCGGAGCCTACTGGGCGACCTGGGTGAAGGCGTACGCCTGCGGCTGCTGGGCCGCGTGGGGGTGCTCGGATCCCGTGTAGACCTTCAGCTTGCGCAGCTGGGCGCGGCCGAGGGAGTTCTTGGGGAGCATGCCGCGGATGGCCTTCTCGACGGCGCGGACCGGGTTCTTCTCGAGGAGCTCGGCGTACGTGGTGGCCGAGAGGCCGCCCGGGTAGCCGGAGTGGCGGTAGGCCTTCTTCTGGAGGAGCTTCTGGCCGGTGAGGGCGACCTTCTCCGCGTTGACGATGATGACGAAGTCGCCCATGTCCATGTGCGGCGCGAAGGTGGCCTTGTGCTTGCCGCGCAGGAGCGCCGCGGCGTGGGTGGCGAGACGGCCGAGCACGACGTCGGACGCGTCGATGACGATCCAGTCGTGCTGGACGTCAGCCGGCTTCGGAGAAAAAGTGCGAGTCACGTGAGTGCTGCTTTCTGGTCGGAGTGAGGTGTTCGTGGATCCCGCTCCGTGGCCGTTCGACCCGCGAGGGGCCGAACCGATCCGGTGGAGGGCTCAACTTCGGGCGCTCGGCACACGGCCGAAAACACCAAGGGTCGACATTACAGCAAAGCCCCCGTGCGGCCAAGCACGGATCGTGGCGGCAGGGGCTCCGGCGGCGGGAGGTGCGACCCGAGCCGCCACGGGTCGCGGGGCGCGGGCGCGCGCCCTCGCCTCACTCCGAGTCCTCCGGGTCCGGCCCCTCGGTCCGCACGGTGCGCTTCGCGCGGGTGAGCAGGGCCCGCTCGGCGAGCGCGTCGTCCTCGGGGTAGTCGACCTCGCGGAGGATGAGGCCGCGGGCCGGCATCACCGCGAACGCGTTGGTCCGTCTGGCGGCGTCCCGGAGCAGCGGGACCGCCCCCGCCTCGAGCTTCCCGGCGCCGACCGCGACGCACGCCCCCACGAGGGCCCGCACCATGCTGTGGCAGAAGGCGTCCGCGCGCAGGTGGGCGTGCAGGACTCCGTCGGCGTCTCGCTCCCAGGTGAAGTCGAGCAGGCTCCGGATGGTGGTGGCCCCTACGCGGGCACGGCAGAACGACGCGTAGTCGTGCAGGCCCAGGAGCGAGCGGGCCGCGGCCGACATCGCGTCGAGGTCGAGGGAGTCGGTGATCCAGGTGGTGTACGTGCGGTCGAGCGGGTGGCGCATCGAGGAGGCGTCGGCCAGCCGGTACTCGTACCGCCGCCAGCGCGCCGAGAACCGCGCGTCGAACCCCTCCGGCGCCTCCGTCACCCGGTGCACCGAGACGTCGGTGTACTGCCCGAGGATCCCGCGGAGCCGCCGCTCCAGGATCGACGCGGGCGGGAACGGCTCCTCCCCCGGTCGGCGCCGGCCGGTGCTGATGCGGCCCCACTGCTCGGGGGTGAGGTCGACGTGGGCGACCTGGGCGCTGGCGTGCACGCCGACGTCGGTGCGCCCGGCGACCGTCACGGTCGGGTGCTGCTCGGAGCGCAGCACCAGGGCGAGCGACTCCTCGAGCACCCCCTGCACGGTGCGGAGGCCGGGCTGCTTGGCCCACCCGGAGAAGTGCGAGCCGTCGTAGGCCAGGTCGAGGCGGACGCGGTGGAGCATCAGACGAGTCTAGAGCGCGCCGTGGTCGCGGCTCAGGCGACCGCGAGCGGGACGTCGACGGCCGCCAGGGCCGAGACCGCCCAGCCGACCAGCGTCGACTGCTCGCCGACCGAGGAGACGATCCGCGCCTCCCAGCCGCCTGCGAGCACGGCCAGCTCGGAGGGAGCGGAGGCGATGCCCTGCACCCACTAGGCGGCCGTGCCCAGCGAGACCGGCACGGCGCCGAGCGCCTCGCCCGCACCGGTGAAGGTCTCGACGAGGGGCCCGCGGTGCAGCGTCAGCACGACGACCGGGTCGCCGCCGTCGACGGCGTAGGAGCACGTGTCTCCCGCGGCGGTGATCGACACGGTGCCCGCCGTCGAGCCGGCCTCCTGCTCGACCAGGGAGGCGGGGAGAGCGGTCGCGCAGTCCACGCCCTCGCTCGACGGCACGGAGGGCACGGTCGGTGCGGCCGACGGCACGGGGGTCGTGCTCGCGAGACCCGCCGACTCCGGCACGTCGATCACCTCGCCGGAGGCGCAGCCGCTCACTCCGCCCGCGAGTGCCAGGGCGAGGAGCGCCGCAGCGGCCGAGGCGCGCAGTCGCACAGGAGTCCTCCGAGGATCGTCGGGGCGGACCCCGGGAGCGCCGGTCGTGACGCGGCCGCACCCGACGAGCGCAGCCGTGCCATCGTAAGCGACGATTCGCGCCACTCGGCCCCGTGGAACGACGAGAGCCCCCCGCCCCGGAGGGGACAGAGGGCTCTCGGCAGAGGGGGCGTGACTACTTGGTCGCGCCGGTCTCCTCGACAGGAGCGTCCTGCGCGGCGTCCTCGACGGGAGCGTCCTGCACGGGCGCCTCCTCGACGGGGGTCTCCTCGGCAGTGGTCTCCTCGGCGGGGGCCTCGTCCACCGGAGCGGACACGGGCGCCGTGGCGGTGCGCGACTTCTTCGCCTTGGGCGTGACGGGCTCGAGGACGAGCTCGATCACGGCCATGGGCGCGTTGTCTCCCTTGCGGGGGCCGATCTTGGTGATGCGGGTGTAGCCGCCCTCGCGCTCGGCGACGAGCGGAGCGATCTCGGTGAAGAGCTCGTGGACGACCGACTTGTCGCCGATCGTCGCGAGGACGCGACGGCGGGCGTGCAGGTCGCCGCGCTTGGCGAAGGTCACCAGGCGCTCGGCGAGCGGACGAAGGCGCTTGGCCTTGGTCTCGGTCGTCTTGATGCTCTTGTGCGTGAACAGGGCCGCGGCCAGGTTCGCCAGCAGCAGGCGCTCGTGTGCGGGTCCGCCTCCGAGGCGGGGGCCCTTGGTGGGCTTGGGCATGGGTTTACTCCAGTACTAAAGGGGTGTCAGCAGGTCGGACGCGAGGAGCCGGGGCTCCGGAGCGGAGGACCTAGATGCTCTCGTCGTCGTAGCTGTAGAAGTGGGCGCCGTCGAACCCGGGGACCGAGTCCTTGAGCGACAGGCCGAGCTCCGTCAGCTTCTCCTTGACCTCATCCACCGACTTCTGACCGAAGTTGCGGATGTTCATGAGCTGCGTCTCCGAGAGGGCGACGAGCTCATTGACGTTGTTGATGCCCTCGCGCTTGAGGCAGTTGTAGCTGCGCACCGAGAGGTCGAGGTCCTCGATGGGCATGGACAGCTCGGTCGAGAGGACCGCGTCGACCGGCGCGGGGCCGATCTCGATGCCCTCGGCCGCGTTGTTCAGCTCGCGGGCGAGACCGAACAGCTCGGTCAGCGTGCGTCCGGCGGAGGCGATGGCGTCGCGCGGCGAGATCGCGGCCTTCGTCTCCACGTCCACGACCAGGCGGTCGAAGTCGGTGCGCTCGCCGGCACGGGTGGCCTCGACGCGGTAGGTGACCTTCAGCACGGGCGAGTAGATCGAGTCGACCGGGATCTGGCCGGCCTCGGAGAACTCGCTGCGGTTCTGGGTCGCCGAGACGTAGCCGCGGCCGCGCTCGATCGTGAGCTCGAGCTCGAACTTCGCCTTGTCGTTCAGCGTGGCGATGACGAGCTCCGGGTTGTGGATCTCGACACCGGCCGGAGCCGAGATGTCCGCGGCGGTGACCTGGCCGGCTCCCTGCTTGCGCAGGTAGGCGGTGATCGGCTCGTCGTGCTCGGAGGAGACGACGAGTCCCTTGATGTTCAGGATGATCTCGGTGACGTCCTCGCGGACGCCCGGGACGGTCGTGAACTCGTGCAGGACTCCGTCGATCCGGATGCTGGTGACAGCGGCGCCGGGGATGGAGGACAGCAGGGTGCGACGCAGCGAGTTGCCGAGCGTGTAGCCGAAGCCGGGCTCGAGGGGCTCGATGACGAAGCGGGAACGGAACTCCGAGATGTTCTCCTCGGTGAGCGTCGGACGCTGTGCGATAAGCACTGATGATTCCTTTCGATCACGTGTCCGCTATATGACACGTGCGTTTGCGAGGTGTGGAGTTGTGAAAGAAATGCGCGATCCGCCGGTCGGCCGCACTCCCCGCCCGGAGGCGGTTCGTGCGGCCGGCCGACGGCTGCGAGTGCTGCTTAGACGCGACGACGCTTGGGCGGGCGGCAGCCGTTGTGCGCCTGCGGGGTGACGTCGTTGATCGAGCCGACCTCGAGGCCTGCGGCCTGGAGCGAGCGGATCGCGGTCTCACGACCCGAGCCGGGGCCCTTCACGAAGACGTCCACCTTCTTCATGCCGTGCTCCTGAGCCTGGCGCGCGGCCGACTCGGCGGCGAGCTGGGCGGCGAACGGCGTCGACTTGCGCGAGCCCTTGAAGCCGACTCCACCGGACGAGGCCCAGCTGATGACGGCCCCGGAGGGGTCGGTGATCGAGACGATGGTGTTGTTGAACGTCGACTTGATGTGGGCCTGGCCCACAGCGATGTTCTTCTTCTCCTTGCGGCGCGGCTTGCGCGCGGCCGACTTGGGGGTAGCCAATTCTGTATCTCCTCTAGGTCCGTGTCGCCCGCGTTACTTGCGGCCGGCCTTCTTCTTGCCGGCGACGGTGCGCTTGGGTCCCTTGCGGGTGCGCGCGTTCGTCTTGGTGCGCTGTCCACGGACCGGGAGGCCGCGACGGTGGCGGAGGCCCTCGTACGAGCCGATCTCGACCTTGCGGCGGATGTCGGCGGCGACCTCGCGGCGGAGGTCGCCCTCCACCTTGTAGTTGCCCTCGATGTAGTCGCGGAGCGAGACGAGCTGGTCGTCGCTGAGGTCCTTGACGCGGATGTTGCCGTCGATCCCGGTGTCGCTCAGGGTCTTGAGCGCGCGAGTGCGGCCGACACCGTAGATGTAGGTCAGTGCGACCTCCACGCGCTTCTCGCGCGGGATGTCTACTCCTGCCAGACGTGCCATTGTGGCTTCTCCTGTGAGTGAGTGGAGGTGTGAAGCAGCACCGGTGCCTCGGCCTCCGACCGAAGGTGTCCTCGCCGTCCACCCCGGGGTCGCCGGGGTGCTGCGCGATTTCTGGTGCTGCGGGTGTGTTCAGTTGTGCAGTGGGGGCGGCACGCCGCCCCTGCGCTCCCTCGCGGAAGCAGCGGGACTAGCCCTGGCGCTGCTTGTGGCGGGGGTTGCTGCTGCAGATGACCATCACGTTGCCGTGGCGGCGGATGATCTTGCAGTGGTCGCAGATGCGCTTGA
This sequence comes from Rathayibacter sp. AY2B5, assembly GCF_002931645.1. Taxonomy (NCBI): domain Bacteria; kingdom Bacillati; phylum Actinomycetota; class Actinomycetes; order Micrococcales; family Microbacteriaceae; genus Rathayibacter; species Rathayibacter sp. AY2B5. Next base: position 4,686 of record NZ_PSUE01000038.1, on the reverse strand, counting down.
CGCTGGGGTTGACCTTCATTGTTCTTGTCCTTGTTTTCGCTGGCGTCGTGCTCCCGGCGGATGCCGGGGCCGTTCCTTACAGGACACGCACGTCGCGAACGTCAGCGGAGCGAACGCCTACTTGTAGCGGTAGACGATCCGGCCGCGGGTCAGGTCGTAGGGGCTCAGCTCCACGATCACCCGGTCCTCGGGGAGGATCCGGATGTAGTGCTGACGCATCTTGCCCGAGATATGGGCGAGAACTTTGTGTCCGTTGGTCAGCTCCACGCGGAACATCGCGTTGGGGAGCGCCTCGACAACCGCACCTTCGATTTCGATGACACCGTCTTTTTTGGCCATAGCCTCACTGTCGTTCGGAAGTAGTGTGTGTACTGGTCGTGCGAATGTTTCCGCGACGAGCCACCACCGGGCGAGAGCCCGGATCGGGGTTCGCGGGCATGCCGGAGCACGCGCAAAACACCAAGGGTCGATGCTACGCGAATCGCGGCCGTTCCGCCACCTCGGGCGTGTCGCCCCCTCCTCCGCCTCCGCGCCCGACGCGCGCCCCCTGCCGGGCCCCGCGTCCGCCGCCGCCTAGGCTGGCTCCGTCGAGCCGGAGGGAGAGCACATGGCGCGCACGACGAGGTCAGCGACCGCGAGGCGGAGCTGGTACTCGCACCCGGTGGTGACGATCCTGGCGGCGATCGCGGTCATCGCCCTGGTGCAGACCTTCTTCGTGAAGGTGTACACGGTGCCGACCGGCTCGATGGAGAACACCCTCCAGGGCGGCGGGTTCTTCGGCGACCGCATCCTGGTCGACCGCACCCTCGCCCTCCAGGGCGGGCCGGAGGAGGGGCAGATCGTCGTCTTCTCGCGCGACGCCGACTGGGGCGCGAGCGACGAGGCCGGCAGCCCCCTCTCCGAGATCGTGAAGACCTTCGGCGACGTCACCAGCATCGGCCCCTCCCACGAGGAGTTCCTCGTCAAGAGGCTGATCGCCGAGGGGGGCCACACCGTCTCCTGCTGCGACGCCGACGGGCACGTGCTGGTCGACGGGAAGCCGCTGGACGAGTCCTACGTGTTCGAGGACTTCCCCTTCACCCCCGGGACCCTCGACTGCACGACGAGCCCCGCGTCCCTCCGCTGCTTCGACGAGTACACCGTCCCCGAGGGATCCCTCTTCGTCCTGGGCGACCACCGGTCGAACTCCAACGACTCGCTCGGCGAGTGCCGCGGCGCCGGCGGGCCGATCGACACGTGCGTGAAGACCGTGCCGATCGACAGGGTCACCGGACGCGTCTTCGCCGTGGCCTGGCCGCTCACCCGCTGGCGGTTGTTCTAGCGCTCCGCCCGAGCCGCCGCAGACGACGACGAGGTCCCCCGCGGGAAGCAGAGGACCTCGTCGTCGTTCACCGCCGTGCGGCCACGGGACTAGCCGCGGACGACCGCCACGACCCGGTCGAAGAGCGGATGCTCGGCCGTGAGGCCGGTGACCTCCGCCACGAACTCCTCCGGGGTGAGCGCGGCCAGCTTCTCGTGGAGCTCCACGCTCTGGGGGTCCTCGGGCACGTCGAAGCGCAGCGCGGCGCCGATCGCGGTGAGAAGGCCCTCCGGCGTGCGCCCGCGCTCGGCGAGCTCGGCCGCCGGTCCGATGAAGCGCTCGTGCCGCGACAGCTTCCGCAGCGGCTGGCGTCCCACCCGGTCGACCGTGTCGGTCAGGTACGGGTTAGCGAAGCGCTTCAGCGTCTTCTCGAGGTAGGCCTGCTGCTCCTCGTCGCTGAAGCCGTGCTTGGCCACGATGAGCGCCTTGGTGTCCTCGAGCGCGGCCTTGACCGCGTCGTGAACCTCGGGCATCGCCAGCGCGTCGGAGAGCTTGTGCGCTCCGGCCGCGAAGCCGGTGTAGGCGGCCGTCGCGTGGCCGGTGTTCACCGTGAAGAGCTTCCGCTCGATGAAGGGCTCGAGGTCGTCGACCCAGGTCGCGCCCGGGATCTCCGGCTCGGTGCCCTCGAACGGAGTGCGGTCGACGACCCACTCGAAGAAGCTCTCCACTGTCACGTCCAGGCCCTGGCCCGGGTCCTGGTTCGGGACGATGCGGTCCACCGCGGTGTCGGCGAAGACGGCGCGGGTGCGCAGGCGCTCCCACTCGTCCGCGCCGAGGTTCGCGGCGACCTCGGTCTGCAGGAGGCGCGTGGCGTTGATCGCGTTCTCGCAGGCCATGACCGCCAGCCGCGGCGCCGACTCGTCGCGGGCCGCGAGGCCCTTCGCGATCACGGGGGCGACGAAGCGCAGGATGTTCGGGCCGACGGCCGTGGTGACGATGTCGGCGGCGGCGATCTCGCGGACGAGCGCCTCCTCGTCGGCGGCCGAGTCGATCGCACGGAAGCGGTCGACGACGTGCGTGGCCGCCTCCTCCCCCACCTCGTGCACCTCGTAGCTGTCGGCGGCGGCGAGGCGGCCGATCAGCTCGGAGTTGACGTCGGCGAAGACGAGCTCGTAGCCGGCGCCGTGCAGGATCAGGCCGACGAAGCCGCGGCCGATGTTGCCGGCGCCGAAGTGGACGGCGGTGGGCATCAGGAGTTGACCTCGCCCAGCAGGCTGTAGAGCGACTGCGCGTCCGGGGCGTCGAGGAGCTTCTGCACCTCGTCCTCCTCCGAGAAGATGATCGCGATCTTGGAGAGGATCTCGAGGTGCTCGTTGTCGACGCCGGCGATGCCGACGACGAAGCGCACCTCGTTGCCGTCCCAGTCGATCGGCTGCGCATAGCGCACGAACGAGAGGGCGGAGGAGCGGATCTCGTCCTTCGCGTCGTTGGTGCCGTGCGGGATGGCGAGCAGGTTGCCCATGTAGGTCGAGACGGTCGCCTCGCGGGCGAGCATGGCCTCGTAGTAGGCGGGGGTGACCGCGCCGACGCCGACCAGCATGTCGGCGGCCTCCTTGATGGCGGCCTCCTTCGTGGTGGCGGTGCCGGAGGCGTCGATCTGTCCGATGGTGAGCACGTCGCTCATGGGGTGCGTCCTTCCGTGGAGGTGCTGACAGCGAGGGAACCCGCAGGGGCGAGCGGAGCGTGTCCGCTCTGTCGCACCCTACGGGTTCCCTCCGAATGGTTGGCGTACTACTTAGCGTGCTGCTCCGCGACCAGCGAGACGACCTCGTCGTACTTCGGGCTGTTCATGAAGTTGTCCACGGAGACGTGGATCGCGCCCGGGGTGCGCTGGCGGGCGCGCTCCGTGAGCTCGGCCTGGGTGATGACCAGGTCCACGTCGTCCTCGAGAGCGGCGATCGCCTTGTTGGTGACCTTGACGTCCTCGAAGCCCGCCTTCTTCATCTTGTTCCGCAGCACCGAGGCGCCCATCGCGGACGAGCCCATGCCGGCGTCGCAGGCGAAGACGATGTTCCGGACCTGGGTCGCGGTGGCCGTGGCCCCCGCGGTCGAGGCGCCGGCCGAGTCCTGCGGAGCGTTGGCGCCGCGGGCGTTGATGAGCGAGCCGACGGCGCTCTCCTTGCCCTTGTTCGCCTCGTTGGCGGCGACGGCGGCGGCGAGCTTGTCGTCGCCCTCCTGCTCCGCGGCCAGGTCGCGCTTGCGGCCGGACCGGATGATGACCGAGGCCACCAGGAACGACACGGCGGTCGCGAGGATCACCGAGAGGATGACGCCGAGGAAGCTGTCGTTCGCGGTCTGCAGGAGCACCGCGATGATCGAGCCGGGCGAGGCGGGGGCGCGGAGGCCGGAGTTGAACGCGACGTTCGTCGCGACACCGGTCGCACCGCCGAGGATGACGGCCGCGAGCAGCGCCGGCTTCATCAGCACGTACGGGAAGTAGATCTCGTGGATGCCGCCGATGAAGTGGATGATCGCCGCGCCGGGAGCCGAGGCGCGGGCCGCGCCGACGCCGAAGAACGCGAAGGCCAGGAGCACGCCCATGCCGGGGCCGGGGTTGGCCTCGAGGAGGAAGAGGTAGGACTTGCCCGCCTCCTCCGCCTGCTGGACGCCCAGCGGCGTGAGGATGCCGTGGTTGATGGCGTTGTTCAGGAAGAGGATCTTCGCCGGCTCGATGAAGAGCGAGGTCAGCGGGAGCAGGCCCGCGTTGACCAGGAACTCCACGCCCGCACCGAGGGCGGTCGAGAGGCCGACCACGAGCGGCGCGACGCCCGCGAAGGCGAGGAGCGCGAGGAGGAGGCCGAGGATTCCGGCGGAGAAGTTGTTGACCAGCATCTCGAAGCCGGGCTTGATCTTGCCGTCCCAGATCGAGTCGACCTTCTTCATGAGCCACGCCGACAGCGGGCCCATGATCATGGCGCCGATGAACATCGGGATGCCGGCGCCGACGATGACGCCCATGGTCGCGATGGTGCCGACCACGCCTCCGCGGGCGCCGTAGACCATGCGGCCGCCGGTGTTCGCGATGAGGAGCGGGAGGAGGTAGGTGATCATCGGGGCGACGAGGCCGGTGTTGACCACGTCGGGATCCGTGCTCCAGCCGCCGAACTGCTGGACCCAGGTGGCGTCGATGCCGAGGAGCGGGAGCCATCCGGTCTGGATGAAGAGGGCCGTGATGAAGCCCCAGGCGATGAAGGCCGCGATGTTCGGCATGACCATTCCCGAGAGGAAGGTGCCGAAGCGCTGGACGTGGACGCGCGCTCCACCGCGCGTCGACGTCGCTGACGTCGTTGTCATGTGGTGTGTTCTCCGATTTCTAGGGGCGGGCG
>NZ_PSUE01000037.1:0-21215 GCF_002931645.1 Rathayibacter sp. AY2B5 | reverse complement strand
GCGTCGGATGTGTATAAGAGAGACGAACGACCGCATCACCCAGGACTACGTCGGCGATGTGCTGGCGCAGCACGCCGACGTAGTCCTGGGTGATGCGGTCGTTCCGTTCGAGGCGCGCTAGGCGCCTTCGGTCCTCGGTGCGGTCCTCTTGGAGCTGGTCGATGATCGCGTTCTCGCGCGAGCCGAGGCGCTGCATGCGGGTCGTGATGATCGCGCCGACGACGGTGACGATGACCACGAGGTAGGGCGCGAACGTCTGGATCACCGGGAGCCACTCAGGCGTCTCGGTTCGGAGCATTCGACCGTCCTCTCGAGGTGCGGAGGAGCGTGAGGAAGATGAGCGCCGGGAGGATGTAGGCGGTCGCCGAGAACCAGTCACGCGAGGGCCGGTGCTCGACTGCGGAGACGGTGTACCCGAGCAGGTAGGCGACGCCCCAGCCGAACATCAGCCCGATGAGGAACCCCCACGCGAGCGCGTCGTCGCGGGTGAAGGCCCGGTAGATGCAGCCGGCCGCGACCGTCAGCCAGACGCCGCCCCAGACCGCGATCGGGAAGTTCGCCGAGATCAGCTGCAGACCGATCGGGAGCTCGTCGGGCGGCCCGCCGATCGGCAGGTAGGCGACTCCGCGGGCGAGGCAGTAGATGCCGCCGAGGAGCAGCGCGGCCCCGCGGTTCCCGTTCAGGAACCGGACCAGGGTGCGCATGACTCAGCGCTCGGCGGAAGGCACGTCGCCGGCCTCGGGCGGCTCGGCGTAGTTGGCCGTGACGGCGCCGATCGCGCGGACGCGGTTGTCGACGTTGGTGAGGCGCTTCTCGATGCGGGCGAACGAGCGCGCGCCGGCGACCTGCATGATGTAGACCCGGGAGAGCAGGTCGTCGGTGGTGAGCTGCACGCCGTTCGCGTCGACGTGCTGCAGGTCCTCGCCGGTGTCGCCGAGGACGTTGAGGGCTTCCTGGATCTTGCCGAGGTCGGTCATGTTCTCCTCCTGGAGAGTGTCGGTGTAGCGGCGGAAGTAGATCTCGGGGTCGCGTGCGACGCCTTGCGGGTCGCGGACCTCGAAGTGGAGGTGCTTGGCGGTGACGTTGCCGGTCGCGCCCTGCACGCCGATCGCCTGGCCGGCCTTGACGTGGTCGCCGACCTTGACGAGTGCCTGCGACTGGTGGCAGTACCAGGTCTCGTAGCCGTCCTCGTGGCGGATGCGGGTGCGGCGGCCGTAGGCGCCGGCCATCGCGACATCGACGACGACGCCGTCGGCCGCGGCGTAGATCGTGTCGCCGTTGCCCCAGCCGTAGTCCTGGCCGTAGTGGATGGCGGGCGAGGTCTTCGTCGGCAGGTCGCCCTTGCGCGGGCCGAAGCCGGTGTTGATCGAGCCCGGCGAGGGCCGGGCGGTGAGCATGAAGGTCACGGCGTGCTCCTAGTGGTCGTTGGCGATGAAGAGGCGGCCGTCGGAGGCGACGGTGAGGTTCCCGGTCGGCGAGCTCGCGCGGACCAGGCGGCCGTCGGTGGCGACGGTGAGGTTGCCGCTGCCGGACGCGACGCGGGCGAGGCGGCCGTCGGCGCCGACGGTGAGGTTGCCGCTGCCGGTCCCGGGGTCGCCGGGGTCTCCGGTCCCGGGGTCGCCGGGGTCCGTGGGGTCGGCGCCGCCGGCGGTGATGAACTTGGTGAAGTCGACGCGGCGGCCGGCGCCGTCGAGGCCGTGGACGTGGAGGTGGACGTCGCCGCCGTAGTCCGCGCCGTTGGCGGAGGCGCCGGACCAGCCGATGACGGCGCCCTCGTCGTAGTGCTGCGCGGCCGCGAACCGCGACTGGTGCTGCACGACGATCGCGACCATCGGTCCGGCGGCCTCGGGCGGGTAGCCGGCGGCGGGGAGGATGCGGTTGAGGGGCTGGTCGAGGATGAGGATCGAGCGGCGGCCGGCGGAGCCGACGGACCCGGCGGCGTACTCGCCGCTGCCGCCGGAGGTGCGCAGGGTGCCGGCAGCGGGCGCGCGCAGCGGCGTGCCGTAGCCGAGGGGGTAGTCGATGCCGCCCGCGGAGTAGGAGCCGTGGTCGGCCCAGGTGCCGGTGACGCGGTAGCCGGCCCAGGGGTTGTAGGGCATCAGCTGCTCGGCAGGTTGTGCAGGTAGATCGCCTTGCCCTTGAGCTCGATCCACGCCCCGTCCGCGCCGTCGGGCCCGGTGATCTGGACGCCGTCGCGGCTCATCGTGATCGTCGCTCCGCCGCCCTCGATTCTGAGGCCGTTCTCGTTGAGTCGGACGGTGCTCTCCCAGGCGCGGATCTCGAGCGGGACTCCGAAGCTGGTGAGGTACCCGGTGCTGCTCTCGTAGAAGAGCTGCATCGACTGGCCCGTCTCGCCGGACTGCGAGGCGACGAAGCGGCCGCCGCCCTTCACGTGCACGCGGCCGACGACGTCGAGCTTGCCGTAGACCTTCTGCGACCCCTGGCGGGCGTCCTCGCCGTCGGGCTTGCCGACGATGAGACCCTCGGGCGAGGTGATCTCGAGCGCGCCGCGGGAGACCGAGGAGAACCCGATCGGCGCCTGCGCCTGCAGGGCGTGGATCGCGTCCCAGAGGCGTGCGAGCTCACCGCGGTCGACGTCGTTGATCTTCACGGCTACCTCTTCTGGACGGTCAGGGGGACGTTCCCGGAGAGGTCCCAGCGGTAGGCGATGACCTGGTGCTGGTGGCCTCCGGGCGGGCTGTCAGGGATGTAGAGGTCATCCCTGACGTGCAGGGAGATCCGGTCGCCGAGGCGCAGCTGGGCGAGGTCCCGGCCGCCGGCCGTGGCAGGCTCGGCGCGCATCGTGTAGGCCCACTGCTCGATCGGTTCGCGGTTGGTGACGAGGTCGGAGATCGCGTGGTCGTCGAGGTCGGCCTGGTCGTCGATGTCCTTGTAGGAGTCAGCGCGGTCGCGGATCATCGCGGCCGAGCCCGAGTAGCCGTAGGCGAAGCCGACGCGCATGCTCGCCTCGGACCCCTTACCGAGGCCGATGCTGCCGGTGCGGAGGTCCTGGCCGTTGAGCCGATAGCGGACGCCGCTGAGGGGCTGCTCGGGCGCGTCGAGGTTGAACTCGAAGTCGCCGGACTCGAGGTGCGGACTGCCGGTGCGGACGACCCACTCGATCCCGCCGTCGGCGCGGTAGCGGGGCTCGAAGTCGACGTCGGGGCCCTCGTTGAGATTCTGGATCTCGGTGAAGGCGCGTTCAGCGGTCCAGAGCTCGTAGAACCACCAGGTGCGGTCGATCGGGCCCGAGCCGTCGTCGGGCAGCACGAGGGGCAGGTTCCACTCGCCGCCGCGCCCCTGCGTCGCCTCGAGGAGGATCTTCCGCAGGGTCGCCGCGTGGCTGCGCGCCGTGACGGAGCGGGTGCCGTTGGGGTAATCCTGCGGGTTCGCCGGGTAGAGGAAGCGGTTGGAGAGGAAGTCGCGCACGCAGACGCTGCGGATGGTCGCCTGCTGCTTGGCTCGGTCCCACGGTTCGAGGGAGTGGATGTAGCCGGCGTACTTCGGGACGCCGTCCCACGCGGCGACGATGATGCGGTTCCAGAGCGGCCCGAGCAGGCCCTTCCAGTTGAACCCGTCGTCGCGCTGCAGCTGGAAGGTGTGGGTGCCCTGCCCGACGCCGTTGAGGACACGGTCACCGGAGGAGGCGATCGGGCGGACGTTCGCCTGCAGGAGGTTCCCGTTATGGCCCTCGTGGATGCTGTGCGTCCAGACCATGCGCGCCTCCTAGACGTAGGTGTCGGTGAGGTAGGTCCTCAGGTCCGCGTCGACGGCGCCGGAGAGAAGGTGCCTCACCTGCTGGCCGTTCGAGATGGTCCACTGGCCGGGGCGGGAGATGCCGCCATAGACGACCTCGCCGTCCACCCGGAGGGTTGTGTCGCGCAGGTCGATCGCGTGCGTCTCGCCGCCCCTGAGGGCCCGCGTGACGGTGAGCTGCTGGCCGACGGGCCCGGTGATCGTGTAGCCGTTGGGCGCGAACCCCTCGACCTCGAAGCGGGGGATCGCGGGGAAGTTGCCGTAGTGGAAGGCGGCCTCTCGCTCGAAGGCGCGCTCCTCGCCGTACTTCCGCGGGTCGGGGTAGCGCAGCTGGATCTGCCAGCGCGCGAGACGCGGATTCTCGGCCAGGACCGCGAAGGTGGGCAGCGACGTCGCTAGCTTCCCGCGGGCCCACTGCGTGACCTGGCCGCGCTCGACGGAGACGATCTTGGACGCGCCCGAGGAGACGATCCCGGTGAGGTACTCGCCCAGCTGCGCGGTCTTGCCGGGGGTGGGCGAGACCGCGTAGCCGGAGAAGGAGGTGACCCGGGCCGCGAGGTAGGAGGGAAGGTCGTACTCGCCGTGCTGCCCGTCGCGCTCGACGGACGTGAAGCGGATGTCGACTCCCCCGTCCCAGCCGGTGAAGCCTCCGGGCTCGAGGAAGAACCCCGTGGCGAGGCCGCGGCCGCTGCCGTGGATGGCGAGCCCGTTGACGGTCACGAGCATTAGCGAGCTCCTCGCAGTTCGTAGTTCAGCTGGTCGCTCGCGACGCGCGCGATCTCGCCGGCCGAGGTCCCGTCGCCGCCGTAGATGTTCTGCGTCACCTGCGGCCCGCCTCGGTTCGCGTTCCCGATGTCAGGGTCGACCGTCGCCCCTCGGGGCAGGGTGAGCAGCTCGGGGCCCCGCTCGCCGACGATGACCGAGCCGGCGCCGGTGACGGTGCCGCCCTGCCAGAGCATCGGGATGTTCGGGATCGAGAGGGAGATGCCGATCGCGTCGCCGACGACGCCGGTGATGCCGTTGACGCCGTCGATGAGGTCGTTGATCGGCCGGATGATGTTGTTGATGAGGTCGGTGACGAAGGACACGACGCCTTCGAACGCGCCCCGGATGACGTCCCCGATCGTGTTGAAGACGGTCGCGAAGGTGTCGCCGATGGTGTCGAGGATCCCGGCGATCGTGTCCCAGGCTCCGGTGAAGAAGGAGATGATCCCGTTCCACAGGCCCGACCAGACGGCGCCGATGAGGGCGCCGACCGTGGTGAAGACGGCGAGGACGAGGTTGATGTAGCCGGTGACCGCGCCGACGATCCAGTTCCAGACGCCGCCGACGAAGTCGCCGATGCCGGTCCAGAGGCCGTTCCACCAGGCCGAGATGATCGCGCCGATGATCTGCAGGCCGCTCAGGAAGTTCGTGAAGACCTCGGAGACCCAGGTGGTGAAGCCGGTCCAGATCTCGACGATCCAGTTCCCGAGGCCGCCCCACATCTCCGACCACCAGGCGCCGAAGGCGTTGAGGCCGTCGGTGATCCAGCCGATGAAGCCGCCCCAGATGTCGGTGATCGTGGCGACGACGGTGTCCCAGTTGAGGACGAGCAGGACGATCGCGGCGATGAGCGCGACGATGCCGACGACGATCCAGGTGATCGGGTTCGCGAGCAGCGCGATCGTCGACGCCCAGATCGACGCCGTCCAGGCGACGAACGCAGCGACCAGGCCGACGCCGATGACGCCGGCGATGACGCCGACCGACTCGGTGTTCTCGCCGACCCAGGTGCCGAGGTCGTTGAGCAGCGGCATCGCCGCGGTGAGGCCGTCGCCGAGGGCGGTGAAGACCGCGGTGGCGATCGGCTCGAAGGCCTCCATCGCCTTGTTGAGCGTGATCTGCCAGCGCTCGGCGAAGTCCATCGTCTCCTCGCCGACGCCGAGGATGGTGTCGCCGGTGGCGCCGGTGGCCGACATCAGGTCGTCCATGTTCAGGACGCCGTCCTGCAGCGCGCCGACGAACTGAGAGGCGCCCTTCGTGCCGAAGACCTCGGACGCGAGGTTCAGCGCGGAGGCGGTGTCGCCGGCGTCGACGAAGGACTGGATCTCGCCGGTCACGCGCTGGAAGGCGGCCTGCGGCTCCTCGCCGTCCTTCGCGAGGTTGATCATGCCCTTCGACATCGACCCGAGGATCGCGGTCGAGTTGAGGCCAGCCTTGTCGAGCGTGCCCATCAGCGACACGGACTCGTCGAAGCCGAAGCCGAGGTTCTGCAGCGCGGGCGCGACGGTCTGCACACCGGACGCGAGCTCGTTCATGCCGACGCCGGTCGCCTGCGACACCTGGAAGAGGCTGTCCATCGCGCCCTCGACGGCCTGCCCCTCGATGCCAAAGGCGGTGAACGCGGCCGACGTGGCCTGCACGTCGACGGCCTCGCCGAGGATGCGGCCCGCCTCGAGGTACTGCTTGCCGACGGTCTCGAGGGTGTCGCCGGACAGCCCGAGCCGAGTGTTCAGGTCGGCGACGGTCTGACCGGCCGCCTCGAAGTCCGTCGGGATCGAGGTCCCGATGTTCTTCGCGACCTCGGAGAGCCCCTCGAGCGCCTCGCCCTGCGCGCCGGTCCCGACGCGGATGGTGTCGGTGATCTCGTCGAAGGTCGACCCGATCTCGTACAGGCCCTTGAACGCGCCGACGACGCCCGCGACGATGCCGGCGCCGGCGAGCGCCTTGACCATGCCGCCGCCGAAGCGGCCGCCGGCCTTGTCGCCCTCGCCGGCGGCCGCGTCGGCGGCTCCCCCGAACTGCTTCGCGATCTCGTCCTGGATGCCCTCGAGGGTCGGGACGAGGCGCATGTAGCCGGTGACGACCTCGTTGCCTTCGGGCATGCGGACCTACCTCTCGTCGTGCGCGCGGTGCGGTGTCGGCGGTCGGCGGGTGAAGCGGCCGCGGGAGTCGCGCGGCCGGCCGGGCGGTGCTGGCGGTGTCTTCGCCTGCGCGTCCCACCAGCCGTCAAACTCGACGACGGGGATCGCGTCGCGGCCGAGCGTCTGGGTGCGCTTCTTCTCCCACGGGCGCGGGATCGGCTTGGGTCGCGGCGCGGTCTTGCGGCCGGCGCGCTGCCAGTTGCCCTGCGCGAGGGTGTCGGCGATCATCGCGAGCAGCTGCTCGCCGATGTCCCAGCGGAGCCCGTGGACGGACTCCGAGGTCGATGACTCCGGGCGCTGCTCCCAGCGGCGGATGAGCAGGCGCAGCTCGAACCAGCTGAGCCGCTCGGTGCCGATGTCGTGCAGGTGGAAGCCGGCGAGCACGAGGTCGGTGCGGATGGCCTCTGCGTGCTCTCCGGTCAGGAGGTCGAAGAGGCCGAAGATTCCCCCAGCTCGATCTCCGAATCGCCCTTCCAGGCGCGGATGAAGTCGTTGAACTGGTTCCGGTCGAGCTCGTCGATGTGCTCGAGCTGCTCCTCGGTGAGGATCCCCTCGAGGAGGGTGAACGTCTGGTCCGCGCCGGCCAGCTTCCGCGACTTGCGGATGGCTCCCATCGGGACGTTCTCGAAGCGGGGCGCGACGATTTCGAAGCCGTCGGGCAGGGTGTGGTGGAACTTTTCCAGGGTCATCAGGAACCTCTCATGGGTCCAGGAACAGAGTGGTCACCGGGCGGGGGCGGGTTCCTGGGGCGCCCCCGCCCGGTGGTCGGTCAGGCGGAGAAGACGCCGTCGTCGGTGAAGATGTAGATGTTCTGGCCGTCGGCGTCGGGGTAGGTCGCGAGCGTGACGGGCAGCGTGATCGCGCCGGTCGCGGTGAGCGGGATCTCGCCGCGGTTCACGACCTGCGCGCGCGGGGCGACGATGAGGACCCGGCGGTCGCCGTCCTTGACCTTGAAGTACCAGGCCTTGATGGGCAGCTCGTTCTTGCCGAGCGAGGCGCGCATCTTCGTGCCGGAGGAACCGGTCGCCGGGGTCACCTCGACCTGGTCGTCGCCGAAGTAGTTGCGGGCCGACTCGGCGTTGAGCTCGAGGTGGGTCCAGGCGATCTCGCCGGTGAACTCGGAGAGGATGCGGCGGATCTCGGCGCCGGACCAGTCCTTGATCGTCTCGGTCGAGTCTGAGGGGGTGATGGTGACGCCGTCCTCGTTGACGTAGCCGGAGTCGCCGAGGCCGGCGCCGGTGAAGTCGTCGATGTCGTCGAAGACGGTGTCGAGCTCGGGCCCGGTGAGGATGGCTCCGGTGGCCTTCTGATCGGGCGCACCGACGAAGACGTTCTTGTTGCTGACAGGCATGGCTGCCCCTTTCAGGCGTGGTGGAGTGGCCGCGGCGCGCGCGACGAGGACCGCCCCCGGCGGGGACGGAGCGAGGGGGTCGTCAGAGCTCGGTGAGGCGGCTGTCGACGACGAGGGTGCGCGTGTAGCGGTTGCGCTTGGTGACGGGGTCGGCGCTGTTGGCTCCTCCGCCGAGCGAGCCGACGCGGTAGACGAGGATCCCGGGGAGGTGGTCCTCGCCGACGAGGGAGCGGATCAGCGCCGTCGCGACGCGCATGAGGCGCGCGGTCTCGGTGAGCGTCGGGCCGAAGCATTCGATGGTGATCTGCTGGCCGATGAGGACCTGGTCGCGGGTGTCGGTGCCACCGGTGTCAACGACGCGCACGTGCAGCCCGTCCTCGACGCGCCCGGAGACAGTCGCGGCGAGCCCGTTACCCGCGAGGCCCTCGGGCAGCCAGCCGATGAGAGCGGCGGCGAGCTCGGGCTCAGCGAGCAGCTCAGCCACGACGCACAGCCCCGAGCGCGGCCGCGAAGATCGTGGAGTCCTCACGGACGGCGTCGAACGCTTCGGCGGACACGGGACGGACGATGGTGGAGACGCGGTCGAAGCCGTAGAGACGCTTCGGCTCGAAGCCTTCGCCGAGCTCGTCGGCGGCGCGCTGCCCGGCAGCGTCGACCCAGTCCGCGACCGCGGGGGACTGCAGGATCTTCGCCATGCCCTTCGAGTTGAACTGGAGGCGGGAGACGTTCCTACCGGCCATGGGTCCACCTCCGCAGCACGAACAGGGTGTGGGCGAGCGCGCCGGTGGGCGAGGGGACGCGGCTGGGCTCGCCTTCGACTTCGTAGTCGACGCCGGCGTACTCGATGCGGTCTTCGGCGGTCACGTCGACGCCGGCGGGCGCGGCGACCTGGTACCCGGTCGCGACCGCGAGGCGGTCGTCGGTGACCTCGGTCGAGGTGATTGGTTCGAGCCAGCATCCGGCGATGGTGATCGTCTCGGGGGTGGCGTCGTAGTCGCGGACGCTGGTGCCCTGGTCGTCGATCTGCGGGTAGCGCTTCCGGGTGATCGTCATGCGGGCGAAGGTGGAGAGCATCAGGGGGTCCAGCCGATCCGGTAGGTCGCGAGCTGCTCCTGCTCGTGGGGGAGGAGGACGGTGCCACCGGCGACGCCTGCGGCGGTCGTGGACCAGGTGACGGACGCGGAGAGGGTCTGCTCGCGGACGATGCCGAGGGGCGAGCCGAGGGCGCGCGCGGCGATCTGCAGCGTGAGGTCGGCGACGGTGGCGGGGACCTCGTCGTAGCCGTGGGTGAAGGTGGCGACGATGCCGCCGAAGCGGTCGGTCCAGCGGCGGCCGCGGATGAGGCCGAGGCCGGAAACGTCGAGGGTCGCGATGTCGACGGTGGTGCCGCGCTCGACGATGCTGACGAGGTCGACGAGCCGGAGGGTGGGGAGGACGAGGAGGTCTCCGCCGGGTCCGTCGAGGCGGACTTGCAGCTCCTCGACCTTCGCGATGTGCCAGCCGCAGTGCTCGCGGATGAGCGCGGATGCGGCGGCGAGCGCAGTGTCGAGATAGGGGTGGCTGGTGGCGGTGATGGCGCCCAGCGACCGGGCGGCCATCTGCTCCTTGGTGGCGAAGGCCGTGATCACTGGGCGCCGCCTCCTACTTCGTGTCGGGCGCGGGCGCCTGCTTGTTGGCGGGCGCGGTGGCGGCCTTGGTGCGGGTGACCTTCTTGGCGGCCTTCCCGTACGCCTTCGCGTCGGCGTCGGAGAGCTGCAGGGTGTGGGTGATGCCGTTGATGTCGACGTCGTACTCGTCCATGTCGGACCTTCCTCTGAGGAGTGTGCGGATGAAGGGGTGGCGGGCGCGGGGGTGAGTCCGCGCCCGCCGGGGTGGGCTAGACCAGGGTCACCTTGGCGATTGCCGACGGGATCCGCACGGCGAGGGCGAGGCGCTCCTCGATGCGGGTCGTGATGATGTTCTTGGTGAACTTGCCCGCGTCGCTGTTGGTCGACTCGACCCGCACGCCGCCCTTGCGGTAGACGGTGGTCGCGGCCTTGAATGCTCCGACGACGACGGTCTTCGCGGGGACGGCCGCGGAGACGACGGTGTTGACGCCCCACAGCGGCGGCTTGGAGACCACGCCGCCGTTGCCGTACTCGCCGGAGAAGAACCCTCCGCCGTAGTACTGCTGGTTCGCGTCCTTCGCGAGGCGGAGTGCCTGGTAGTCGACCGGGTTGATGATGATGCCCTCGGCGGTGAGGCCGGTGGCGGTCTCGATGGCGGTCAGGGCGCGGAAGATCGTGTCCTGCGCGGTGTCGCCGGTCGCGGCCTGGTTGACCACCTGGATCCCGGAGCGGTTCAGGACGCCGGTGATGTTGGTGCCGGTGCCGTCGCCCGAGAGCAGCTGCGCCTCCTCGGCGAGGGAGAGGAGGTAGAGGCCGCGGTTGTTGATCTCGGAGACGAAGAACGGGACGTCCTCGACCATCTCGTCGGAGGTGTCGAACCAGGCCGCGATCTTCGACAGCTTGTCGGTGATCGGGGTCGGGTTGACGATGTGAATCTGCGGCTTCTGGCCGCCCTCGGCGACGGTCGAGAACGCGCCCTCGACGGCACCCTCGACGTAGTAGGTGACCGCGGTTCCGCTGATGCTGCCGGTGCCGAGCAGGTCGGAGACCGTGGGGCGGCGGTAGCTGCGGACGATGGTCTGGTCGACGTCGGTGAGCACGGGCCCGAAGGACGGGCCGACGGTGTTGACGTCGGACGCGGCCTTGTACTCGGGAGCGTCGACGGTGCGGCCGCGGGTCTTCAGCTGCAGGAAGCCGAGCTCGCCGACGCTCTTGGCGAAGTGGTCGCCGAGGGTGCGCGCCTCCTTCGGCTGCGGGGCGGGCGACTTCTGCTCGGGCTCGAGCTCGCCGAGCGACTTGAGCAGGCCGGCCGACTTCTCGGCCGCCTTGATCTGCTCGTCGATCGACTTGACCTCGGCGACGCGGTCCTCGACGGACTTCGCCTCCTCGGAGGTCATGTCGCGACTGGCGGCCTTGGCGCCGTCGACGGTGTCCTGAGCGGCCTTCAGGGCGGCCGCGCGCTTCTCGATGAGGTTCATCGGGTGTTCCTTTCTGCCCTACGAGAGGGCGAGGATGTGGAGTTCTGCTGCGACTGAGCTGACGGACGGGATGAAGCTCGGCTCCTCGGCCGCCTTCGCGTTGGCCCCGGGGGGCTCCTCGGCGTCGGCGGTGTTGGCCGGTGCGTGACCGCTGGCCTTCTCGCTGTCTTCTGCGGGGAGGGTGGCGAGGACGTTGCTCAGCAGATCGACTGCTGAGCGGATGTCGCCCTCGTTCTTGGCCGACAGGGTTCTGCCGGCCTTCGCCGCGTCGACGAGCGCTTCCGCGTTCGCCTTCACGGCGACGACTGAGGTGTCCTGGTTCGCGCCGATCGGCACGAACGAGAACTCGTAGACCTTGAGCTTCCGGAGCTCGTTGGCCTTGGCGCCGTCCTCGAGCTCGACGGCGCCTTCGTCGAGGACGTCGTACGCGAAGGACAGCTGCGAGAGACGGCGGCCCTTGACGAGGCGGTACACCTGCGGGCCCTTCGGAGAGTCGAGGTCGAACTTCCCGCGGACGCGCCAGCCGTGGTCGTCCTCGCTCATCTCGAGCGCCTCGGCGACGTAGAAGTCGGGGTCGTCGAGGCGGTGACCGAAGAGGCCGGGGAGGGCGTTGCCGGACGCCTCCCACTCGGCGATGGTGTCCAGGAACGCGCCCTTCGCGACGATGTCGCCGTAGCTGTCGGGCGTCCTGGTGAACGTGGACGGGTAGACGATGAACTCGCCCTCGGCGAGGCCGTCGTCGGGACCCGCCTTGACGTTGACGGGGACGGTCTTGGTCTCCATGGGGAGCCTCCTAGTAGCTGATCGAGACGCCGCAGTTGCAGCCGGAGACGCCGTCGGCGCCGAGGACGGGGTCGCCGGGCCAGTCGGCGCCGTTGGAGAACTGCTCGTCGATGCCGACGGTCTCGCCGTCCATCGCGGCGTGATCGGGGCGAGGGTTGTCGCCGGTCTCCCACGTCTTCTGGGCTGCGCTGCCGGTGGTCTGCTGCGCGGCTTCGACAAGTGCGAACCCGGCGAGACCGGCGACGAGCGCGGTCGCGGCGGATCCGGTGCGCGCGGACTCGGCCTCGGCGAAGACGTCGGCGGGGTCCGCTTCGTCGTCGTCGATGGCGTCGTCGAGCCGCTCCTTGGTGGTGGAGTTGATCGCGCCGGCGCGCGAGTCTGCGACTGCGCGGAGGAACGCGCGGGTGCGGTCCTCGTCGTAGTCGCCTTCGGTGAAGCCGAGGCGCTTCGACTGCTCCTGACCGAGCTCGGTGGCCGTGGTCATCGCGAGGGCGTAGAGGTCGTCGGAGAGCTCGCGGTCCCAGCGGGCGCCGTCCCAGTAGGCGCCGGCCGCCTTCGCGCCGAGGGCTCCCAGGACCGCTCGTCGTTGCCGGGCGAAGAACGCGGAGAGGACTTCCGCGGCCTTGTCGACGTAGGTGCTGGTGTCGAGGTCGTCGGACTTGAGCGTGACGCGCGCCCGCTCGGCGCGGCCGCTCTTCGTCGCGATCGCGGGGTGCGCCTTCGGTGCGGAGTCGCGGGGTGAGGCCTGCCCGCCGATGAGGACGTTCAGCGGGACGACGAGCTGCGCGGCGTCGCCGCCGAGGGCTGGCATGTTGCTGCGGGAGCGTGCCTCGTCGGCAGTCATCCACGGGCGGCCGACCGAAGAGGAGAGCACGGCGGCCTGCTCCTCGAAGGACCCCTGCAGCTTCTCGGCGATGTTGAACTCGGCGTAGACGTGCTCGGTGTCGGTGACGCGGGGGATGAGGAACGCGTTGATGCGGTCCTCGATCATCGAGATGATCGACCCGAGGGTGTCGCCGTAGAGCATCTTCCGGAACTCGCGGACGTTGGAGAAGTTCGCGTTGTCGAGGAGGCCGACCATGGTGGGGTTCACCTGGTAGACGGCAGCGACAGTCGCGAGCGCGAGCTTCGACCCTTGGATGTACTCGTCCTCGTGGGCGCTGAACCCCGGCCGCTTGTACTCCATGCCGTCCTCGAGGATCGGCGTGCCGCCGGCCTTCGGGGCGTCGTCGCCGGCGTAGTTCGCCTTCCACGCCTGGACGAACCGCTCGCGCACGCCGGGCTCCCACTTCGCGCCGACGGGGCGGGTGAGGTAGCCGCCGATGCGGCCGCCGCGGCGCCACATCTGCTCGCGGAAGGTCATCGCGTGGACCTGCTCGGCGAGGATCTGCTTGAGAGCTTCGACGGGCGACGACGAAGACGTCGGGGATCCCGGGTTCCAGCCGTGGAACCAGACGAGGTCGGGGAGGTCGATGCGCGTCGGCTGGATCTTCCCGGGCGGCGTGAACTCGACCCAGCCCGGGGTGAAGACCGAGCCGCCGCCGCGCGCGGTGATCCACGCGGGGGAGAGGGCGGTGAGGGTCCAGCCGGAGGGCGCGTCGACGTCGGGCGCGAGGAGCCAGAACGCCTCGTCGTAGAGCGCGAGATCGGCGACGAGGCCGAAGATCAGCTCGTAGGTGGTGGTGTCTGCGTTCGGCCTGCCGAGGAGGCGGGCGGCGCTGTCGTCGCGGAGTCGGCGCCGGTCGGTGTCGGAGACACGCTCGAAGACGTGGACGCCCAGCTGCGCGACGTTCCTGGCGAGGAACGTGACCACGGTGCGGAGGTACGGCTGCGTCCGCCAGAGCTCGTCGATGGGCATCCCCAGGACCGTCGACTTGAGGTCGTTGCCCCAGATGATCTGCTGGTAGTCGGTCTGGTTCCCGCGCAGGAGCGAGATGACATCGCGGATGCCGGCCATCGCGCCTCCATTCACACGACGAGGAGGTCCCCGTCTTCGTACGCCGACCGGAAGGTCTGCGGTTCGTTCATCAGCAGCCAGAGCGCGCCGATCGCGGCCATGAGCGGCGCGGCGTCCTCCGGAGATCTCTTGCGGTCGATCGCCCAGCCGTCGCCAAGCGCCTTGATCTGGGCGGTCGCCGCGGCGATGTCGAGCGGCGCCTGCGCGCCGTGCGTGAGCGTGACGACGTCGTCGCCGTCGTCGAGGGTGTGGCGCAGCGCGTCGTAGAACTGGCCGCACGCGCGCGACAGCTCGGCGTCCTGCCAGGGCTCGAGCGTGATGCCGGCCCGCTCGAAGTCCGCGACGAGCGAGGACACGGGCGCGCCGCGAGTCTGCAGCGTCACGAGGTCGGGGGCGACCTGCCGGTCGGCGTGGAGCAGCCACGGGATGACCCACTCGGTGCCCGCGCGGCGCGCGGCGAGCTCCACGCGGCGCCGGCCCTGGTCATCCCAGAACGCGATCGCGATCGACGCCCAGGTCCGGTCGTGCGACACGTCGACGCAGTAGGCCGCGGCGCGGGTCTGGTCGCGGGTCACGCGCTGCTCGAGCGCGCGCTGCCAGGCACCGTTCGGGAACGGTCCGGCGCCGGCCGAGTTCACGAACTGGCAGAGGACCTCCGTGCGGAACTCCCACTCGGGGTCCGTCAGCGCAGCCGCGGCGATGGTGCGCTCGGTGAGCTCGGTGTGTCCCATCGACGGGTTCGCCTCGGCCCAGCCGTCGCGGTCCCAGATGCCGCGCTGCACGCCGTCGACGTCGCCCGCTGACCACTCGAAGAGACCGATCGAGTCGACGTCGACGTCCTCGGCGATGTCGTCGGGCAGGGAGTCGAGGACGGTGCCGGTGATCGCGCCGATCGCGACGTCGCGCAGGTGCCGCAGCACCACCGACGCGGCATCGCCGGCGTTCGAGACGCCCCACACCTGGGCGCGCTTGCGTGCCATGGATGTCTTCGACGTCGCCGACCACGCCTTCCAGTCCTGGTGCTCGCGGAGCTCGTCGAAGATGATGAGGTCGCCGGAGAACCCGCGCCCTCCGCGGCGGTTCGCGGCGGCGATCTTGTACCGCTCGCCGCCGTCGAGGAGAAGCAGCTGCGAGCCCTTCCCCGCCTTGAGATCCTGGATCTCGTTCGCGAGCTCGGGGACCGCCTCGGCAACCGCGACGGCCTCGCTCCACGCCTTCTCGGAGTGGTCGAGCGACACGCTCGTCCCGAGGATCATGCGGGCGCCGTCCTGGAACATGCGCCACAAGATCAGCGACGTCAGCAGCGTCGACTTCCCGTTCTGCCGGGCGACCAGCAGCAGCACCGTGCGGAACCGGAACACGGCGCCCGGGCCGGGGAGAATCTCGAGGGCGTGGATCAGGAGCCACCGCTGCCACTCGAGCAGCCGCGGGAACAGACCGAGATAGTCGGTGTCGTCGCTCGGGTCGCGGTGCGCGTCGAGCTCCTCGAGGCGGTCGCGGATCCAGTCCGTGAACTCAATCACCTCGAAGCCGAGGGACGTGTCCGCGGTCAGCGGCCGCAGAGGCGGCGTGTACAGGCGGGGGATCGCGCAGCCGTACCGTCTACCGCGCCCGCTTCTCGGGCCGCTGGAACTTCGAGACGTTGCTCGGGCTTTCGGCCGCGTCTGGCTGGCTGCCGCCATCGCTGCCTCCAGTCGAGTCGGGGACGAAGCGCAGGGAGCGCAGCTCGCGCAGCAACCGCACGGACGGGGTCGCGCCGAGATCGGATAGCACGCGGGACAGGGCACGGTGAGCGGCGCGCGCGGCCGGCCGGTCGCCCTCTGCGAGGGACACGTCGACGTCCTCGGCGAGGAGTCGCGCCTGCGCGATCGAGGCGGCGTCCGACTCCTTGAGCCACTTCGCGGCGGCGATCGCGGAGTCGACCGCCGTCCTCATGGTGACGCCCACCGTCACGGGGTGAGCGTCACGCTCGACCGCCATCTGCTCGTCGCGCTCAGCGGCCTTGCGCGCCCGGTACCGCCGCGCCCTGTCGGCGTTCTTCGCCTTCCGCTCCGCTTCCGTCTGCACGAGACCTCCGCTGCATCAGGCGTGACGCGCACGCGACGTCTTGAAGTGGCTCACTCCCGATGGGGGAGATCTCTGCCGGTGGAGTGACCTGGGCCGTCGTTGCTGGCGATCGCGACCCCCCTACCCCTACAACCGGAGCACGCCGCGAACTGCGAGGAAGATGCTCGGGGAGTCGGGCGCGGGCCGTTGTGTCGCGAAGGGACGATCAGTGCCGTGATCGAAGTACTCGACCTGCAGGATGGCGCCGTCGTGTGAGAAGCGCCACCGCATGCCGCTGCTCGTCACCTCGACGCGGTCAAACCGCCGGATGGCATCGACGAGCCGGTGATAGTCAGAGTCGTCCATGGTCACCATGCCTCGGAGGTCTCGCCGATGCTCGCGATGGCAGGTCCGTCGCCCTTGCCGCGGTTGCAGCGGTGGGCTGTGGGTTGGACGTTACCGGGGTCGAACTCGAGGTGTGGGTGAGTGATGACGGGGAGGCGATGGTCGAGCTCGAGCGCGTCAGGGGTGTTGGCGGGCGCGTCGTAGTCGATGTGCTGCTGGCCGCAGATGGCGCAGGCCGCGTTCTGGGCCTTCCATCGGGCCTTGTGCTCGGCGCGGAACTCGGTGGCGCGGCGGCCGTGGGTGCGGGCCATGCTGCTCCCGCCTGATGAACTAGTCGGTCGGCTTCCGGCGCGCGAGCATGTCGATGCGGCGGGCGTCAGCGACGTAGACGTCGTCGAGAACGAAGCGAAGAACAGTCAGGGCGTCCTTCGCGTCTTCCTCTGTCGGAACATCGTCGATCTCGCCGTGCGCCATGTCATTCCCGAGGATCCGAAGGACGTGAGCCATCTCTCTGGTGCCGTTGCGGATGTGCCCGTCGCTGTGCAGAACGTTGATCTTCTGCACGAGGGATCCAGTCTCGATCTTCTTCTCCCGCGCTGTGGCCTCGATCGCGCTTCGCACGAGGAGGAGCACGGCACGATGAGCGCCGACGCTGAACGCGTCGTGGGCCTCCTGAAGGTAGCCGGCGACGCCTTCGGGCAGGAAATCGGTATCCGCCTTCAGGAGCGGAGGAGGCGACCAAGTCTGGACCGTCATGCTCTCCCCCTTCGTGATCGCTTCGCTGCCGACATAGGTCGTCCCGACCTCGCGCTTGTAGCTGTCTTTTGCGGATACCCCGGTTACTACGTTGAACTTCTTGCAGGCATCGCAGGTCGCAGCAACTTCGAGCTCGTACCGGTAGTAACTGCCCTGCCCGGGGTCATCAAAGCTCACCCCGGAGACCCGAGCGACTTGCGCAGTGAAGTGGGTCGAGTTGGCGCAGAAGGCGCAGATACCGGTGAGCACGATCCTTAGCATGACAGGCCAGTGGGGCGGGCGCCGTGCCGTGTCTCGACGGCTGTCGGCGCCCGCCCTGGTGACCCGTGCTGCCCGAACCCGGAGGGTCAGTACCGGGCCGGGGCCGGAAGGGTGCGACCCCGGGAACGGCGAAACCCACCGGGCCGCTGTGCGGTGGTGGGTTTCGTCGTGATCATTACTCTGGCGGGCCTCACACCGTGCCTGTCAAATCTTCGAGGCAAATCGGCTCGATTTCTGGTTGACGATCGATCGGCGCAGCCATGCGGTGAGCTCGGCTTCGTCGATCTCGACATGCTGATCGCCGATGCGGCGGTGAGGCATGCCGTGTCGCATCCACCTCTGGATGGTCCAGCGGGAGCGGCGCACTCGGCGTGCTGCTCCACGGACCGAGTACACCTCCTCGGTCATGCGGCGGCGGCCGCCGGCGGCTGGTGGCAGGTGCAGGTGCAGTCGGCGGGCTCGTCGGTCTCCTGGTTCCAGGCGTCGCCGTGGCAGGCGCCGTGCTTTCCGACCTCGCACTCGGGGTTCAGCTGGTCAGCCACGGTCGCCCTCCTCAGAGGTGGGCGGGACTGGCTCGGAGTAGGTCTCCCAGACACGAGGACGAGCGCGGAGGAGTCTGCCGCCCGTCGCCTTGGCGCAGATCAGAGCTCGTTCGGGAATCTCGTCCTCGTGCACACCGCCGTCCGCATCGGTCCAGGCGTACTCCCACTCCTCCGCCGTCTCTACGGTGCGCGAGGCGTGCTCGCCCGGGTCGTTGCAGTGGCCCTCGGTGTCGGCGAAGCAGCCGTGCTGGTGGGCCGGTGCGGGGCACGTTTCCGACCCGTCGCAACCGGGGCAGGCGTCGTCTAGTGCGGCGAGCCCGGCTTCCGCGGTGCGCACCCGGGCGAGTAGGGCGGGCGCGGCATCGGCGAGGTGCTCGACAGGGTAGCTCCACTCGGGGTTGGACTCTCGACGCGCGAGCAGCTGGTCGATCGCGTCGAGGTCGGCGTCCTCTCGCGGGAGAGACGCAGGCCGCTCGTTCCATCCGCGGGTGTACGCGATCCGCAGGGTGTCGCCGGCGTGGCCGGGGAACACAGCACGGGGGAAAGCGTCGAGGGCCCAGCGCTCGGCGTCCGGGGTCAGGGGCTCGGTGTCAGCCACGATCAACTCCGTTCTGGTTTTCGATCAGGCGGAAGCGGACGTCGAGCGAGTGAGCCGAGACGCGGGTCTTCGCGCCCACGGGCCGTCCGCGCTGGTCGACGGAGACGACGAGGAACGAGCGCGGGCTGCCGCCGAGCTTCGGCTTGTGCCGCTCCTGGAGTGTCGTCTGCCGCTGGTTGTCGTGCAGCCGGAGGACGCGCACGCGGCGGTGGTTCATGCGGTAATCGCGCTCCTCGAAGACTAGGCCGATGTACGGGTCGATGGGGGTCTGGTCAGCCACGGTTGGCTCCTTCGGTGTAGGTGATGCGGGGGTCGCCGGCTGCGATGTGGAAGCCGATGACGGCGGCGGCCGCTGCGGCGATCGCGGCGAGGGCGAGCAGGGTGGCCTTCATGCGGGGGCTCCTTCGGTGAGGACGTCGTCGGTCTCGACGTCGGTGGCGGGGGTCCACTGGCAGTAGTCGCAGCGGATGGTCTCGACGTTGTCGACCGTGCGGGTGATGACGAGGCGGCGCTCGTCGCAGACGGGGCAGGCGACGGTGCGGGGTCGGACGAGCGGCGGGTCGACGGGGAAGCGGCCGCGGATGATCTTGATCATCTCGGCGAGCTCGTCGTACCAGACGACGATCGTGTCGAGGGCGGCGATCTTCGGGCCGTGGCCGAGCTCGAAGCGGATGAGCTCGGAGAGGAGGACGTCGGCCTTGCCGAGGTCGGTGTCGCGGGGGAAGCCGGGGACGTCCTCGTCGCGGCGCCACCGGTCGAAGAGGAACGCGGGCGGGGCGACGTGCAGCTCGCGGGCGTGGTTCTTGACGACGTCGGCGAGCTGCCCGAAGAAGGTGTCGGTCGCTTCGACGGCCTGCTCGTTGAACGGGAGCTTCCAGGTGCGGGACGAGTCGACGCGGTCGGACTGGGCGAGGGAGGAGCCGAGGCCGGGGGTGCGGAGGGTGAACGCGTGGAGGGCGAGCTCGTGGCCGTAGCGGAGCCAGTACCGGATCCGGGAGTAGCAGGGGCCGCAGAGGTGGCCGTAGCGGGCGGCGGCGGGGTAGCAGCCTCGGCAGACGTCGGTGCCGGGGCAGTCGTCTGCGTGGACGTCGCGGGCGGCGTGCAGTCGGGCGCAGGGGGTGATGGTGGGGGCGGCGTCGAGGAGGGCGAGCTGCTGCAGGGTGGTCATGGTGGGGTCCTTCCTCAGAACGGAGGGGTGCTGCTGGGTGGGGTGTCGAGCTCGTCGATGGAGACGTCGCCGATGTCGGCGAGGGTGGTGGGGTAGCGGGCGCCGCACTGGTGGGCGGGGAGGATCGCGATCGCGTAGGGGGTGTGCCTGCGGAGGGTGATCGCCCAGCGGCGGGAGAGCCGGTAGGTGCCGACGATGGTCTTCTCGAGGAGGTAGGTGGGCCGGTCGAGGATCGTGCAGGCGACCTCGTCGACGGGGGTGATGGGGGTCGGGTCGACGCGGGCGGGGCCGAGGAAGACGCCGTCGATGTCGTCCCAGTCGTAGATGAAGACGGGCTCGGAGCAGCGGGGGCACTGGTCGGGGCGCGGTTCTTCGGGGCCGCGTCTCATGGCCGGCTCCGGGGTCCGCAGTGACCGATATCGGTCCTGGTGACGTTGAGGCTCCCTGCGCGAGTAACAGGAGTTCCCTTAGTTCCATCAAAGAGCTGCGTCATGCTGAAATATCGGTCACTATCGGTCACTGAGGGGTGAAAAGTCCAGGTCGGCTGCCGTTTCTGGCAGTGACCGATCGCGATTTGGTCGGTCACTTTCGGTCACTTTCGGTCACTGGGTGGGCGGGGTGGCAGTGACGGATCGAGTGTCCGTTCAGTGACCGATCGGCGAGGGTCAGAATCCGGTCCACGGCGAGCTCTCCTTCGGCTGCTCGGCGTCGCTCTCGTCGCTGTAGAGGGTGACGTTGGTGTAGAAGCGGCGGCCGTTGGAGCGGGCCTCGCCGACGGCGAACTCCTGCCGGAGGCGCCGGCCGAACGCCTGGCCGACGAGCTCGTCCTCGTGCTCGGAGCGGCACCACTTCGAGTACTCGCGGCGCAGCTCGGCGGTGTCGACGCGGACGTACTCGCCGCCGCCGATGCGGCACCGGTCTTCCATGAACCGGGCGAGGTGGTCCTCTTCGGCGGCGTATGAGGCGGTCGCCTCGCGGACGGCCGCGGGGGAGCCGAGGCCTTCGCGGACGGCGTCGGCGTAGCCGCGGACGATCCACGCGAGGATGCCGGGGCCTTCGTCGCGGGCGAGGATCGACTGCAGGTCGTCGACCTTCTCCTCGTCGGTGATCTGGTGCTCGAAGGGGATGAGGCGCAGGCGGCGCCAGAACGAGAAGCCGCCGGATGCGACCGCGGGCTGGTGGTTGCCCATGAGCCAGAGGGTGTGGGTGGGTTCGAAGGTGAAGAAGTCCTGCCGCATGAAGCGGGCCTTGATGCGGTCGCCGCCGGTGAGGGCCTTCATCTTCGCTTCGTCGAAGCGGGTGTTCTCGTTGACCTCGGACGCGACGACGAGGCGGCGGCCTTGGAGGTCGGCGAGCTCGGTCTCGTGCTTGTCGCGGCCCGCGAGGAGGAACCCTTGGGGGGCGGAGGTGGCGTAGTCGCCGAGGACGCGCATGAGCGTCTCGAGGAACACGGTCTTCCCGTTCTGGCCGCCGCCGTGGAGGAAGGGGAGGACGTGGTGGGCGGTGTCGCCGTGCGCGGTGATCCCGGCGAGGCGCTGCATGAACTGGATGAGGTGTCGGTCGGACTGGAAGGTGACGTCGAGGAACCGGTCCCACTGGGGGGTGGGGAGGTCGAAGTCGACGGTGACGGCGGTCTGGCGGGTGTGCATGAGGGCGGGGTG
>NZ_PSUE01000036.1:0-22354 GCF_002931645.1 Rathayibacter sp. AY2B5 | reverse complement strand
GGCCGGGAGGCGGGGGCCTCCCGGGCCGCCGTCGTCCGCCCGAGCGGCGGCCGCCCGCGCCCGAGGCGGGGCCGGGGGCGCGGGGATGGCAGGATGGACGGCGCGCGATCGCGCGGTCCGCCATGGTGTAACGGCAGCACGGCAGCCTTTGGAGCTGTCCGGTCCAGGTTCGAATCCTGGTGGCGGAGCGGCACCAGGACGGTGCGCTCACGGAGGAGAACGCGAAGAACATGGCAGACAGCACGCTCGCCGTCGTGATCCTGGCGGCAGGCCAGGGCACCCGCATGAAGTCCCGCACCCCGAAGGTCCTGCACCGCCTCGCCGGGAGGCCGCTGCTCGGGCACGTGCTCGACACGGCCGCCTCGCTCGACGCGGCGCACGTCGTCACCGTGGTGCGCCACGAGCGCGACCGGGTCGCCGAGGCCGTCCTCGAGCACACCCCCTCCGCGCTGGTGGTGGACCAGGACGAGACGCCCGGCACCGGCCGCGCGGTCGAGCAGGGCCTCGCGGCGCTCCCGGAGTCCTTCGCCGGCACGGTCGTCGTGCTGAGCGCCGACGTCCCGCTGCTGGACGCGCCGACCCTCCGCCGCCTGGTCGACGAGCACCTCGCCGCGGCGAACGCGCTCACCATGCTCTCCTGCGTGCTCGAGGACCCGACCGGCTTCGGCCGGATCGTCCGCGGCGCCGACGGCGCCTTCGCGTCCATCGTGGAGCAGAAGGACGCGAGCCCCGGCGAGCTCGACCTCACCGAGATCAACGCCGGCGTCTACGCCTTCGACGCCGCCGCGCTCCGCTCGGTCATCGGCGCGATCGGCACCGAGAACGCCCAGCGGGAGAAGTACCTCACCGACGCCGCCGCCGCGCTCAAGGCCGCCGGCCGCGCGATCGAGGCCGTCCCCGTGCAGGACCGCTGGCTCGTGGCCGGGATCAACGACCGCGCCCAGCTCGCCGACGCGGCGCTCGAGCTCAACGCGCGCATCGTGCGCCGCTGGCAGCTCGAGGGCGTCACGATCCAGGACCCGGCGACCACCTGGATCGACGTGGACGCGGTCCTCGCCCCGGACGTCGAGATCCTCCCGGGCACGCAGATCAAGGGCCCGACCGTCATCGCCACCGGTGCGGTCATCGGCCCGGACACCACGCTCGACTCCTGCGAGGTCGGCGAGGACGCGGTCGTGAAGCGCTCCGACGCCACGCTCGCCGTGATCGGCGCGAAGGCCCAGGTCGGCCCGTTCTCGTTCCTCCGCCCCGGCACCGTGCTCGGCGCCCGCGGCAAGATCGGCACCTACGTCGAGACCAAGAACGCCGTCATCGGCGAGGGATCGAAGGTCCCGCACCTCTCCTACGTCGGCGACGCGGTCATCGGCGAGGAGTCGAACATCGGCGCCGGCTCGATCTTCGCCAACTACGACGGGGTGAGCAAGGCGTCCTCCGTGGTGGGCTCGCACGTGCGTGCGGGGTCGCACAACGTCTTCGTCGCCCCCGTTAGAATCGGTGACGGAGCGTACACGGGCGCCGGCACGGTCATCCGCAAGGACATCCCCGCCGGAGCCCTCGGGATCACCGTCGCTCCGCAGCGCAACATGGCCGGGTGGGTGCAGACCCACCGTCCGGGCACCGCAGCGGCCGACGCCGCCGAGGCGGCCCTGGCGTCGGATCCCACCGGATCCGACCAGGCGCCCACCGGAGGAAGCGGAGCACAGTGACCGGCATCACCGCCAGCAACAAGAAGAGCCTGGTCCTCGTCTCGGGGAGGGCGCATCCGGCACTGGCGGAGGCGGTCGCCGCCGAGCTCGGGACCGAGCTCGTCACGACCGAGGGGCGCACCTTCGCCAACGGCGAGCTCTACGTCCGCTACGGCGAGTCGGTCCGCGGAGGCGACGTGTTCGTCCTCCAGTCGCACACGTCCCCGATCAACGAGTGGCTGATGGAGCAGCTGATCATGGTCGACGCGCTCAAGCGCGCCTCCGCCAAGCGGATCACCGTGGTCGCCCCCTTCTACCCCTACGCGCGCCAGGACAAGAAGGGCCGCGGCCGCGAGCCGATCTCGGCCCGCCTCGTCGCGGACCTCTTCAAGGCGGCGGGAGCCGACCGGATCATGTCGGTCGACCTGCACGCGGCGCAGATCCAGGGCTTCTTCGACGGCCCCGTCGACCACCTCTTCGCGATGCCGGTGCTGCTCGAGCACTTCCGCGAGAAGCTCGACCCCTCGACCCTCACCATCGTCTCGCCCGACATGGGCCGCGTCCGCGTCGCCGACATCTGGAGCGACAAGCTCGGTGTCCCGCTGGCGATCATCCACAAGCGCCGCGACCCGAAGGTCGCCAACCAGGTCTCCGTCCACGAGATCGTCGGCGAGGTGAAGGGCCGCGTCTGCCTCCTCGTCGACGACCTCATCGACACCGGGCGCACCATCGCGAAGGCGGCCGAGGCGCTGAAGAAGGCGGGCGCGATCGGCGTGGTCGTCGCGGCGACCCACGCCGTCTTCTCGGACCCGGCGGTCGAGCTCCTGAGCTCCGAGTTCATCGACTCGGTCGTCGTCACCGACACCCTGCCGCTGCCGCCGGAGAAGACCTGGGACCGCCTGACGATCCTGCCCATCGCTCCGCTGCTGGCCCGCGCCATCCACGAGGTCTTCGACGACGGCTCCGTGACGTCGATGTTCGACGGCGACGCGTAGGACCCCGCGCCCCGGGTGCGCCCTGCACGGCGCACCCGGGTCCCGCCCCGGCTCCACCGCCTAGGGTGAGGCCGTGCCCCAGCGTTCGGATGCGACCCTCGCCCTGGCGGCGGTCTTCCTGGTCTGGTCGCCGGCCGCCGCCGCGGCGGGCTGGTGGCTGCTCCTCGGGCTCGCCGTCGCGGCGGCCGCCGCGGCCCTGGGCGCCGTCGCCGACGCCGGGCGCACCGTCCACGACGGCCCCTCCTCCGAGTGGCTCGGGATCGTCGGGCGGGCGTTCGCCTCGGCCGCGCTGGCCCTGACCGCGGCCCAGTCCGTCCTCGGTGCAGCGGCCCGGCCCCTGGCCGTCCTGCTGCTCGTGGCCGTCGCGCTCTTCGGCCTGCGCGGCGGGCGCCTCCCCGCTCGCCCGGTCCTGCTCCTCGTCGGTGCGGTCGTCGTCCTGCTGGCCGCCGCCGCCGTGATCGTGCTGGCGTCCCCTCCGGACCCCGCGCCGCTCGACCCGCTGCGCGACGGAGGGCCGCTGGGAGCCGGCACCGCCGCGGCCCTGCTCCTGATCCTCCTGCCGACCTCCCGCTCCGGCGCGGTGACGGCTCTCCGCCCCGCCCTGCTGCGCATCGGGATCGCCACGGCGGCCGCCGCCGCGCTCGCCACCGGTCTGCTCCTGGCGGCCGGTCCCGAGGTCCTCGCGTCCTCGGAGACCCCCCTGAGCGCTGTCACCCGGGGCACGCCCGCGTCCGGGCTCGTCGGGGCCGCCGCTGTGATCGCGGTCCTGCTCGCGCTCCTCGACCTCGGGAGGAGGGATGCGCGCGCCCTCGTGCGTCTCGCCGACGCAGGGGAGATGCCGGCGGTGCTCGCCGCCAGGAACCGCAGGACCGGCGTGCCCGCGGCGGCCCAGCTGGTCCTCTGCCTGGTCGCCGTGCTCGCGGTCGTGATCCTCGACGCCGACGCGCTGCTCGCCTTCGCCGTGGCCGCCCTGCTGGTGGCGACCATCGTGCGGCGCCTCGACCACGGAGCTGCCGGGGCGAGCGGCCCGGCCCTCGCGTCGGCCGCGGTCTCGCTGCTGCTCCTGCTCGCCCTCCCGGCGGCCACGGCGGCCGCCGCAGCGGTGCTCCTGGCGGCGCTCCTGATCGCGCGGGCGTTCCGGACCTGAGGGGTCAGCCGGCCCGGGCGTCGAGCGCCCGCTCGGGGAGCCGGACGCCACCGCCCGGCTCCGCTGACGACAGGGGAGCTCCCTCCGCGACGAGGAAGGCGCCCCCGACCGAGGATCCGTGGATCCTGCAGGCGGGGGCGCCTTCCCGTGCGACGCGGGTCAGTGCGTGGAGGGGTCCTGCTCGACCTCGGTGCGGTCACCCGACCACAGCGTGTGGAAGGTGCCCTCCTTGTCGACGCGCTTGTAGGTGTGCGCTCCGAAGAAGTCGCGCTGACCCTGAACGAGAGCGGCCGGGAGGCGCTTGGAGGCGAGCGAGTCGTAGTACGACAGCGCGGCGCCGAAACCGGGGATCGGCACGCCCGAGAGCGCAGCGGTCGAGACGATGCGGCGCCAGGCGGCCTCGCCGTTGGCGACGGCCTCGGCGAAGTACGGGTCCTCGAGGAGGGTCGTGATGCCGGCGTTCTCGTCGTAGGCGTCGACGATGCGGTTGAGGAACTGGGCGCGGATGATGCAGCCCGCGCGCCAGATCTTGGCGACCGCGCCCTTGTCGATCTCCCAGCCGTACTTCTCGGCCCCGGCGATGATCGCGTCGAAGCCCTGCGAGTAGGCGACGACCTTGGAGGCGTAGAGCGCGGCGCGCACGTCGTCCTCGAAGCCCTCGTACTTCTCGACCGGGGTCGGGCGCGAGGTGACGCGGGCCTGCACGGCCTCGCGCTGCTCGGGGTGGGAGGACACGGCACGGGCGAAGACGGCCTCGGCGATGCCGCCGACGGGGACGCCGAGGTCGAGCGCGTTCTGCACGGTCCAGACGCCGGTGCCCTTCGAGCCGGCCTGGTCGAGGACGACGTCGATGAAGGGGTTGCCGGTGTCGGCGTCGACCTGGCGGAGCACCTCGGCGGTGATCTCGATGAGGTACGACTCGAGGTCGCCCTTGTTCCAGGCGTCGAAGACCTCGGCGATGGCGGCGGGCTCGTGTCCGCCGACGGTGCGGAGCAGGTCGTACGCCTCGGCGATGAGCTGCATGTCGGCGTACTCGATGCCGTTGTGGATCATCTTGACGAAGTGGCCGGCGCCGTCGGTGCCGATGTGGGTGACGCAGGGCTCGCCCTCGGCGACCGCGGCGATCGACGAGAGGATCGGGCCGAGGGTCCTGTAGGACTCGACCGAGCCGCCGGGCATGATCGACGGGCCCTTGAGCGCGCCCTCCTCGCCGCCGGAGATGCCGGTGCCGACGAAGTGGATGCCGGTCTCGCGGACAGCCTTCTCGCGGCGGATGGTGTCGGTGAAGAGCGCGTTGCCGCCGTCGACGATGATGTCGCCGGGCTCGAAGACCTTCGTCAGCTGCTCGATCACGGCGTCGGTGCCGCGGCCGGCCTGGACCATGATGATCGCGGTGCGCGGGGTGGCGAGCGAGGCGGCGAAGTCCTCGATGGTCTCGGAGGCGACGAAGCCCGCCTCCGGGTGCTCCGTGATGAGGGTCTCGGTGCGGCCGTAGGAGCGGTTGAACACCGCGACCGTGTTGCCCTCGCGGCTGGCGAGGTTGCGGGCGAGGTTCGAGCCCATCACCGCCAGACCGACGACTCCGATGTTGGCTGTGGCGGTGGGCTTGTCAGACACGGTTCTCCTCGACGTTCGCGTTCAGGGGCGAGCCCAGGCTAGCCCCGGGTCGCTCCGGGGAGCCCGGGTCCGAGCCGTCTCCCGGCTGCACATCGGTCGTGCGGCGCGCGCACGGTCTTGCGCGCGCCGCGACGACCGCGACCGGAGCCGGTCAGGCGCCGTGGCCGAGGGGGACGCGCTCCGACGGGATCGGCGGCGGCGGGGGAGTGCCGTCGCCGAACGGGCGGCCGCCGAGCTCCTCGCGGCGCGAGGGGACGAGCCAGCCGGAGAGGTCCGGGCCCTTGGGGACGACGCCGGTCGGATTGATGTCCCGCTGCACCTCGTAGTAGTGCGACTTGATGTGGGTGAAGTCGATCGTGTCGCCGAACCCCGGAGTGGCGAACAGATCCCGGGCGTAGCCCCAGAGCGCGGGCATCGCCGACAGCAGGTTCCGGTTGGCCTTGAAGTGGCTGTAGTAGACGGCGTCGAAGCGGGCGAGCGTCGTGAAGAGCCGCACGTCCGCCTCGGTGATGGTGTCGCCGACCAGGTAGCGGCGGGTGCTCAGCCGCTCCTCCAGCCAGTCCAGCCGCGCCCAGAGGCGGTCGTAGGCCCGGTCGTAGGAGCGCTGCGACCCGGCGAAGCCGCACTTGTAGACGCCGTTGTTCACGTCGTGGAAGACCAGCTCGGCGATCTCGTCGATCTCCTCGCGGTGCTCCTCGGGGTAGAGGTCGGGGGCGCCGTCGCGGTGGAACGCGGTCCACTCGGTGGAGAAGTCGAGCGTCATCACCGGGTAGTCGTTCGTGACGACCTGGCCGCTCGGGATGTCCACGAGGGCCGGGACGGTGATCCCGCGCGGGTAGTCGGGGAAGCGGGCGAAGAACGCGTCCTGGAGGCGGGGGATGCCCAGCACCGGGTCGACCCCGCCCGGATCGAGGTCGAAGGTCCAGCTGCGCTTGTCGTGCGTGGGCCCGCAGATGCCCATCGAGAGGGCGTCCTCGAGACCGAGCAGGCGCCGCACGATCACGGCGCGGTTCGCCCACGGGCAGGCGCGGGAGACCACGAGGCGGTAGCGCCCGGCCTCCACCGGGTACCCGTCGCGGCCGTCGGCGGTGATCCGCGTCGGGATGTAGTTCGTGTCGCGGTGGAAGCCGTTCTTCTCGACGTAGGAGCCGAAGTCGTCGCTCGTCATATCCGCACGGTAGGCGGTCCGCCTGGACGTCCGGCTCCGAGTCCGGCGGCGCGACCGCTCTGCTGGCGGGCGGCCGCGATGCCGGGTAGGATCGGCAGCTGAACTTCGGCGAGGGATGCACGTGCATCCGTGATCGACGCGGTGGAAGCAGGCGAGGCCCCCACGGGGCGCCACGGACTTCTCCTCACGCTGACATGCGTTCGAGTCGACAAACCGTCCGTGGCCGCAGGCCACGACCCGATCCGGTGGCGTGCGCGCCGCCCAAGGAGAACATCATGGCTGAACTGACCAACAAGGTCGTCGTCGAGGTCCGCACCTCGTTCGGCAAGGGCGCCGCCCGCAAGATCCGCGCGCAGGACAAGATCCCCGCGGTCCTCTACGGCCACGGCACCGAGCCCCAGCACCTCACCCTCCCGGGCCACCAGGTGCTCCTGCTCACCCGCAAGGCGAACGCGATCCTCGAGCTCGACATCGAGGGCGCCGCGCAGACCACGCTGGTGAAGGACATCCAGCGCGACCCGGTGCGCCAGATCATCGAGCACATCGACCTCGTCGTCATCAACAAGGGCGAGAAGGTCGAGGTGGACATCCCCGTGCACGTCGAGGGCGACGCCGCTCCCGGCACCCTCGTCTCGATCGAGTCGAACACCCTCTCGCTCGAGGTCGACGCCACGCGCATCCCGCAGAACATCGTCGTCTCCGTCGAGGGCCTCGAGGCCGGCACGCAGATCACCGCTGCCGACGTCACGCTCCCCGAGGGCGCCACGCTGGTCACCGACGCCGAGGTGCTCATCGTCAACGTCACCGCCGAGGTCGAGCAGGACCTGGGCGAGGACGACGAGACCCCGGCCTCGGGCGACGTCGTCGCCGAGACCGCGGAGTAGTCCGCACCACCCCGGGAACGGGCCCGCTCGCAGCCGCGGCGGGCCCGTTCCGCGTCCGGCGGGGGAGCCCCTCCGCCGTCCCCGAGGAAGAGGAACGACATGGGTGACACCTGGCTGGTCGTCGGACTGGGCAACCCGGGCGCGCAGTACGCGCGCAACCGGCACAACGTCGGCCAGATGGTGCTCGACGAGCTCGCGACACGGATCGGCGGCTCGTTCCGCCGGCACAACCGCGCCAACGCCGTGGTCGCCGAGGGCTTCCTCCGCCCGGGCGGACCGAAGCTCGTGCTGGGCAAGCCCAACAGCTTCATGAACCTCTCCGGCGGGCCGACGGCGCAGCTGCTCGACTTCTACTCGGTCGACCCGGCGCACCTGATCGTCGTGCACGACGAGCTCGACATCCCCTTCGACACCCTGCGCCTCAAGCAGGGCGGCGGTCACGGAGGGCACAACGGCATCCGCGACATCCTCGCGGCGACCGGAGGAGCCGAGTTCCTGCGCGTGCGGGTCGGCATCGGCCGCCCGCCGGGCCGCCAGCAGGCCGCCGACTTCGTGCTGAAGGACTTCGCCGGCCCGGAGCGCGAGGCGCTCCCGATCCTGGTCTCGGACGCCGCCGACGCCGTCGAGCTCATCGCCGACTCCGGCCTCTCCGCCGCCCAGCTGAAGTTCCACACCAGCGCCTGACCCGCCCTCCGCCGAGGGGACCCCGGACGGCGAGGGAGACCGCAGCCCCGGGCTCCCTCGACGGTTCGGGGTTCCCTCGGCGGTCGGCCCGCGGGGCGGCCGTAAACTGGACCCGTGCCCCTCAACGAGATCATCTCGGCGCTGTCGCGCGCCTCCACGTTCGACGATGCTCTCGCGTACGCGGTGCGGGACGCCGACTTCTCGGTGGCTGACGGCCTCCGGGTCCCCCTGCTCGCGGGCCTGATCGAGAGGCGCGCGGAGGCGGGACGCCCGCAGGCGGCGCTGGTGGTCACGGCCACGGGCCGCGACTCCGAGAACGTGCGCGCCTCTCTCGGCTGCATGCTGCCGGATGCGGACGTCGTCGAGTTCCCCGCGTGGGAGACGCTGCCGCACGAGCGCCTCAGCCCGAGCGCCGAGATCGTGGGGCGGCGCCTGGACGCGCTGCGGCGGATGAAGCAGTGGTCCGGCGAGCGGCCCCTCGTGGTGGTCGCCTCCGTGCGCGCGGCGCTGCAGCCGGTCGCCGACAACCTCGCCGACATCGAGCCGATCCGACTCGTGAAGGGCGCCCGCGGCTACGACCTCGGCCGCATCTCCTCCGAGCTGGTCGACCTGGCCTACGCCCGGGTCGACATGGTCACGCGCCGCGGCGAGTTCGCCGTGCGCGGCGGCATCCTCGACGTCTTCCCCGCGGTGGCCGAGCATCCGAGCCGAGTGGACTTCTTCGGCGACGAGGTCGACTCCATCCGCGGCTTCTCCGTGGCCGATCAGCGATCGCTCCCGGGCGAGGCCGACTCGGTGGTCCTCCCGCCGAGCCGCGAGCTGCTGCTGGTGCCCGCGGTGAGGCAGCGGGCCCGCGAGATGCTGCACGAGTTCCCGAGCCTGTCGGCGATGCTCGCGAAGATCGCCGAGGGCATCCCGGTCGAGGGGATGGAGTCGCTCGCCCCCGCGCTGCTGGAGCGGCTGGTCCCGATCTCGCACTACCTCCCCGAGGGGGCGGCCGTCGCGGTCCTCGCCCCCGAGCGCGTGGCGACGCGGGCGATCAGCCTCGCCGAGACGAACCGCGAGTTCCTGCAGGCGGCCTGGAGCGCGGCGACCGCCGGCGCCGAGGCCCCCATCGACCTCGCCTCGGGCGAGTTCATCTCGCTCGGCGCGCTCCGCGACTCCGTGAAGCTCAGCGCCCCGGGCGCCGACGCTCCCGACCACCCGTGGTGGACGATGAGCACGTTCCGCCAGGGCCCCGCCGCGGGCGAGGCCGAGGTGCTGCCGGAGGAGCTCGGGATCGACGAGATCCTCGCCGTCCGGGTCGAGGGCGAGCCGGTCCCCGGCTTCGGAGCGAGCGTCGAGGGCGCCCTCGCCCACGTCCGCGCGCGCCTGGCCGACGGCTGGACCGTGGTCCTGACCGCGCCCGGCACCGGCACGGTCGAGCGCACCGACCAGGTCCTCGCCGAGCACGAGGTCGCCGCCCGCATCGTCGCCGACCTCCCCGCCGGGCTCGAGACGGGCCTGGCCTACGTGGTCCAGGCCTCCGTCGACCACGGCTTCGAGGTGGAGGAGGCGAAGCTCGCCCTGCTCACCGACACGGAGTTCTACGGCCGCACCGTCGGCTACGACTCCCGCGCGGTGAAGAAGCTCGCGTCGCGCCGCAAGAACGTCGTCGACCCGCTGCAGCTCACCCCCGGCGACTTCGTCGTGCACGCCACCCACGGCATCGGCCGGTTCGTGGAGCTCTCGCAGCGCGAGGTCTCCAGCGGGGGCCGCAACGCGATCAAGACGCGCCGCGAGTACCTGGTGCTCGAGTACGCCCCCAGCAAGCGCGGCTTCCCCGGCGACAAGCTGCTCGTCCCCACGGACCAGCTCGACCTGCTCTCCCGCTACGTCGGCGGCGAGGCTCCGGCGCTGAGCAAGATGGGCGGGAGCGACTGGGCGCAGGCCAAGAGCAAGGCCCGCCGCGCGGTCCGCGACATCGCGGTCGAGCTCGTGAAGCTGTACTCCGCCCGGATGGCCTCCCGCGGGCACGCGTTCCCGCCGGACACCCCCTGGCAGCGCGAGCTGGAGGAGGCGTTCCCGTTCGCCGAGACCCCCGACCAGCTCACCGTCATCGACGAGGTCAAGGCCGACATGGAGCGGCCGATCCCGATGGACCGCCTGCTCTCGGGCGACGTCGGCTTCGGCAAGACCGAGGTCGCCGTGCGCGCCGCGTTCAAGGCGATCCAGGACGGGAAGCAGGTCGCGATGCTCGTGCCGACCACGCTGCTCGTCCGCCAGCACCTCGAGACGTTCCAGGAGCGCTTCGCCGGCTTCCCCGTTCACCTGCGGGCGCTCAGCCGGTTCCAGAGCGCGAAGGAGTCGAAGGAGACGATCGAGGGCCTGGCCGACGGCACCGTCGACATGGTCATCGCGACCCACCGGCTCCTCAGCGACAACATCGTCTTCAAGGACCTCGGCCTGCTCGTGATCGACGAGGAGCAGCGCTTCGGCGTCGAGCACAAGGACAAGCTCAAGGCGCTGAAGAAGAACGTCGACATCCTCTCGATGAGCGCCACGCCCATCCCGCGGACGCTCGAGATGGCGGTGACCGGCATCCGCGAGATGTCGACCCTCGCGACCCCGCCGGAGGAGCGCCACCCGATCCTCACCTTCGTCGGCCCTTACTCCGAGAAGCAGGTGTCGGCCGCGATCCGCCGGGAGCTCCTGCGCGAGGGCCAGGTGTTCTTCGTGCACAACCGCGTCTCGACGATCAACCGCGTCGCCTCGCAGCTCGCCGAGCTGGTTCCCGAGGCGCGGATCGCGGTCGCGCACGGCAAGCTCAGCGAGTCGCAGCTCGAGCGGATCATCGTCGACTTCTGGGAGCGCAAGTTCGACGTCCTGGTGTCGACGACGATCGTCGAGACCGGCCTCGACATCCCGAACGCCAACACGCTGATCGTCGACCGCGCCGACAAGTACGGTCTCTCGCAGCTGCACCAGCTGCGCGGGCGGGTCGGCCGCGGCCGCGAGCGCGCCTACGCGTACCTCCTCTACGACGAGACGAAGCCGCTGAGCGAGACCGCGCACGACCGGCTGCAGACGCTGGCCGCCAACTCGGATCTCGGCGGCGGCATGCAGATCGCGCTGAAGGACCTCGAGATCCGCGGTGCGGGCAACCTCCTCGGCGGCGAGCAGTCCGGGCACATCCAGGGCGTGGGCTTCGACCTCTACCTGCGGATGATCGGCGAGGCCGTCGACACCTTCCGCGGCGAGGTCGCCGAGGGGCAGACCGAGCTGCGGCTCGAGCTGCCCGTCGACGCGCGCATCCCGGAGGAGTACGTCGACAGCGAGCGGCTGCGCCTGGAGGCGTACCAGAAGCTGTCGGCCGCGTCGTCGCCGACGGCGAAGGAGGGGAGCATCGACCTCGTGGTCGAGGAGCTGACCGACCGCTACGGTGAGCTGCCCGAGGCGGTCGAGAACCTCATCCTGGTGTCGCGGCTGCGCATGCGCGCGCAGAAGGCGGGCCTCAGCGACGTGGTCGCGATGGGCTCGAACGTCCGCGTGGCTCCCGCTCATCTGCCCGACTCGATCCAGGTGCGCCTGCGCCGGATGTACCCGACCGCGAAGTACCTGCAGCAGGCCGACGCGGTCGTCGTGCCGATGCCCGTGCTCGACGGCGTCCCGCTCGGCGACCGGGCGCTCATCCAGTGGGTGGCGTCGCTCCTGGACGCGCTGTTCCCGGAGCCGGTCACCGTCTGAGGTCCTCGGGGCGGCGCTCCCCGGTGGCGCGCCGTCCCGCTCCGGCGGCCGTCGCCGCTGCGGGAGGGCCCGCTGGCAGGATGGAGGGCATGCCGCTCCTCGCCGCCCGACGCCCCCACACGCCGGACCCGCTCGCCGGCCCGCTGGTCGCCGTCCGCGGGGTCGCGGTGCGCGCCTCGGGGGTCGAGCTGCTCGCCCCGTGCTCGCTCGAGGTGGAGGCGGGGGAGCGCGTCGCGGTGACGGGCCGCAACGGCACCGGCAAGACCACGCTCCTGCGGGTGATCGCCGGCCTCACCGCTCCGAGCGAGGGAGTCGTGGCGGTGGCCGGGCGCGCCCCGGAGGAGCGCTCCGCCGCCCACCGCCGCGCCGTCGCCGCCCTGATCGGCACTCCGCCCTTCGAGCGGGACCTGACCCTCGAGGAGCACCTCGCGATGGTCGCCGTCTCGTGGGGCGAGCCGGTCGCCGACGCCCGCCGCGAGGCCGCAGCTGGTCTCGACGCGCTCGCGCTCGCTCCGCTCGCCCGCCGCTTCCCGCACGAGCTCTCCTCCGGGCAGACGCAGCTGTTCTCCCTCGCGCTCGTGCTGGCCCGTCCCTCCGCGGTGCTGCTGCTCGACGAGCCGGAGCAGCGGCTCGACGTCGAGCGGGTGCCGCTGGTCGCGGAGGTCCTGCGGCGCGCAGCCGCGTCCCGGGCGCTCGTCGTCGCGACCCACAGCCCTGTGCTGATCGAGGGTCTGGGCGCGCGGGTCGTCGAGCTGGAGCGGGCGTGACGCGCGCGGAGGGGGCCCGCGTCGCCGAGGTGCGGGCTCTGCACCGGCACCGCGCCGCGGCTCCGCCGAGTCCGCGCGCCTACGTGGGCTACCTCGCCGCGATGACCGTCCTCGTCGTCGTCCTCCCTCTCGCCCGGGCCCTCGCGCTCCTCGCCGCCGAGGCGGGAGCCGCGCCGGAGCCGCTGATCGCCCTCGCCGCGGGCCTCGCCCTGCCCGCCGCCGTGCTCCTGGGCCGGGTGCGCGGACCCGCGGTGGGCGAGCCGCACACCACGGCCGTGCTGCTCGCGACCGATCTGCGCCGCTGGTCGGTGCTCCGCCTGCCCGTGGTCCGGGCGTCGGCCGGTCTCGCGGCGTGCTGCTCCGCCGTCGCGTCGCTCCTCGCCCTCGCCGCCTCCGCGCCGATCCTCGCGGCCGTCGCCGGCGGCGCCGCGTTCGCCGGCCTCCTCGCCGTCGCCTGGCTCGCCGGTCAGTGCCTGCCCTCGCGCCTCCCCGCGCTCGCGGCGGGCCTCCTCGCCTCCCTCGCGGTCCTCGGGGCCCTCGTGCCCGGTGCGCCCACGCCGGGCGGCCTCCTCGCCTCGGCCGTGAGCGGAGCGGAGGAGGTGCGCGCCGCGACCGTGCTGCTCGCGTCGGCCGCGGTCGTCCTGGCCGCGGCGCCCCGGCTGCTCGACGCCGCGCGCGGACCTCGGCTCCTCGCCCAGGCCCGGCAGTGGTCGGCGACCGCCCGGCTCGGAGCGACGGGCGATCTCGCCGAGTCGCTCGACGGGTACCGCGCCCTCCCGGCGATCGGGCGGGGGCTCCGAGCGGTCCGCCTCTCCCCGCTCGCCCTCGCGGTGCCGGTGCGCGACGCGATCGGCGCGCTGCGCACTCCCGGACGCTCGGCGGTCGCGGTCGTCGCGCTGGCCGCCGCCGGCGCCGCCGCCGTGCTCGCCGCGGTCGTGCCGTCCTCCCTCCTCGCACTCCCGGCCGCCGCGGCGGGCGTGCTCGCCTACCTCGGCGCCGGCGTCTGGAGCGACGGCTTCCGTCACGCCGCCGCGACCGCGGGACAGCCGGCGCTCCTCGCCCCCGGCCCGTTCGAGCTGCTCCTCCTGCACGCCGTCCTCCCGCTGGTGCTCGCGGTCGGAGTCGCGATGCTCGGCGCCCTCGCCGCCTCGCTGCTGCTCCCGGGCGCGGCGGTGCCGGTGGCCGCCGCGACCGCCGTCGCCGCCGTCGCCGCGCGGGCGATGGACGCGACCCGGGGTCCGCTGCCGCCGCAGCTGCTCAGCCCGGTGCCGCTCCCGATCGGGGACGGCGCGGGAGTCGCGGTGGTCCTCTGGAACCTGGCGGGTGCACTGGTCAGCGCCTCGACCGCGGTGTCCGTCGCGGCGTCGCCCGGGCTCCTCGCCGCGGTGCCGCTCGTCGCCGGCGGCTGCCTCCTCGTCGCGCGGCGGCGTCTCGCGCGGGCCTGAGGCTCCCGGGCGCCCGCGCCGCCCGGATGTCCGCGGAGGCGGCCGGACCGGATGCGAGGATGGC
Organism: Rathayibacter sp. AY2B5; assembly: GCF_002931645.1. Classification (NCBI taxonomy): domain Bacteria; kingdom Bacillati; phylum Actinomycetota; class Actinomycetes; order Micrococcales; family Microbacteriaceae; genus Rathayibacter; species Rathayibacter sp. AY2B5. Next base: position 8,172 of record NZ_PSUE01000036.1, on the reverse strand, counting down.
GGGGTGACCGCGCATCCCCGGCTCGACGAGCTCATCCGCACCGTCCACGTCCTCCGCGCCCCGGGCGGCTGCCCGTGGGACGCCGAGCAGACCCACGAGTCGCTCGTGCGCTACCTGATCGAGGAGTCGCACGAGCTCGTCGACGCCATCGAGGCGGGGGACCGGGCCGACCTGATCGAGGAGCTCGGCGACGTCCTCTACCAGGTGCTCTTCCACGCCGACCTGGCGGCCGAGAGCGCCGAGCCCTTCACCATCGAGGACGTCGCGGCGCACATGAACGCCAAGATGATCGGCCGCCACCCGCACGTGTTCGGCGACGCCACGGCCGAGACGGCCGACGACGTCATCGCGGTGTGGGACGAGCTCAAGCGCACCGAGAAGCCGCACCGCACGAGCGTGCTCGACGGGATCCCGCAGGGCATGCCGGCTCTCGCGCTCGCCGACAAGGTGATCGGCAAGGCGACCTCGCTGGGCGTCGTGGACGCCGGCCAGGGCCCCCTGCCCATCGAGTCGGAGGAGGACCTCGGCCCGCTGCTGCTGGCCATCGTCGCCTCCGCCCGCGCCCAGGGGCTCGACGCCGAGCGTGCGCTCCGCACCGCGACGCGCGACCTGCAGGATGAGATCCGCGCGGTGGAGCAGGAGCGGCGCGCGGACTGAGGCGCCCGCCGGCCCGCCCCGGCCGATCTGGGAGAATCGCCGTCATGGCCTCCCCGATCACCCCGCCCCGCGGCATGCGCGACTTCCTCCCCGCCGACAAGGCGAAGCGCGAGCACGCGCTCGGCGTCATCCGCCGCGTGTACGCCTCCCACGGGTTCGACGAGATCGAGACGCCCGTGGTCGAGGACTTCGACCGCCTCCACTCCGGGCTCGGCGGCGACAACGAGAAGCTCGCCTTCAGCGTCCTGCGCCGCGGGCTCACCCGCGACGACCTCGCGGCGGTCGACGACGCGTCCGCCCTCGCCGACCTCGGCCTGCGCTTCGACCTCACGGTGCCGCTCGCCCGCTTCTACGCCTCGCACCGCGCCGAGCTGCCGGCCGTCTTCCGCTCGGTGCAGATCGCGCCGGTGTGGCGCGCCGAGCGCCCGCAGAAGGGGCGGTACCGCCAGTTCGTGCAGTGCGACATCGACATCATCGGCGAGCCCGGGCAGCTGGCCGAGGTCGAGCTCATCACGGCGACCGCGGCGGCGCTCGACGCGCTGGGCCTCGAGGACTGCACCATCCGGATCAACGACCGCCGCATCCTCACCGGAATCCTCGAGCACTGCGGCTTCGCCCCCGAGCGCTTCGGCCCGGCGCTGATCTCGATCGACAAGCTCGACAAGATCGGCGCCACCGGGGTCGTCGCCGAGCTCGAGGCCGACGGGCCGGACGCGGCCGCGGTCCTCGGGGGCTACCTCGCGCGGATCGAGGAGGCGGTCGCCGCCGGGGGAGTGGCGCTCGAGCAGTCCGCGATCCTCGACGTGCTGCCCGAGGGCATCGACCCGGAGGCGGTGCTCGCGCTCGAGACCCTGGCCCGGTCGCTGCGCTCGCTGCCCGCCGGCGTCTCGCTCCGCTTCGACCCGACGCTCGTGCGGGGCATGGGCTACTACACCGGCACGATCTTCGAGATCGCGCACCCGTCCTCGGGCTCCTCGGTCGGCGGAGGCGGGCGGTACGACGGGATGATCGGCCGCTTCCTCGGTCAGGACGTGCCGGCCTGCGGCTTCTCGATCGGCTTCGAGCGGATCGTCGAGCTGATCGGCGGTGCCGTCGTCGAGCGTCCCGACGCCGTCGTCCTCGTCCACGAGCGCGACGCGGCGCCCGAGCTGCTGCTCGCGCTCAAGCAGGAGCTGATCGCCCGGGGCTCGCGCGTGCGCCTCGAGCGCCGGGCGAAGAACCTCACCCCGCTGCTGGACCGCGCGGCCGCCGCGGGCTTCACGCGCTTCGCGCTCGTTCCGCGGGACGCCGCCTCCGCCGCCGACCTCTCCTTCAAGGACCTCGGCTGATCCGCGCCGGCGGCGCCGGGTGAGCGACGCCGGCTGCCTGCGCTGAGCCGCGCCCGTGGGAGGGGCCGGGGCCGTCCTGTGAGGCCTGAACAGGGTCTCAGATGATCCGTCAGCGGATCATGTCGATCTGGTCGGATCCTTGTCGGATCCGTGAGAGCCTTAATACCCGCGAAATCTGCGGACACACCCGAGAAATCTCCCCCGGATAGCGTCGAGGCACCCGATCGGCGCGGCTTGGCGCGCCTGCACGGGCACCCCGTTGCGACCCCGCGCACCGCACCGCAGCAGCCCTGACGATCCCCACCCGAGGAGTCCCCTTGACCCTGTCGCCCCTCCGTTCCCTCCCGGCCTTCGACCGCCGCAGCCTCCTCCGCCTGGCGGGTGTCGCCGGCCTCGCGATCGGCGGCGCCTCCGTCCTCGCCTCCTGCGCCTCCGACTCCTCCGGCGCGTCCGCCGCGGACGGCGGCGACCTCGGCACCCTCAAGGTCCAGCTCTCCTGGATCAAGAACGAGGAGTTCGCGGGCGAGTTCTTCGCCGACTCGAAGGGCTACTTCACCGAGGCCGGCCTCGCGGGAGTGACGCTCACCCCCGGCCCCTCGACGGGCGTGGCCGAGCTCCTCTCGGGCAGCGCGGACGTCGCGCTCAGCGACGCCGTCTCGATCGGCACCGCGATCGCCCAGCAGGAGGCCCCGCTCAAGATCATCGGCGCGACCTACCAGAAGAACCCCTTCACGGTCCTCTCGATCAAGACCGCCGGGAACATCGCCACTCCGGCCGACCTCGCCGGGAAGAAGATCGGCGTCCAGGCCTCGAACACCTCCCTGTTCCAGGCGCTGCTCGCCGCGAACGGCCTGTCCGAGTCCGACCTCACAGTCGTCCCCGTCGAGTACGACCCCTCCGTCCTCGTCAACGGCACCGTCGACGGCTTCATCGCCTACCTGACGAACGAGGCCATCACGGTCGCGGCCGAGGGCTACGAGGTCGTCAACCTGCCCTTCGCCGACAACGGCCTCCCCTTCGTCGCCGAGACCTTCTCGGTGTCGGAGCAGGCGATCGCCGAGAAGCGCGACGCTCTGAAGGCGTTCCTCGTCGCCGAGATCAAGGGCTGGACCGACGCGGTCAACGACCCGGAGGCGGGCGCGATGCTCGCCGTCGAGAACTACGGCAAGGACCTCGGCCTCAACGAGGAGTCCTCCAAGAAGGGCGCCACCATCCAGGCCGAGGAACTGGTCGTCTCGGACGAGACGGTCTCGAACGGCCTCTTCACCATCTCCGAGACGCTGCAGTCCGAGACCATCGCGTCCCTCGCGGGCGCCGGGATCGACGTCACGGCCGAGGACCTCTTCGATCTGACCCTCCTCGACGAGGTCTACGAGGAGAACCCCGAGCTGATGAAGTACGCGGCCTGATCCTGATCCACGAAGGGCACCACTCGTGACCGACACGACCGACGCCGGCACCCTGCGCGACCAGGGTGCCGGCGGCACCGGCATCCAGATCCACGGCCTGTCGAAGACGTTCCGGATGGGCTCGCGCAGCGTCGCGGCGCTGCAGGACACCGATCTCCACACCGACCAGGGCAGCTTCCTCGCCCTGCTCGGCCCGTCGGGGTGCGGCAAGTCGACCATCCTGCGCATCCTCGCGGGACTGGAGGAGCCGACGTCCGGCTCCATCCGGGTCGACGGCCGCACTCCCCAGGAGTTGCGCCGCGACAACAAGCTCGGCATCGCATTCCAGGACCACGCGCTCCTGCCGTGGCGCAGCGTCATGGCGAACATCCGCCTGCCGTTCGAGATCGCGGGCAAGAGCGTCGACCAGTCCTACATCGACGAGCTGATCGACCTCGTCGGCCTCCGCGGCTTCGAGAAGGCCAAGCCGGCCCAGCTCTCGGGCGGCATGCGCCAGCGCGTGTCGATCGCGCGGTGCCTGATCCTCAAGCCCGAGGTCCTGCTGCTCGACGAGCCGTTCGGCGCCCTCGACGACATGACGCGGCAGAAGCTCAACCTCGAGCTGCTGCGGATCTGGACCGAGAAGCCCGCCACGACGCTCCTCGTCACGCACGGCATCTCGGAGGCGATCTTCCTCTCGGACCGCGTCGCGGTGATGAGCCCGCGCCCGGGACGGGTGAAGGAGATCATCGACATCGACCTCCCCCGCCCGCGCACCCCCGAGATGCAGCGCACCCCCGAGTTCCACGCCTACGTCGACCAGGCCTCCGAGCTGCTGTTCGGCGACGGCGGCGCGGCCGCGGACGACCGCGTCTAGGAGGCATCGTGGCCACCACGCTCCCCGCGGCCCCGCGCCGCACCCTGTCCCTGCCTCCGTGGCTCACCGGGCTGATCGGCGTCGCCGCGATCGTCGCCGTCTGGTGGATCGTGGCGCTCGTCACCGCGCCCACCGGCGCCGCGACCTACGCGCCCGTCCCCACTCCCGTGCAGGTCGTGCAGACCGCGATGGAGGACGGCGCGGGCTTCTACTGGCGCAACTTCTCCGTCACGATCGGCGAGGCGGCCGTCGGCTACTTCTGGGGCAACCTCCTCGCGCTCGTGCTCTCGGCGCTCGTGCTGGTCCTGCCCTGGCTGGAGGGGGTCGTCTCGCAGCTCGCGGTCATCACCTACTGCGTGCCGATCGTCGCCATCGGAGCGATCGTGCTGCTGATCCTCGGCGGTGCGGACGCTCCCGGGAAGGCGAGCGCGACGGCGATCTTCCTGGCCGGCCTCTCGGTGTTCTTCACCACGGTCGTCGGCAGCCTGCTCGGGCTGAAGGCGGCCGACAAGGCGGCGCTCGACGTCGTCACGGTCTACGGGGGCTCGCGGTTCACCCAGCTGCGCAAGGTCCGTCTGATCGCGGCGCTGCCCAACATCCTGTCGGCGCTGCAGATCGCGGTGCCCGCGGCCTTCCTCGGCGCGATCCTCGGCGAGTACTTCGGCAAGATCGAGACGGGCGTGGGCCCGATCCTGGTCGCGGCGCAGGTCTCGCTGAACTCGCCCCGCGTCTGGGCGCTCTTCCTCCTCTGCGCGGGCGTCGCGCTCCTCGGCTACGGCATCGTCGGACTGATCGGGCGCCTCATCGCGCCCTGGTCCTCCGGAAAGCGGGCATGACCATGACGACCACCGTCCCCGACCGCACGGAGCAGTCCACGGCCACGTCGATCCTCGCGGTCGACGAGCTGCGGCGTCAGCTGCGCACGGCCGCCCTCGGCGCGACTCTCAAGAGCCTGCGCAAGAGCCTGCTCGTCGCCCTGTCGACGATCGTGATCGTGCTGGCGATCTGGATCGGCGTGGTCCTCTTCAGCGGGGTCTCGCCCTACGTGGTCAAGGGCCCGTGGGACGTCTGGCAGCATCTGGTGACCGATGCGAAGGCCGCGGAGCACCGCGCCGAGCTGGGCGGCCTCTTCGCCGTGACCATGGGCGACGCGCTGATCGGCTTCGCGGCCGGCCTGGTCGTGGCGATCCTCGGCGCGATCCTGTTCCGCCTGTCGAAGGGCATCGAGCACGCGCTGATGCCGTTCGCGATGCTGCTGCGCTCGGTGCCGCTGATCGCGATGGCGCCGCTGATCATCCTCGTCTTCGGGACCGGCTCGATCGCCTCGGTCGCGGTGATCGGCGGGATCGTCGTCCTGTTCCCCGCGCTGGTGACGATCGCCTTCGGCCTCAACAACGCCTCCCCGCAGATGCTCGACGTGGTCGCGGTCTACGGCGGCAGCACTCTCACCGCGATCCGCAAGGTGGCCATCCCCGGCTCGCTGCCCTCGCTCTTCGCCGCGATCCGCATCTCGGTGCCAGGGGCGATCACGGGCGCGCTGCTCGCGGAGTGGCTCTCCACCGGTGCGGGCATCGGCGGGGCGATCAACGCCTGGTCCGCCCAGGCCCGGTTCGCGGACGTCTGGTCGGCGGTCGTGCTCGTGACCGGCGTCTCGCTCGTGCTCTACATGCTCGTGCAGGTGCTCGAGACCTTCGTCCTCTCCCGGATGTCCCTCTCCCTCACCTGACCCCGTCCCTTCCCCCTTCCGCGGGACGCCACTCGAGTGCGGCTCGCCCGGTGGGTCGCATATGCCGGTGGCGTCTCGCGGGAAGGGGAGGGCAGGGGGAGCGGAGCGACGGGGCCGGGTCAGACGGTGACGATCGCGTCGACGCGGTGGCCGGCCAGCACCTCGCGGCCCCCGAGCCCGTCGAGCTCCATGACCACCGCGATCCCCTCGAGGCTCCACCCTGCGCGCTCGATCAGGCGCCGGCTCGCGTCGAGCGTGCCCCCGGTCGCCAGCACGTCGTCGACCAGCAGCAGCCGCGAGCCGCGGGGCGCCGCGTCCTCGTGCACCTCCAGCATCGTCTCGCCGTACTCGAGGGTCGCCTGCTCGCGCAGCACGGCCCGCGGGAGCTTGCCGGGCTTGCGGATGGTGACGACGCCGAGACCCGCCGAGTAGGCGGCCGCCGCGGCGAGCAGGAAGCCGCGCGCCTCCACGCCCGCGATCGCGTCGATCCGGCCGCGGTAGGGCTCGATCAGCGCGTCGGCCACCGCCCGCAGGGCCTCGCCGTCGCCGAAGACCGGCGTGAGGTCGCGGAACAGGATGCCCGGGCTCGGGAAGTCCGGGACGACGGCGGTGAGACGGTCGACGTGGTCGGCGGCGGTCGTGGTCACGGGGAACCTCCGGGTCGGCGGGTGCGCCCGGGCCGTCCGGCGATCGGGCCCTGGGAGTCTACGACCGGCCGCGGTCTCCTGCGCTTCGGAGGCGGTCAGTAGACTCCTTCCCGACCGCTCCCGTCTCCGGGAGCCCACCCGTCAAGAGGAGATAGTTGTGGCCCTTATCGAGGCAGTCGTCGCCCGAGAAATTCTGGACTCCCGTGGCAACCCCACGGTCGAGGTCGAGGTCCTGCTCGAGGACGGCGCGTCCTCGCGAGCGGCCGTCCCGTCCGGCGCCTCCACCGGCGCGTTCGAGGCGTACGAGCTCCGCGACGGCGACTCCGACCGCTACCTCGGCAAGGGCGTGCAGAAGGCCGTCGACGCCGTCATCGACGAGATCGGCCCGGCCATCGAGGGCTTCGACGCCACCGACCAGCGCCTCGTCGACGCCGAGCTGATCGAGCTCGACGGCACCGAGAACAAGTCCCGCCTGGGCGCGAACGCGATCCTCGGCGTCAGCCTCGCCGTGGCCAAGGCCGCCGCGCAGTCGTCGGACCTCGACCTGTTCCGCTACGTCGGCGGCCCGAACGCGCACACCCTGCCCGTGCCGCTGATGAACATCATCAACGGAGGCGCGCACGCCGACACCGGCGTCGACATCCAGGAGTTCATGGCCGTCCCGCTGGGCGCCGAGTCCTTCTCCGAGGGCCTGCGCTGGGGCGTCGAGATCTACCACGCGCTCAAGGCGCAGCTGAAGAAGGCCGGCTTCGCCACCGGCCTCGGCGACGAGGGCGGCTTCGCCCCCGACCTGCCCACCAACCGCGAGGCGCTCGACTTCATCCTCAAGGCCGTCGAGGCCGCCGGCTTCACCCCCGGCAAGGACATCGGGCTCGCGCTCGACGTCGCCTCCTCGGAGTTCTACGAGGACGGCGCCTACACGTTCGAGGGCAAGAAGCTCTCGGCCGAGGAGCTCTCCTCCTACTACGCCGACCTCGTCGCCAACTACCCGCTGGTCTCGATCGAGGACCCGCTGGACGAGGACGACTGGGCCGGCTGGACCCACCTCACCGCGGCCATCGGCGACAAGGTGCAGCTCGTCGGAGACGACCTGTACGTCACCAACCCGGTGCGCCTCGCCCGCGGCATCGCCGAGAAGGCCGGCAACTCGATCCTGGTCAAGGTGAACCAGATCGGCACGCTCACCGAGACGCTCGACGCCGTGGCCCTGGCCCAGCGCAACGGCATGACCGCGATCCTCTCGCACCGCTCCGGCGAGACCGAGGACACCACCATCGCCGACCTCGCGGTCGCGGTGGACGGCGGCCAGATCAAGACCGGCGCCCCGGCCCGCTCGGACCGCGTCGCGAAGTACAACCAGCTGCTGCGCATCGAGGAGATCCTGGGAGGTGCGGCGACCTACGCGGGTCGCTCCGCCTTCCCGCGCTTCTCCGCGTAGTCTCGGCACGCCGGAGCGGCCCCGGAGCCCAGCACCTCGGTGCGGGCGCCGGGGCCGCTCCACTTCCCCCGCCGCGATCGAGGAGGCACCCGCCCATGGCCCGTCCGCCCC